>JAHDEO010000001.1:40737-48429 GCA_020628725.1 Saprospiraceae bacterium
ATGCCGAGATTGACCGCGAGACTGAGAAACAGCAATAGTTTTCGCCGGCGTTTTTCTTCTTTCGGCAATGCGCCCATCCGTTGACCAATGACAAAATCGACCAAAGAACTCAAGATAATTAAGCCCAAAAATCGCCAATCCCATGCTCCATAAAAGACGTAACTCGCTAAGACGATGAGCGCGTTTTGCCAGCGTAAATTGCGATTGGTGACGAACCAATATAGGCAAAATACGATGGGGAGGAAAAGGAAAAATTCTATTGAGTTGAAGAGCATGGCAAACGTAGCACAGACATTCCTGTCTGTTCGTGTGGGCGCAAGGCACAGACAGGAATGTCTGTGTTACGGAAGTAAAAAGTCCGGTTCTGTTTTAAGCGTTTTTTGAATTAAATCAAATGTATCTTTTGCGGAAATAGAGACGATTTGTCCACGTCCGAGATTGACGGTTTTTGCCAATTTTAGTTCTTTTGCTTTCGCATCAAATTTAGTGAAAACGGGCGCGTGTTCGGGCTTTTCTAAGTCGCGGACGTAGTGGTAAAAGGTCGCTTTTTCGGCTTTTCCATTGATGATAAGATTGCCTTCAAATGGCTTATCCCAACGATATGGAACCTCCGCTTCGCGCTCGGCATAATGCACGAAGGTACTTGCTGCATCAAAATTGAAATTGACGAAAATACCGTCTTTTTCCAGAAAACGTGCGAAAAATGAGTTTTTACCAAATGAATGATTATCAGGATTTTCGGTGAAATATTCGGCTAATTTCCCGCTTGCAGCAATCGAAAAATTCGGGTCGTGTGAGCGCATGTAATCGGTGTCTTGTCGCGCCATTTCGGATAACATGCCGCAAATTCCGGGTGTAATCGCGGGGTCAAAATCTTGTCCTTTACAAAAGCTATATGAGAACGTTGGGTGAATGACCGTTCCCTCCGCGCCGACGACTTCGTGTAAGGTATTTTTAAATGCCAAATAGACCTCATTTTCGTTTTTTGTGTTAATTAATTTTCCGAAAAAACCAATATTGCTATGTATGAAAATGTGGTCACCTGTTTTGATGCCTAATTCACGTAGCGCCTGTACGATGTCATTTTGTGTAAATTCGCCTTCGGAAGTTGAGGCTTCGCTTTCGGCGGAATTGTGGATAATTTTCGCCAACCCTGAAATAGAAGCAAATTCGCGGTCTTGAAATTGGTCGTTATCAAATTCGACTTCATATTCATCCTCAATATCACCGAGAAATTGAATGAATTTGATGGAATCTAACCAGCCTGAATCGAAGTAATTTGCTTCTATATTCGCTTCAATATTGGTGCGGCTTTCAGAGGTGTTTTCCTCAAACCAATCTATCAGCCAGTTCGTTATTTCGTTCATTCGTGTATTCGTTACTCGTTTATTCGTAATTCGTGTTTTGTAACTAAAGATTCCCGTCGTATTCGATATAAGTTATGGTTTTGTTTTCAATAAAAAGATGAAAACCGTAGTTATAATTTAGGTAGTCTGATATGGCAAAAGCACCCTCTATCATTCCATTTTTCTTCATAACAATGTCTGTTACCCAAACATCTAATCCGTCAAACCAATCATCATCAGCCCTATCAACCTTTCCCTCAATTTTTGTTTGATTGTAAAAAGTTATCAATTCTTCTTTACATGCGCCTAACCAAGTTATGTAATCAATTATTGTATCAAGCTTTTGCAGATTATCTATTGCAAAAATGGGAATCTCCTTATTTTTAATGTATTTGTTGAACATGACTACACGTTTAATATCATCTTTAATTTTTACTTGGGTGTAGTCATCATATCTTTCCAATATAAAATCACCAATTGAAAGTTTGGTGGGTTCTTTTATAATTCGGGCTTCTCGCAGGTCACGATAGCAAAAATTGTTGTTTTTCTTTTTCCTTTTCAATTCAATAATTTTCTTGGCATGTTTTTCTTGTTTTTTGCGAGATGACGGAGAGAATGACTCCAAGACGCGAGAAGCATCTATATCCCTATCCAACAAATTGTAAATATCTGCAAGCACAAAATTTTCCTCATCGCTTCTCTCCTTTTTCTTTAACTCATAAATAATATCAAAAAGTGCTTCTACAGTCTCATCTGATGCTCTTTTATATGAAGTTCTTGATTTTTCAAATGCTATTGATGCTTCAATGAAAGACTTTTTTAGCTTTTTCTCCATTTTAATATAAAGATATTGCTTATGTAATTTGGTGTTTTGTGCTACGTTACCTATGCAAACAAGTACGGACAGGTGCGCCATCGCAACCGCCGATTTTCATGGGCATGACGGTCCAATTCCAGTCTTTTGTGTCGGGTAATTTATCGAGATTAGCGAGGTATTCGACCATGATAACGCCATTACCCAAAAGGATTTTGTGGATGGGCGAATCAGCTTCGGTGCCGCGTGTTTCGTTGTCGAGACTGATGCGGCTATTGTCGGGCGAAGGGCTGTCCATGCCGATGATTTTTACGCCTTTTTCGACTAAGTGATGCGCCACTTCTTCGCTCAAATAGGGGTAGCCCGTGTAGAATTTGTTGGTGTTCCATTTTTTACCCCAACCATACTTAAAAATGATGCGCTCGGTAACTGGTTGGTCAAGCATGTCGAGGGTGACTTCGGCATCTTCGGGCAGGTGGCTGAGGTCGTAAATCGTAACGGGACCGAGCATAATATCCATCGGAATTTGGTCGATGGTCATACCGTTTTCGATGAAGTGCAGGGGTGCGTCCATGTGCGTACCCGTATGCGAACCGAAGGAGACTTTTCGCGTAGCACGTCCTTCGATGTGGTGTCTGCCGAGTTGGTGGATTTCGTAGCCGAAATGCCAGAATCCGGTGAAGGTCGTCATGCCTTCTTCGAGGGTGTAGGTTATATCAATGATTTCCATGCTTGTATTTTTTTAACCACTAAGCACACGAAAAATACGAAGCATGTAGGACGCAAAAGGACACAAAGAGTTATAAGAATTTTTAGTTCCCTTTGTTTTCTTCTGCGTTAATTTAGTTTTCGTGTTCTTCGTGTCCTTCGTGGTTCATCATTTTTTTGTGCAAATTACCAAATGCCAATGGTAAGCCAAGCCGAAACAATCGTCGTGGATGTCGGCGTGGATAAAGTTTTGGAAATGGGTGGAAAAGGTGCTTTCGATTTCTTGTGCATCCTCGAAAATGCGGAGAATTTCGCCGTCGCGGTAGCCGAAATAATCATTGCGAATCGTGGCGTAACCTTCGTGTGCAAGTTCGCTGCCGTCGAAGATGAAACAGGTTTCTTTAGGGATAGATAATAGCAAAGTCGCACCCGATTTCATGACTCGCGCGAACTCTTTGACGTAGTTGCCAAAGTCGGTTTCGCTGCCCATGTAGTAACAGGCGTTCCACGACATGAGGTAGTCGAAATAGGCATCGTCGAAGGGAATGTTGTTGTTCATTCCGGCGCGAATATCGGCATCGGTCACGCCTACGTGTGCGAGGTTTTCTTTGATTTTTTCGACAATATCATCCGTGATTTCTACGCCGTGTGGTTTGAAACCACATTCTTTGGCAAGGGCGATATTGCGCCCGTCGCCACAGCCCATGTCGAGGAAATTTGCACCTTTAAATGCTTCTTTATCAAGGTTTAAGCGCGGGTATTTTCCCTTTAATATTCGGATAACGTATTCGGATGGATAAGCCATGGTGCGCTTTTCGCGGTAGGCTTTGTTCCACATTTGTTTTGCGTCGTATTTCATGATTTTTAACCACTAAGGACACGAAGAACACTAAAAACTATACGACCGCAGAGAACACAAAGGCAACTAAAAACTAAATGACTTTGTGAACTTTCTGCGTTAATAAGGACTCTCGTGTCCTTTGTGCACTTCGTGGTTTAATATTTATGCGTAGCTGATGATTTCGATTAATTCGTTGGATGGTCCGGTGACGAAGAAGACGTTGAGTAGGCGATTGTTGACGGTAATTTGTCCGATTTCGCCTGTGTTATATCCCTTTTTTTGGAGTTTGCGTTGTTCTTTTTCAGCATTGGTGGAGACAAGAGCAATGCTATTGAAGCCGGGTGTGTCCATGTAGTATTTTGTGGTGGTTTGTGTTTTTTTTAGGAGGATGTGGTACGCGTTTTTTTCGATTAATGCGGTGAATGTGAGGCGTGGTAAACCTTCGATTTCGCCATTGGGTTTGAAGCCAAGTGTTTGGAAGAATTTCGTAGATTTTTCGACATCATTTGTATGGATGATGAAGGTGTCTAATTGGGTGTTTTCATTGAGTTCGTTTTCGTTTTTTTGATTAAATGGGAAAATAAAACCCACGCCATTTCCCAATTCGCCATGTTGTAATAATTCAATATCGAATGTATCATTTTTTCGGTATAAAACGATGTTATGTGTTGGTGTAAATTCTTGTAAATATGGGCGTTTGATATCCATATTTTCTAATCCAATTTCTTCAAATACTTTTTCGTAACCTAAGGCGGTGAGGTGGGTGCCGTCTTTGCTTAGGTCGTTGGAGGATAAGCCGATATGGTCGATGTTGATTATCACTGGTGAAGTTCAAGTTCAGAGGTCAAAACGCACACGAACGGGAAGGTTTAATCTGACTGCAACCACTTCTCCACGCTGTTTTCCGGGAATCCAAGAAGGCATTTCTAAAATCAATTTTATATACATGTCATTCACTTTCTTAGTTGAACCTCGCACAACTTTCAAGTCATTCAAACAACCGTCTTTTTCAACGACAAAACTGAATATTTGCGTTTTGTCAAATAAGTGAATATTATCTCTTGAAACCTTTGGATAACGTACATTTCTGTAAACGTAATCCAACATCTTCTTCTCCGCACATTTCTTTTTCTCATCTGCTGTACCTTCTATATCCTCGCATCCGGGAAAGCGCGGCATTTCCTCTACAATCGTATAAATACTGTCTTTTTCTTGAGAAAATACAGACGCAGAAATTAGTGTGAATGATAGGATGACGAATAGGTATCGCATGGGAGTTTAGTTTTTACTTTTCGACAGCTAAAGCAGTCGTTACGAGTTTCTTCTTATCAATTTTTCCATTCGTATTACGAGGAAATTCTTTTATCGAGCAAAATTCATCTACCACGTAATCCTTACCGAGTTGAGTCGTGAGGTGTTGGTTGATTTGCTTTTGGATGTCTTTTTCTATGGGTTGGTTTTCAAGGTAGAAGCAGACGGTTTTTTCGCCTGTAATCGGGTCGGGCGTACCTGCGATGACGCACTCGCCTGTGAGGTTGGTGGCTTGTATGGTACGCTCTATTTTGGCAGGGCTGATGTTGACTCCGCCGCGAATGATGAGGTCTTTTTTGCGTCCGTTGATGGTGAGGTAGCCGTTGTTAAGATAGCCTAAGTCGCCTGTTTTATATCGTTCATTTTCAATAAATTTCGCCGTATCCATATTATAGTAACCCAACATATTGTGTGGATTTTGGATTTGAATTTCACCATCATCGGCGAAGTGGCATGTTACGTTGCGGATGGGCTTGCCTACGCCTTGTATGCGCTCGTGCGTGGGGGAATTTGTACTTGTAAAAAGTGCCTCCGACGAACCGTAGCTTTCGTATAATTCAAAGCCGTATTTTTCGGTGAATTGTTTGCGTAAATTCTGGTCGAGGGCAGCCGTGCCGATGCCCGCGAGGATGTTTTTTGTCTTGCAATAATCGACTCCTTTTGTGCCTTTATCGACTTTCATCAGCAAGGAAACCATCGTTGGAATCAAGAAAAAGGCATTGACCTGATACTTGATAATCGGCTTCCAAAATTTCATCACCTCGAAGATGCTAAAGCGATTACCAATCACAATCCGCGCACCCGCGCCAAGCGGCACAAAAAATAAATTGAGCAAACCCGCCATGTAGGTCATCGGTAGATTGTGGTAAAAAGTATGGCTGTCATTAAAGGTCATCGCTTCGGCAAAATCACGCCCTGCGCCATAGAGATTATTGAAACTGTGCATGACGCCCTTCGGCTTGCCGGATGTCCCGGATGTAAAGGTGATGGAGTAGCATTTTTCGCCGTCAATTTGAAGGATGTGCTGTGGGTCGAATGTTGTGTTGTTTTCGTAGAATTGCGATTTTATTTCTTCTATATGGAAAATGGTTTTGCCTTCTATTTTTTCTTCAAAAATTTTCGAATTACAAATAATTACCTCACATTTTCCCTCTTCTAAAATTTCTTCAATTTCGGTTTTCCCTTTCGTCGGGTCAATGGGTATCATCACCACACCTTCCAATAATGCGCCTATATAAAGCGCAAGTAATTCCACCGAATTTTCGAGTATCAATGCCACTTTTGTGACATTGTTTTTTTGTAAAAAGTCACCTGCGTTTTGAGCGATTTGAAAAAATGAGGCATAGGTATATGTCTCGCCATTGCGACTGTCGGTGAGGAAGTGACGGGTGGGGTCTTGGGTGATTATTTCTTGTAAATGTTTTTTATACATAAATCGAAACTCAGGGGCAGATTTGACAGATGGGTATTAGACTTTACTCTCCTAATGACGTGTAACAATTATCAGGCAATCTGCCAATAAAACATTACAACGATATAGCATTTGTAGCGATTTTACTATGTCAGGAAACAGCAAAAAACAATTAACTCATGGCACTTTATAGCTATATGTTCGCCAAATAAGAAATGGGGCGTTGTTTTAAAACTTATTTTACTTGTTTCATAACCTTTATTACAGATGCAACAATCCTTTCCTGAACAATTAAACATAAACAATTCCGCTAGCTTACCTTTTCACACTTCACCAAGTTTTTATATCAAAAATTAATATTTAAAATGCTGTATTTATTTACAGTATAAGAAACACGTTTTGATTTTAAACCTAATTCTTAAGTCATATGAAAATAGTAATTACGATCTTTTTTACGTTATTTTCTCTCTCATGTTTAATTGCCCAAACAGGACAATACGATGTTCGCTTTTTTCAAGAACCTTCTTTTACATGCGATAGCAATGTTGTTTATTTTGACATTCAATTAAAAGCATCAAGTGCAGGAACGACATTCAGGCTGTCAGAACAAAACTACCGTTTTGGCTATGATACTTTAGCATTGACAAATCCACGTATTGACCAAGAGCTTGATATTTCCGGTGTAGTCAATGATGGTATCGGAATAAGCATATACGATACGCATTCGCTCGAAGGTTCTTTAGCTCATATCATTAGCTATAATGTAGAATTGCTTGGTGGTGAAGGTTATCCGCTGACTGATGCTTGGGTATCTGTCGGACGTATTGCTTTTGACATCATCGACCCGACAGCTTGCATCAATCTCACTTGGTACACACATGCAGATTATCCAATTACATACATTGGCGAAATAGATAATGGATCGCGCTACGATGTTGCCGAAGGTAATTATAGTAATTTCTCCGGTTGCTTTCCTGATATATGTGAGGCTTGTCCTCCTTCGCTTAGCATATCATCTGTCATTTCTGATAATACTTATCAGGCAGATATCAGCATTACTTCTGATGGAACTGTACCCGCCGGAGGAAGTGTTAATTATAAAGCAGGTGATGTTATCATGTTGGATAATGGCTTTACAGTCGAAGCACAGGCTGATTTTTCGGCTGAAATTGACGGCTGCAATTAATTTGGCTCTAATTTGATAGTCGATAGTGCATAGAGACAGCAATTTACGTCTTTATGCACTATTGATTATGAAGCA
>JAHDEO010000001.1:48529-63741 GCA_020628725.1 Saprospiraceae bacterium
CTTTTATTTCGGCACTCTTGATGAGATACCATTATTTTCAAACCAAAATGATTTATCCTGCCCATTGACATCGCCATCCAAATTGAAATCCGGTGAAGAATAATAATCGAAATTACCGTTATTATCAGACCAAATTGCCTTATCTGTTCCGTTAATATCAAAACTTGGCATATCCAATTGACTGGCATCTCCTGCAAACATTGCCCACTCACCTGTCGGGAGTTGTTTTTGACCAAAACCTGTCGCATCACGATAGCTGTCATTGAGTGTAAAATCGTATGCTAAAACACCATTCGTTATCTCAACTGCTTGGGGTGTCATCACACCAATATGATTGCGATGTTCTATGACAATATAGACAGAATCGGCTGCTCCTGCTGCGAGTACATCACGACTCGGGAAGTGAAGTGTACCATCTTTTTTCACTATCGCAGAAGTCATGGCTATCTCAGTATTTTTTGCTGTTCCGGTACGGAAAGAAACTAGCATCCAATCGGTCTCATCGCCTAGATAATCATTGTCTGTCCAATCTATGCCTTCCGTACCTGAATGATTCCAAGGTGGCGTATGATAGGGCTGCCCCGCAGGAGTAGCAGTCGCAATTGGACTGGTGGGTGTTTGCCCCGGTAATATACCACGTGTATTGAGAACAGTTGTCATTTCGCCGCTGGCGGAGTCATAAGTTCCTTCTAAAAAGGCTTTCAATACAATATCAATGTAGCTATCAATTTCCGTTATAATTATCGAATCACAACCTTCTGAATTTGTTAGAATATCTTGATAAATACCTGCTTGTGTATAAGTATTATTTCCAACATTGACTGACTCACCGGAAGCTAAGGTGATTGTTTGTGATATGAGTGAAGTGCGGCAGGTTTCCTGTTGATAATTGTTGTCAAATGTAAAATCGGGCGTACCAACCATACAGCGACTAATTTGTGGAAATGAATCCGTTATCACATAAAAATAATCGAAAGTCTCGCTGCCATGTTGTGTTTGGAGGTTAATGGTTCGTTGAATACCATTACATTCATCCAAGTCGCCACTCCCAGGAACATACTCGTAATCATTGGTGTATTTGCCATTATACGGACCACAGGGGGCAGTGATGCCATCTCCGGGTCGGTTGCCCGATTTGAGCTGAAAGCTTGGCTGTAAAAGCCCCAAACCACCTACTCCATCCGGTCCAAAACGATACAAAATCGGATAACCATCCGATGCCCAACCTACCTGAACAGGTCCGGTAGGCGGCGTAGTCGTTGTACTCAATCCCGGACTTATAGTTTCGGCATATTCAAACATATTGCCGTGATAATGATAGCCTTGCGGACCTGTGTGCGCCGATGCACAATCAAGCGATACCCAACCCTGTCCCGCACCTTGATTATTGGTAGGCTCAAACACCCAATTCCAGTTAAATTCTCCTGTATTTTGATTTTCAAAAATGAAGGGCGTTGCCGGTGCAGGTGCGAGAATTACCCCGTTTAATCCAATACCAAAAAAGCGGTCAGGGCGATTGTTATTACTTAGAACAGAAGTTGTAGTTGCTGCTATTTCAGGTGTAGCATCTACTTCCATATAGCGATTTAGTGGGGCGGGTGTGTGAGCAGCACTAAAGCAATAATCATGATTGGGGAAATTATTGGAACTAATCATCCGCACATCCTGATAGACGATTTCACTGTATAGGCTTGGTGTAGAATTAACGACACAGCAGCCGATATTGCTATGATTCAATGGACTTGAATCGTTGCACGCAGCATCTCCGCAAGCAACACTTCCTTCATCGATAGCGGTTTCGGTGCCGTTCTGGATAAAGTCATTACATGACCAACCATTGCGGATCACTGCACCTTCAGCTTCCAATTCAGTCAGAATATTTTGTTGTGTGGTCGTGAGGCTGTCATATAAATTGACCAATTCAAAGGAGTCTGTGAGTAAATCGTAAAACTCACGCCTACCATCGTCAAATTCGATGTATTTGTATTGTGCATCGCGGATAGCCCAACCATTTTCGGGAGCGCGAGAATATTCGATGTAATTATAGGTGCGTTCATCTCCCGCCGAATTATCTAATTTGTGTTTGAAACTGAGGCTATTATACATGCCGCCGGGGAGGTTGGCTCCTCCGATTTCGAGTATCGTGGCGTAAATATCTGTGGCGTGTACAAGCGCATTCTCGCGTTCGCCTGTGCGTGTGACACCTGCGCCCGACACAATCATCGGTACGTTCAATGCGCCTTGATAGAGTGTGCCTTTGCCGCGCCCTGTGGGGTAATTTTGTAGAGGTCCGTTTGGCGTGCCATTATCACCAATAAAAATAATAACAGTATTGTCGAGTACTGCTTGCGGGATACTATCGAGCAATTTTCCAATAGAAAAATCCATCGCTTCGATAGCTCTCATGTAATTTCGAGTATCGCTGTTATTTCCACCCAATACATACATCGAATCCGGCGGCGTATGAAACGGCGAATGCGGTGCGATATGTGCCCACCATAGAAACCACGGCTGGGTTTGAGCATTTATCCAATCGGTGGCATCGCCTGTGATAGCGGTTGTTACGTAGGTGGTATCTTGTGTTTCGATGCCATTTTCAAGGCGTTCCCAATTGTAATAATCCGATACCTCACCGTCGAAAGAACCTGTGTAGAAGTCTACGCCGTGTTGGGTCATAGCGGTATAATCGCCCGCAGGCGAAACATGCCATTTCCCAATGAGGGCATCGGCATAAGTATTGGCGGTTTGGGTAGCTAATTCTCTGAAAATGGAGATATGCAGGTTGGGGTCGAGATGACCGGGAGCACGAGTGACGCCTGTTTTTATACCGTATTTGCCACTCATGATGGCGGCGCGTGTGGGGGTGCACTGGGGTGCAGCCCATACGTTTTCAAAGGTCAATCCTTGTGCTCGTAACGCATCTAAATTTGGGGTGTTGGGGAGTAATTGACTATTGTGATAGCCGTTGAGGGCGTCGATGCCCATGTCATCAGCAATTATCAGCAGGATATTCGGATGATTGGGGTCGGTTTGGGCTTGTATTTTTCCGATATTCAGACAGAAAATTATAGTGGATAGAATGATGGCTGGTAAAAATATTGACTTCATTAGAATTGAATTTTGGGGTGAAATAACTATCTATCCGAAATTATATTATTTTAAATGATAATAAATTGTGACTGAGTGTTTTAAACACACTCTTGTTTTTTAATATTCAAAAAAAGTCTCTACGCGCTCTTTATGCAATCTAAATGTACGCTCTGTGTCGTTCAAATTGAAGTTGAGGACATTGGAATGTTTTTCCACAGTATCAATTAGAATGGTGTTTTTGACTTGGATATTTTGGATGTTTTTGGGGATTCTTTTTAAAATACATTCTACGTGATACAATTCGCCTTCGAGTTGTATTTCTTTAATTTTGAGGGATTTATTTTTATTGTTGATTTCCCATTCCATATTATTTTTGAGATATTTATTGATGGATGTTTTTTGGATGGCAACTATATTTTCTAAATCCTCTTTGTCTATTTTAATGGTGATTTTGAGCGTATTTTTCTCTTTAGAAATTTCGTAAATCGCCAATGCAATATCATGTGCTGATGCTGAATTGACAATCAAGCATAATAATATGACGATAAGTTGCTTCATACGTTGTGATTAGGATTTTATATAATTAATCTTGCCGTTTTATACATTAGAAAACAACAAAATTTGTATTTTTATACTCTCATCTTGAAAACACTTCCATAAACAGCTATTTATCAACGCGATAAACTACCGACTCGCAAACCATTATATTATGAAAATATTAAACACTCTCGTTTTAGTTTTACTCGCTTTTACCTATTTAACGGCTCAAACGGCACAGTTTGATGTGCGTCTTGTCCAACAACATCCTTTTCAATGTGGTGACGCAGTGATTTATTTCGACATTGAGGTAAAAGCTTCCGATACCGGAACGACTTTTAGAATATCCGAACAAAACTACCGCTTTGATTATGATACTTTATTATTGACCAACCCTCGAATAGATCAGGAACTTGGTCTGTCGGGATTAGTGGACGATGGAGTTGGAATGAGCTTGTATAACCCGCATACACTCAACGGTACGCTCGGCACTACTGTCAGTTATAATGTAGAATTGGGACTCGGCGCGGGCTATTTGCTGACAGAAACTTGGCTTCCTATCGGGCGTATTGCTTTTGACATTATTGATGCTGCAAGTTGTATTGATTTTGTTTGGCGCACAAATACAGACTTTCCTATTACTTTTATCGGTCAAATAAATAATGGAATCTTATCGCCGGTCAGTGAAGGTATTTATAATAGTTTCTCCGGCTGCTTGCCTGACATATGCATTACGTGTCCGGATTCCCTTAATTTATCCAATATTATTCCTGATAATACTTACCAAACGGATGTCCTTATTACCTCTGATGGTACTGTGCCTGATGGCGGAGATGTTATTTACCGGGCAGGAACTCGTGTTTCATTGGGAAGTGGTTTTTCAGTAAAAGCACAAGCTGATTTCAATGCCGATATTTCTAATTGCGATGAACCTTCCGGTCAATAAAATCATCCTTGCTCTTCACCGAAATATCGACTAAAATTAAATTTTCCGATATATAAATTTTCTTCTTTTTCGAGTTCGCTTGCAAGTTTATCCAAATCACTTTCCTTGACGTTCACTTTATCAATTTTGGTGATTTCCTGCATCAGTAGAACGGGATCGACTGAGTATTTCGACGAATACTTGTGAATCATCCGCATATAACTCGTATGAAAATCTGCAAATCCGGCAGTGATGTCGAGTGGGTGTCGCCCATTGCTCGTGTATAAGGGCGTGATGTAGGTATGCCCGATGTCAAGCAAGGCGCGGTAGTCGAGGTCGAGGTCATAACCGAGTTTGATGAGTGCTGCGACGAGGGTTTCGGTACAGGCATTGCCGGCACTGCGCCCCATACCTTGTAGCGAGGTATCGACGATATTATAACCACATTCTACGGCTTCGAGCGTATTGGCATTACCGAGCATTAGGTTGTTGTGACCATGAAAACCGAGCGAAATATCTGTCACTTCGCGGATAGCTTCGTAGTAAGCGCGAACGTCTTTGGGAAACATACCACCCGCAGAATCAACGACATAGACTGTATCTGCACCATAAGATTCAGAGATTTTTACTTTTTGAGCAAATTCTTTAGGCGACAAACCATAGGATTTCATAAAGTTGGCAGCGACCAACATGCCCTTGCTTTTTGCCTTTTCGATAAATGGCTTTGACAACTCAGCTTCCGTCACATTCGTACCTACACGCACGAAACCCATTCCGTAATCTGCCGCCATATCAATATCTTCTAAACGCGCAATGCCCGGTATGCAAAACATGCCGAATTTTGCTATTGAGAGGACTTCGGCGGTGGCTTTGAGGTAGGCTTCGTCGGTTTCGAGTGCTTTACCGTGTCGTTCACTGCCATTAAAGCCGACTCCATGACCGATTTCGATGTAAGGAATCCCTGCTTCTTCCAGTTTCTTGGAAATTATCGCTGTATCACTCGCTGTAAAATTGAAATTAATGGCATAACTGCCGTCACGAATGGTCGTGTCGAGTATCTTAAAATTTGCTTGCATTTTTTGTATTGGTGTTGGGGTGTTGTTGTATCGTTGTTATAGTAGGTAGGCAGGGGTTACTGCGTAATTCTGATGAGATTAAGATGTGTATTTTCTAAGTGGTCAAAATCTTTATCTGTTGTGATTAGCGGAATGTTTAAAACAGCCGCAGTTGCTGCAATCCAGATGTCGTTTTTACCCATATTTCTTGCGGTAAATCTATCGGTAGAATTGTCAGGTTTTGTTTGGCTGAAAATATCTATCTCTGCATATTTTTCAACGATAGTATCCACATTTATACTTGCTACCAAAAATTCATCAAGAAAGGTCTCCAACAGTTCTAACTTTCTTTCACCCCAATTATTACGTCCCGCAAGTGATTTAATCTCACCTTTTGTCACTACAGAAATCACAACAGAATTATTAGGATTGGAAAGCAACTCATAATCTTTTTCAAGTTGTTGAGAAAGTGGAGATTTTCGAATGTAATTCAGTAAAATATTGGTGTCGAGTAGGTAACGCATGGGTTAGAGCATTTCGAGTAAGTCTTCTAAAGGTTCTTGTATGTCCATTTCTTCAATCAATCCGTCCATTTTCGCTTTATCAATACCCGTATAATTTTGTTCTTCAATGAGTTCTTCTACTGTAATGGTCTTTTTTGACGGTTTAAAAATAGCATCCAGCTCAATATTTTCTTGCTCAATATCGGTCACATATCGCTCCAACATCAAGAGGTGTTTTTCCTCTTTGATTTGGGCAATTCGCTGAATAAGTTGTTGCTTTCTATGATTTAAATTGACCGTCATATTTACAAGTTACAAACATTTGTTAAGAATGTCAAAATCTCACAAGTAAGATTTCTTTGCCTTCTCGTACAATTCCTCATATTCCTTCTCATAAAAACCATTTGCTTGCCTGCGCTTTTCTATCCCCAAAACCTTTTTTATTCCGCGTGAAATTTTCCCTTTTAGTCCCTTATTCGCATTTTCTTTTTCTTGTAAAAATTCATTTAAATGACGCTCAAAACCAAGAAATTCACCCATGAATTTTCCGTTATTCACACTGACAGGTTCGTAATATTTAAAATCAATTCCTTTGACTGCATTCCAAAATGAATATTGTAATGCACCGAGTTTGGGCATGGGGTCATTGAGGGTTTTTATCATTTCGATTAAATGTTCTTTTGAATCGGGAATATACACGCTGCCAAGTGTTTTGTAGGTCGATTGTCCGGCAAGGATAGAGGGTTTATCCCAATAAGTCGCTTCAATACCCATCGTAGAGCCAAATGTAATTGTAATTGCACAACTATCCATCAAAGCATACGAATCAACCTCACTTTGCGGCGGCAATACCGTCAAATTCGGATAATTCAATTCTTTGATTCCGCGTACTTGCGAGTTATCAACTGTTCCAAGATTCGGATGTACGCGCAGGTAGAAATGTACATTTGGCTCGTCCGCAAATTGCTTGGCGAGGTAGGCGATGCCTGCATTTTGGTCTTCAAAATACGGATTTTCCCAGCCTTCTAATGCTTTACATTCGTCTTCGGAAGTATTGAAAATTACGATATTTCTTTTGTTAGGGTCAAAGCCTTTGGGTAGGGCATTTTTTTCTTGGTCATTAATGTAAACGTACCAATTTTGTGGGATGCCTTTCCGCCGCTGCATGTACCATTCGTCGGCTTTTGTTTGGCGGTATTCGGGGTCGGCTTCCTGCCAATATCTGTTTATTTCTTGGTAATTATATTCAAAATTGAATGGGGTCGAATTTTGGTATAAAATGTATTTCGATAATGTGCCTCCGCGCTCGTGCACGATATACGGAATCCCCATTTGCTCTGCAATCTCTACGACAGGGCGTTGCTCTGCAAATCGCCCATTAAACGTGATGATTTTGTCGATATTTAATTCCTTTAAATAATGTTTGAAATTCAAATAGACATTCACCGCCATGCGAATATTCGTCTCAATACGTGTGCCGTATTTTTCACTATTCAATTCAAAATCGCGCGTCTGTGTAATCATAGAACTTGCTACGCCGCGTCCTATTTTTATTCCCTCAAATTCATACGCCAATAAATCTTCTAACTCATTAAAATGAGGAATTTCTAAATTATATGCCTCATCAAAGTGTCTTAAATCGTGGATATTTGCCTTTGGTACGCCGATTTTGGATAAGCCGTTGTAGGCACGGGATTGGCATTTCGCGCATTTGAGCAGGTCGTGTCGCTTGTTGAACATACACGCCTCCAATACGCGCCCGCACTTGAGTACGTGTAGCGTGTTGCCTTCGTCCATTTCATTTTTCATTAACTCTAATTGAGTTTCGAACAGACGAGTGCCGAAGGAGTAAGCAGAGTAGATTAAGATGTTCATTTTTTACGGTGGACGGTGGACGGACGTTTCACTTGACGGTGGACGGGGCTACTTTATTTTTTCTTGAATATGAATGAGTTGATGTTTTCCATAACTTTTCACCAGTTCAAACTTAATATTTTTTTTGTGTAAACAATCAATAGTCTCGCTTTCGGAAGCAACGATATAATCAAATTGTGTGAGGTCTTGCCATTCAGTTTCGTTTTGACAGTCGGCTAATTTTTTCTCGCGAATTGGAGCGTAATTGAGCGTGGCAAATTCCTCATTTTTATATTGATAATAATGATTTAATTGGACAGTGAAATGTGGACTCATGCCGACTTTCATGGGATTCAATTCCAATAAATCATTATAGATCACTTCGTCGTAACGTTGCTTTTCTATTCGTGTGTGGTAGTTGTTTTTGTATTGGAATAAAAAATTAGCCAGTAAAAAAATGCTTATCGTTATGCTGAGAAATGCTGTGTGCTTCCTCCTCCCAGCCCCCTCCAAAGGGAGAGATGCACTTGTTTGTCCCCCTTTGGAAGCCTGTCCCGTACTTGATTCGGGAGGGGTGAAGGGGGAGGAAAACCTTATTTTTTTTACCCAAATAAAAAACAAGACCATCACAGGAATCCACCATTGCAAAGCTGTTCGCTTGAATAAATAGGGTGTGTCGAAAGCAAAGTGAAAAAAGAGCGTCAAGACTAACATCGTCAAGACAATAATACTCAAGCCTACACCAACATTAATTTCTTTTTTGCGGAAAAAATCATACGCGAAATACGTTGTTGTGAGCGCAATTATCCCAAGAGTGAGGTACGATAATATTTGCGGTAGCGTTTCTGCGGAAAGGTAATAAATGTACCGCAACCAAACCGAGAAAAAAACGGATTCAAAAAAATGTTGTCCGCCAAACCACAAATCACCCGTATGTTGGTAAATCATCAAATTCGCGGCTGTGCCCAAGATGATTAGTGTGAAGTAGAGAGTGATTTTCGCAGTGTCTTTATTCCATTCGTAATCTTTCTTTCGGAGGATAATGTGTAATAAAAATATCGCAAAAACACCAAAGACGGTATAGAGATACGAAAAATTTGCCAACATCATCAGCAAACATAAATGGCATATCCTATACCAACTCGCTACTCGCCACTCGTTACTCGCTACTATTAACTCGTAAATGAGCCACGCTTGAATTGCCATTGCCAAACCGTAACCACGTGCGAGGGCAAAGAATTGCAGCGAATACGGATTCAGTAGAAGTAAGGCATAAAGAGCAAGTGCAAACCAAGGATTTTTAAATGTTTGTGCAATTTTAAAAACACCCGTCGCATACAGAGGAAATGCGGCGAGCGAGAGGATGCGCATGGCGAATAAGTTGTCGCCGGAAGCAAGCATGGTGATTTTCATCCAAAGGCTGTTGAGCCAGTGGGTGTTTGCCAAGCCGATGAGTTTGCGCCAGTCGTTGGTTTTGAGGGCGTAAAAGGAGAGGGATTCGTCGTAGCTAATTTTGATATTAAGGGCAGTATAAATCAAGGCTACCCAAAGTCCAAGTGTTAAGATAACATGTATCCACCAAAGTGTTTTTCTATTCAAAACAATCTTGCGGGTCGGGATTGAAATCTTCTTCGCAAATACCAAAATCGCCATAGCCGGTGTACACAGGCGCGTTAGTTACGTCATAAAAACCGAAATATATTCGGTAAATGGTTTTGCGCTCAAGTCCTTCAAATACTTCGCTGGAAATTTGGAGGCTATTGAAGCCATCTTGTGTTTCACCGACGTGTGTAATGAATGTATTTCCCATCGTGTCAATGACAGCCATTTTGAATATTAGCTTGCCTGTTGTTTCGAATGAGATACCCATATTGCCTGTGTTGCCAATTGGATTTGGGTAAATTGGGTACATCTGTGCCGTACCAAGCGTGATATCCGCTCCGGGAATACTGTGGTCAAACGCCAAGTAACTCGACTCATCGGTGGTCAGACTGATATTCGTCCAGTCATCCGTGCAGTCATCGCCGTAGCAGCCAATAAGTTGACCGACCTCATCGGTCATTTGTACACCGTTGAATTCTAAATCAACTGTCGGATTGGGATCGGTTGGTGGGGTTGGAGTTTCGTCGTCCACACAGGCGGCGATGATTATCAAAAGGGCGAAAAGAGATATTTTCCAATTCATTTTTAAGCCGTAACAGTTTCTTTATAACTTACTTTTTCAAAAACGCTAAAATAGAGTGCCGCCAATAAAGACACTAACATATAACCAGCGACGATATACGTACCATTAGCGAAATATTCATTCAATCCAAACCAACCGCCTGTCTGATATAAGATAAATATACCAAAGGCAAATTTGACCAATTCGGTGGGAATCGCAAGGAGGTGTCTGTCCATCAAAGTTGTGTAAGCAAAGACCATCACCATAACAAAGGTGCCATATAAAGCAACATTTATTACACCAGCGTCCGCAATGACCGCGATAAGGTGATACACCATGAGATTGGCGATGATGAGTTGTATCCACGACCATGCTTTGAGAACAGTAGAAGCTTCAGGTTGGTATTTCTCGCGAGTGTAGGGGTTGGTCGTGATTTCGATAGGATATTTTTGACTGACATCTTCGGGTCTCCATCCCGTAGGCATAAACCAGATGCGGATTTTATCCCACAGCTTTTGAGTGCGCCAAGCGTCTTTCACCAAGCCCCAAAAGTGCATCCAATTGATGATAATGGGGTTCCAAGTACTCACAGGTTTTTTGACACCGTAAACAGGCGGTACATCATCGAGTTCAGCTTGGAATGTACCGAACATTTTATCCCAAATAATAAAAATGGGCGCGTAGTTTTTATCAATATATTCGTCGTTAATCGCGTGGTGTACGCGATGATGCGAGGGCGTGACGATGATGTGTTCGAGAAAACCCATTTTGTTGATCAGGCGGGTATGATACCAAAATTGAGCGAATAGATGTATTGCTGCTACGGTGGCAACTATCACCGTCGGCAAACCCAAAATTGCCATTGGAATATGTAGGAAAAAGAAGATGCCGAAGATGGCGGAAATTTCTTGTCGCAAGGCGCAGGAAAGGTTAAATTCTTCACTACTATGATGTACGATATGGCGATTCCAAAAGACATTAATTTCATGGGAAAAACGATGCGACCAATATTGTGCAAAGTCATGTCCGACGAATGCGAGTACGAAAAGTAGTGCCGTACTTTCAATCGTAAATATCGCCAAATGCCCGACCATAAAATCATAACTCACAATCACCACCGACCAACCCAACATCGCCGCCAATGTATTCGTCAAACCCGAACTGAGGCTCGACACGGTATCCATGCTATTCTGAATCTCCACTCCACGCCACCAAGCTACTATCGCTTCGATGAGTATCAAGACGACGAAACCGGGGATGGCGTATAGGAGGGCGTTGGCGTAGTCTTCCATGATGTGTTGATTTTATTTATCAGAATTTCTTTGGTCATTTTTGTTTTCTAACTTAACAATACTATAAACTCGTTCCACCTTTTGGCTATGTCCAACTCCGTAAATACGGTCATTAACTTCCTTTCGGATTTTTTCCAAATTCTCCAGTCGCTCTTGGTAAGATAATGACAACCAGTATTTTACATTGCTGTCATCTTCTCCTTTTTTAACTATTCTAACTACTTTCTCCATACAACTAAGATACAAAAAATCCCCCAAAAAATCAACTCCCTTGCCGCTTGTAAAACTCCATTTTAAACTCTGCCACCTGCCAATCTTCGAGCGTATCAATATCCTGCACTTCACTTTCTTTTAGAATTAAGGGCATAGCTTTTTTCGGATAAAGGATTTGTTGTTCGAGAAAACTTTTAATTTCCAAACAGTAAAACGAACCACTATCGTGATAAGTCGGTTCGAGATCTTGCGAACGGGTGTTGTAATGTTCGGGCGTGGGCATGTAGAGGTAGCCCGCATCGTTGATGCGTACTGCGCGTTGTACGGGAAATGAAAATTTTAAGACAGGCACTACGCCTTCCAAGTCATTGTCAATCAATGTCTTCATGGCTTCACCTACGCGCTCCGAAGTGACAAAGGGCGCAGTCGGATAGATGCAGCACATATAATCAAACTCGCGTCCAACGGCTTTGTATTCGCCCAACACTTCATTCAATACATGCGCTACCGTAGCGTAATCATCCGCATTTTTTTCACTGCGAAAAAACGGAACAGTCGCGCCGTAACTCTTTGCCACTTCCGCAATTTCCTCATCATCCGTAGAGACCATCACCTCATCAAACATTCCCGTATCTAATGCTGCACGAATGGAGTAGTATATAATTGGTTTCCCCAGAAATGGCTTGATATTTTTGCGCGGAATGCGCTTGCTGCCTCCGCGGGCGGGGATGATACAAACTGACTTCATAAAAACTTTGTTTTTAGTCCGTAGTCGATGGTCGATAGTCCGTAGATAGCCGCGAGATTATTTTTTTAGCGCAGAACAAAACGATGGCCACCATCGACTACGGACTACCCAACGGGTAATCATTCTTGATAAACCACTCGCGACATTCTGTTTCGATTTGGTGGAGCAATTCGCCGTTAATTTCGTTGTGCCAATTGCCGTGACCGCCTTTGGTGGTGGCGTGATTTTCGTGGAAAAGGGATTGTTTGTCGTGTGGTTTTTCTTTGGATTTTGCGCCGCTTTTGAGGTCGGCGATTTGTTGGAGGATATTTTCTACCGAATAATTTTGAATTTGGAGTGTGTCGGCTATTTTTCGGATTTCTTTCGCTTGATTTTCTATAAAATCTTCGTAGCGCATCACGCAATCGGCGGCATTTTTCCAGCCTTCGTCGTAGCGGATGAGTTTGTGGGCGTATTCGACGCGCGGCTTCACGCCAAATTTTCGGATGGAACTTGCGAAGGAATCGCGCACATCTCGGTAAGAATACAAAACGGTATTCGCACGTTGTGCATACCTCGCATCAAAGTGGTGAATTTTGACCAAACTGACGGGCTTTTTGGGCATTTCTCGGTAGTCTTTTATCCAGCCTCCGGCGAGGTCGTCGCCGTATTTTTGTTGCAATAAAATTCGCGTAACATTATACATCCACGTACTCGCCGAGCGTGGCATACTCGCCGCTAAGATGAGTTTGCGATTGCCGAAAAAGCTGTAAAACTGCGCGAGATGACGGGCGCGGCGGTATTTTTGTTTTAGTAAATTTGCCATATCGTAACACGGACATTCCTGTCCGTGCTATGCGTGGTGTGTGCGGACAAGAATGTCCGTGTTACGTAAGTTGTTGAATTTTGGCTAACTCTTTTTCGAGGGTTTCTGTGGAGGCTTCTAAATCGTAATCCGTCTGCAAGCCCAACCAAAAACGTGCTGATGTACCAAAATATTTACTCAATCGCAAAGCTGTGTCGGCAGTAATGCTCCGCTTTCCTTTGACGATTTGACTAACTCTTGTTTGTGGAATATTCAAGTCTTTTGCCAAGCGGTATTGGCTCAATTCCATTGGTTTGAGAAATTCTTCTAATAAGACTTCGCCGGGATGTATGTTGGGTAGTTTTTGCATAATTTCTTAATGATAATCAACGATTTCAACCTCATAGGCATCATCATTTATCCATTGAAATATAATTCTCCATCGTTTATTAATTCGGATACTCCAATATCCCGCCAAATCTCCGCTTAATTTTTCCAAGCGATTTCCGGGCGGCACGCGCAAGTCGTTGATGTCTTGGGCGTTGTGAATCATTCTCAATTTACGCCTTGCTGTCGGCTGGATATTCGGTGGAAATTTTTTGGAATATTGACCTTTCCAGATTCTTTCGGTTTCCTTATCGCCAAAACTTACTATCATAGTACTTTATTTCGTTACTAACGCCAAAGATAAGTGTTTTGTTTTTTATTGTCAAATTAACTTATATCATTCTCCTCATCCGTCGTATATTCTTTTCTCAAAATAGACACCAAATACGAATCCCAATAACGATTTCTATAAAAACAATTATCGCGCAATACACCGTCTCGATTCATGCCGAATTTTTCGTAAATCACCATTTTTTTATTATCAAATTCGTAGAGTTCAGTCCATATTTTATTCAAATTAAGTATCTCAAAACCGTATTTGATGATGAGCCGTACTGCATCTTCGGCAAGTCCTTCATCGTCTATGTAACTGTCGTTTTTACCAATATACAAACTAATCTCTCCACTGCGAATTATCCAATTAATATAGGTCATACCCACCACACCAACGGCTTCGCCCGTAGCGAGTTCTTCGACCATAAACATAAAGTCGTTTTTGCTCGCTGTCACCTTTGGTAACCATGCTTCTTGGTTGAGCATGTTGAGTTCCATGGGTTCGCGGAAGTGCTTGCGGAGGTACGGCACGTTGCGCCAATCGCGTAGCTGTGGGAGGTCTTCACGCTCTAAAGCGCGGAAGGCTACTTTTTTTCCTTTTATCATTCGACGTGTTGTTGTGTTGTCGTGTTATGGTGTTGTCGTTGGGGAACGTGGATTTTCGCGTTTTTTTTGTTAGAAATTATTTTTTCAGATAATCAATTGGATTGAGGTAAAACATTTTTTTCCAGCCTTGTCTGTCCTTGTCAATTCGCCAAAAATATGGGATAATGGTAGCTATGGAATAATGCAAATGTGGTGATTTACCCTTTGCATTGCCGCTATCACCGACTGTTCCGATTTGTGTTTTTTTGCTGACGAATGAAAAACGGGAAGTTGTAATTTCGTCTAAATGTGCGTAATAGTGTACGCGCCATTTTAGTCCTAAGATGAGGACGATGTTGCCACCTTTGTTGAGTGTTTCAGACGCGAGGACGATGCCGCTTGTCGCGGAATTTATCCTTGTTCCTTTTTTGGCGAAAACGTCAATTCCTTTGTGCGTCACCGAACTGCCCCACGGGTAATACCAAAAGGTATCTTTGTCGTAGCTTTTGTTGGTTGCGCCTACTACGGGCATTTTGAGATTTTGAGGGATTAGGAAGCCTATGAGTAAAATCGTAAGGCAAACCCAAATTATCTTTTTGAGTATTTTTTTCATTAGACAAAGGTTTGATTTTAAAACCTTGTAAAGAAATAATTTACGTCGTTCTTTTTCTTAATAAAAAGAACCAAAAATCATCCCGATAGCTATCGGATATGCGTCAGATTTAGTTATTACTAACACATAGTTCATTGACATACAGGTATTAAAAAGCGATATAATTTTGTAAGTTAAAGAAATACGCAT
>JAHDEO010000158.1 GCA_020628725.1 Saprospiraceae bacterium
TGGATTAGTTTTGTTATTATCTGCCATAAAAAGAATGAGAGATACGGGAAACCCCATCTGGAAACTATGGATTCCAATATACAACTTAAAAATTCTATACTTCGAGCAATCGAAAAAGTAAACATATTGGAATTTTAACATCCTTAAAATGAGAATTTTATTAGGGTAATGTCCTTTATTTGAAATTTAATTTTGAATAGAGGGCATTTTTTATTCCATATAAAAATAATATCATTTCAATGTTTTTTACGACA
The DNA here is from genome assembly GCA_020628725.1 of Saprospiraceae bacterium. Classification (GTDB taxonomy): domain Bacteria; phylum Bacteroidota; class Bacteroidia; order Chitinophagales; family Saprospiraceae; genus JAHDEO01. The sequence goes on from JAHDEO010000158.1 coordinate 255, forward strand.
CCTAAAAGTTAAGTGAATGTTAACGGATTCCTAAATTATTACTATTTTTGTCGTCTACAATACCAGAACGAAATCCATTTTTATTCATCACTAAAAGGTCACAAAAGGTCACAGAAGTCATACGGACAAGAAAGTAACTAAAGATTACTAAGATTCCTAACTGTCCTTGCGACTTTCTATATAAGTTGAGTTTTCGTGCACTTTGTGATAATTAGTTATTTTTTAACAAAAATCAATTCTATAACGTATGAAACGATTTCTATTAGTTTTCGCGATGATGCTCGCATGTGCAGCTACTATGATGGCACAGCGTACCATTTCGGGAACGGTGACCGACGATACCGGCGCACCACTACCTTTTGCTAATGTATATGTGGAAGGTACTACTGTCGGTACCACTACGGACATCGACGGTAATTACACACTTAAAGTACCCGAAGGAGCTACCACACTTAAAGTGTCTTACACAGGTTATGGCGATATGAGCCTTGACCTTACAGATTCCAATACACTTGACTTCGCTATTTCGGAAGGGGTGACTTTGGATAATGTAGTCGTAACGGCTCTTGGTATCAGTCGTGACGAAAAATCGTTGGGTTATGCCGTACAAGAGGTAAGCGGCGAAGACCTATCGAATGCTCGTGAAACTAACGTGGTCAACGCTCTCCAAGGTAAGGTAGCGGGTATCCAAATTCAGGGTAGTCCTTCTACGATTGGAGGTTCTTCGCGGATCACGATTCGGGGTTCTAATTCATTCTTGGGAAATAACCAACCACTTTTCGTAGTGGATGGTGTGCCTATTGACAACTCAAACTTTGCATCCAACGGGCAACAGCGTGGTTTTGGTGGAGCAGAAGCCTATGACTATGGTAATATGGCACAGGACATCGACCCGGAAAATATTGAGTCTATGTCTGTTTTGAAAGGTACAGCAGCAACTGCACTTTACGGTCAGCGTGGTGCAAACGGTGTTATCCTCATCACTACTAAAGATGGTAGAGGTCAAAAAGGTTTTGGCGTAGAAGTGAACTCATCTGTAGGTTGGGACCAAGTCAATAATTTGATTCCTCACCAACAACAATATGGTGGTGGTTCTATTAATGGGGACACAGACCACGGTTTCTTTGAAGTTGTTGAAAATGGAACAACCTACCTCTATCCTGCCTATTCAAAAGATGGTGCATGGGGACCAAAATACGACCCGAACACACAGATTCGTCACTGGGATTCTTGGGATCCACAGTCACCAAATTACGGAGAAACTCGTCCGTGGGTAGCTCCGGACGCAGGTTATGAAGATTTCTTTGAAATAGGACAAACTTTCCAAAACTCTGTTGCAGTTTCAAGTGGAAATGACAATGGCTCATTCCGTTTAGGTTTTTCTAATACCAACCAAGCAGGTACCATTCCTAATGCAAAGTTGAAGAAAAATGGTTTGAACATCAATTCAACTTACAACATGAATGACCGATTGACGGTTGGTTTGAGCGGAAACTACATTCGCACGGACGCCGAAAATCGTAACATCACAGGTTATAACAACGGTAACCCAATGCAAGCCTTCACGCAGTGGTGGCAAACGCAGTTGGATTTGGATCGTTTGAGAGATAATGTTTACTACACAGACGGTACACAATACACTTGGAATTCAACAGGTCCACAGGTAGATGGAGACGGCAACTTGCTTTACTTCGACCCTGCTCCTTACTTCTTTGACAATCCTTACTGGGTACGCGAAAATTACTTGCAAGAAGATTCACGTAATCGTTTCTTTGGTAATGCAAATGCTTCGCTCAAACTTACTGAAGGATTGACGTTATTCGGTCGTGTAGGTACGGATTTCTACAACTTCGTTGCTCGTTCGGGTATTCCTAAAGCATCTGTAGAAACAGCTTCCTATACTGAAACAGACAGAAATTTCCAAGAGACAAACTTTGAAGGTCGTTTGAACTTTGATAAAGCATTTGGTGATTTCTCTGTGAATGGTGCATTGGGTGGTAACATCATGCGCCAAAATCGTAAAAACACTGTAGGTTCTACTGTCGGTGGTTTGAGTTTGGAGGGCTTCTTCAATCTTGACAACTCTGCAAGTCCTGCAAGTGTAGGTACTTATAGAGAAAACTATGGTATCAACTCTGTTTTTGGTACGGTATCATTGGGCTACAAAAACTTCCTATACCTTGACTTAGGTGGACGAAATGACTGGTCTTCTACACTTGCTTCAGGCGAGAATTCTTACTTCTATCCATCAGTTTCTTTGAGTGCGGTATTGACAGATATTCCGGGACTTGCAAAACTCGGTCCTTTATCTTTTGCCAAAGTACGTGCGAGTTACGCAAGTTCAGGTAACGATGCTAACCCATACTCATTATTGGATGTTTATTCACCGGTTACACCTAACTTTGCAGGTTCACCGCGTTATACAGTTCCTAACAGCCGTAACAATCCTAACTTACGTCCTGAGTATACTACTGAGTACGAAGTGGGTCTTGACTTACGTTTCTTGAATGGTCGCATTGGCTTTGATGTTGCTTACTTCGACCGTTCTACTACCGATCAGATTTTCCCTGTACCGGCTTCTGCTGCAACGGGTTATACTTCTCGTATCCTCAACGCAGGTAAAATGCGTAACTGGGGTTGGGAAATGATGTTTACGGCTACACCAATTAAGACGAATGACTTTAGCTGGGACTTAGGTTTCAACGCTTTCCGCCAAAACAACAAAGTTGTAGAATTGACAGAAGGTGTAGAAAGTATCGCTCGTGGTGGTACTTGGGCTGCTGATTTGCGTATCGCAGAAGACCTTCCTTACATGGCATTATTCGGACAAGATTTTGTTAGAGAAAATTACGAAGAAGATGCAGACGGTAACATCATCACAAACGAAGGTCGTCCGACTGTTGACGAAGATGGTTACTATATTTTCACACCACAACGTGTATTCTTAGGTTCTGCTATCGCTGACTGGACAGGTGGTTTCAGTACTGCGCTCAACTTCAAAGGTTTGACAGCAGGTGCTTTGTTTGATTTCCAGCAGGGTGGTGTTATCCATTCTACTTCACTACAATGGGCGAAATACTCAGGTATGCACCCTGAAACTGTAGAATACAACGGTCAAACTGACATTCGTGAGAACGGTATGATTCTCGACGGTGTGACTGCTGAAGGTGCTGAAAATACAACACCGGTTGACCCACAAACTTACTACCAAAGCTACTGGAGAAGAGCTGCTCCGAATGTATACGACGGAAGTTTCTTAAAATTGAGAGAAGTTCGTTTGGGTTACACTTTACCTAAAGGTATCTTAGGAGACAATATTCGCGACGTAAGCATAGGTCTTTATGGTCGTAACTTAGCAGTACTTTCTGCTGCATTGCCTTACCTCGATCCACAGATCATCACAGGTGCAGGTAACGACCAAGGTCTTGAGAACGCTCAGGTACCATCGACACGTAGCTATGGTGTTAATCTTCGTTTTAAATTCTAAATAAGTTTAAGTTTAAGAATAAATTTAAGTTTAAATGCGGGTTTTGGCGAAGCCAAAACAATAGTTTTAAACTTAAACTTGAACTTAAACTTAAACTTCAAAACTTTCATACATGAAAAGTATAAAATATAGCATAATGCTTATTTTCGGTGTCTGTCTGCTGGCATTTAATGGCTGTCAGGACATCACCGATTTAAATATTGACCCCAACAATCCGACAGCAATTCCTGCAGAAAACTTAGTGACGCAAGCACAATACGAACTTGCTGAGCGTATGTGGGGACGTAATTATAATGCAGAATGGACTATGTTGGTCGTTCAACAATGGTCACAGAATGAATATGCTGAGGATTCTCGATATGTAGTAGATGGTAATAGTTTTGACGGTATGTGGCAAGATGTATATGCCAATATGCTACAAGAACTCAAAACTGCAGGAGACTTGGTCAGTGCAAATAGTGGACTTGCAGCAGGTGTAAAAGCCAATCAATTGGCTATTATCAACATCCTCGAAGCTTGTGCATACAGCCTTCTTGCGGATGGCTTTGGCGACATTCCATATTCACAAGCATTGAATGCGGATGAGTATCCAAGTCCGGGCTATGACAATCAGCAAGCTATCTATACAGGTTTGATTGAGAAATTGAGAAATGCGGTTTCTTCTATTGATACCGGTTCGGCTTCATTTGCTTCGGGTGACATTATTTATGCAGGTGATGCTGCTTCATGGAAAGCCTTTGGTAATTCTATGTTATTGCGTCTGGCTATGCGTATGTCTAATGTAGACCAAGCAGCGGCGACTTCTGTACTTAGCGGTATTTCAGGCGATTTTATCGGCGGTAACTATCAAAATGCTTTATTCCGTTTTGATGCCAATCCTGACATTGCGAATCCTTTGTATGTAGATGCTGCAATCAATGGTCGTGATGATTTCTGTGTATCTGACGTATTGGTCAATGCACTTGTGGAGAGAAATGACCCGCGTTTGACTGCTTATGCTGCACAAACAAACACCGGCGAATATATCGGTATGCCTCCGGGATTGACTGATGCAGAAGCATTTGCACTCAAGCCAACAACTTCACGCCCGGCTGCCGGTGTACGTGAGGCTACTGCTCCTGCTGTATTCATCGACTACGCAGAAGTACAGTTCTTATTGGCTGAGGCTTATGAGCGTGGTCTTCTTTCTGGTGATGCAGAAGCTGCTTATAATGCAGGTGTTACTGCTTCTATGGAGTACTGGGGCTTCGACGATTCTGCCGGGGCAATCACTGATTACCTTGCTGCCAATCCTTATGATTCGGGCAACTGGAAAGCAGTACTTGGTATGCAAAAATGGTTGGCATACTACATGAACGGTCCACAAGCATGGGCTGAGTGGAGACGCTTGGGCGAGCCACAACTCGCAGTTCCTGCAGCAGCGGATATTCCAACTATTCCGGTACGTTTGCCGTATCCTATCTCGGAGCAAACTCGTAACGAAAGCGCATTGAACGCTGTAACGAGTGATCCGGGTAATTTGACGACAAGATTATGGTGGGATATGGACTAAAAAAGTACAAGTTCAAGCGTCAAGTTCAAGTTTAATAATGAATTCGCTTTCAGCGAATTATCAGCGACAAAACTGACGTGTGACTTTATTTTTTAATTTCCACATAAATAATATGAAAGCCACTCTGCTTATGCGGAGTGGCTTTTTTTATGAGCCTATCTTTCGTCGGTAAATTGACACTTGAGACTTATCATTCTGCCGTATTTTTCATAGCGTTTATTTTTTATGTAAATTTATAACCTGTATAGGCGATTTCAATCGCCATGTATGTATTTTTTTGACTTGGCGACTGATTGATTTTTATAAATAAATCGTTCCATTGATTCGCGGCGGGTTAAAACCCACCGCTTTTGCGAAACTAACATGTATATCACAAAAGCGCAGGGTTTCAACCCTGCGGATACGGAACGAATATTTTTTCAAAATCAATAAGTCGCCAGTACGATAATGCTAATGAAGAATATTCTATTCATATCCATATTATTATTGTTTTTTGCTTGTAAAAAAGAAGATATTGGTATGGATGATTCGCCTGTGAATATCGTGGAGGAAGACCCTCACTGTGAGGACTTGGAGACAGGAGAAAGTAGTTTCGTCTATTATGAAAATAATGAACGATGGCTCGTAGGCGGCGAAACAGAGGCAGAAGATTTTAACATTACCAACTGGACGCTCGAAGAAGCTTATCTTAATTATGGAATTGGAAGAGAAACTTTCAAGGCATTAACAGAGCCGAAATTTATCTCAGCGGCAGCATACCCTCGTACTATTCAGCCCGACGAATTGGTAATGGCAGTATATAGCGGTTTGAGCGAAACGAAAGTGTATACCATCGACATGATGGAAGCGCACGAAGTCATTAATGATGAAGTCAATGGCGAACCTATCGTGGTGATGTACTGTCCTTTGGCTGATTTTTTTGGGGTGTATTATCGTGAGTACTGTGGAGCGGAGTTGATTTTTGGTATGTCGGGTTATGGTTATCATCAGTGTGACGTGCAAGGCGGAAAAGACGGCTTCATCCTCTGGGATAGAAATACTGAAAGTCTTTGGTGGCCCCTCATCCACAAAGGTATATCAGGCGAAATGCTCGACCAAACCATGATACCTTACCATTCCGCTAACTGGGAAGTAACCACCTACGGGCAAATTGCACAAAGTTCTCCTGATTTTGTCTTGCTCAAACCGGGGCAAGATATTGATTTTGAAGGTGAATGGACGGAGACACTTTCGCAAGAAGTCAATTGTAATTAGTGAAAGAAATTAAATAAATTCGACAGTTATGCGCCGTAATTTTTTCTTGTAAAGAATTCAAAAAATCGTTGCATAGCAGGGCTACGGAACTACTTTTTTGTGTTTTTTAGAAGGAAAAAGAACAAGTATAACTGCCGAAGTTATTTTGTTTCTTTCACTTAAGCAACTCGCAACAAATAATTGAGAGTGATCAAATCACCATTTTTTGTAAAACCCTTCGTCTGTTGACTCCACAACTTTAATAGTAACATTAATTTATTCGCTAATGAAAAATATTCTACTCACATCCATTTTATTATTATTTTTTGCTTGTCAAAAGGAAGACATTGGTATTGGTGATTCGCCTGTGAATGTAGTGGATGAAGACCCGCATTTATGCGAAGTGCCGTATAGCGGAGACCGCAATTTTATCTATGATGAAGACGGTGAAAGATGGCTTATCGGCGGTGAAAACGAAAATGAAGATTTCAATATCACCAACTGGACACTCGAAGAAGCTTACATAAAATATGGACTTGGAAGAGAAACATTCAAGGCATTGACCGAACCGCAATTTATCTCAGAAGCAGAATATCCGCGCACTATTCAACCCGATGAATTGGTGCTCGCAGTATACAGTGCTTTGGGTGAAACAAAGGTATATACCATCGACATGATGGAAGCCCACGAAGTGATTAATGACGAAATTAATGGCGAAGCTATCGTAGTGATGTACTGTCCTTTGGCTGATTTTTTTGGCGTGTATTACCGTGATTATTGTGATGCAACCTTGACTTTTGGCGTATCGGGTTATACCTATTATCAATGTGATGTACAAGAGGGAAAAGATGGCTTTATCCTCTGGGATAGAAATACCGAAAGCCTCTGGTGGCCCCTCATCCATAAAGGTGTATCAGGCGAAATGCTTGATGAAGTAATGACACCTTATCATCCCGCCAAATGGGAAGTTGCAACTTACGAACAAGTTTCTCAAAGCTCTGAATTTGTATTGCTCAAACCGGGGCAAGGCATTGACTTTGAGGGCGCGTGGACGGAGACACTTTCGCAAGAAGTTAACTGTGATTAGGGAGCGTTTATTAAGTTTATAAAGTTTATTGAGTTCATACAGTTTTCATTTTCTCGAAAGAAACGCTAACTTGCAGATTCAAAGCAAATGAAAACCAAGATTGAAGTTGCGGTTAGAAATTTAAACTTAGACTTAATCTTGAACTTAAACTTAATATGTTCGTAACCTACCTCATTATTATCATTTTTTTATTGCTTTCCGGTTTTTTTTCCGGGACGGAAATTGCTTTTGTTTCTGCCAGTCGCCTCAAAGTCGAACTCAAACGACAGCAAGGCAACCTACGTGGACGATTATTGGCAGGTTTTTTTGAGAAATCCTCAAGATTTATTGGTACTGCATTGGTGGGTAACAACATCGCTTTGGTGTTTTTTAGTTTATTAGTCGAGCAATTAATTGAAGAACATTACAAAGCATCGCTTGTACCATTTTTACAGCAAGACTTTCCCTTTCTCCTTTTCTTGACACTGATAACTACAGTCATTGTCTTGATTTTTGGAGAATTTATCCCCAAGATACTCTTTCGATTGAGCCCGGTCAATTTGCTATACTTTTTTACTTACCCTTTATATATCATTGGCGTCTTGCTCTCCCCATTGGTTATCGTCATGATACAGGCTTCGCAGAAACTACTGGCTTTATTGTTTAAAGTTGAGATTAAAGCGGATGAACTGATATTTACTCGTACAGATTTAGAAGATTTTATCAAAACCACCGATACAGATGGCGAGGACGAGATTGATAAAGAATTATTTGAAAATGCCCTCTATCTCAATGATGTAAAAGTCCGCGAATGTATGATACCGCGTACCGAAATCAAAGGGGTAGACATCAGCGTAAGCCCGGAAGAATTGCGCGATGCATTCATAGAATCCAAATTATCGAAACTCATTATTTACGATGAATCATTGGATGAGATACGTGGTTATTTTCACCATCAGCAAATGCTCTTGCCGTCTGAAGATATTACACGGAAAAATATTTTGCCCATAGATTTTGTACCCGAAGTGATGTCGGCGCGAGAGTTGATGAATGAATTTATCAGAAAAAGCGTGAGTATCGCTTGTGTCGTGGATGAATTTGGTGGTACGGCAGGCATCATTACTTTGGAAGATATTTTGGAGGAAATTGTGGGTGAAATTGAGGACGAACACGACCGAGAAGAATACATTGAAGAGAAAATCGGTGAGCATGAATTCCTATTTTCAGGTAGACTCGAAATTGACCATCTTAATGAAAAATATAAGCTCGAACTCCCTGAGGGTGAATACAATACACTTTCCGGCTATATCGTCATTACTACCGAAACAATACCCGAACAAGGTCAAACCATCGAACTGGAGAATTACAAATTTATCTTAGAAAAAGTCAGCGAGCGAAAGATAGAAACGATTCGAGTGATAAGACTTGTTGATGAATAATTTAGAGGTCAGACGTCAGATTTATTTATGTTCTGACATCTGATAATGAAATGTTCTGACATCTGATAATGAGAAAAATCGGTATCATAGGCTATGGCAACACAGGACAGTTTTTGTGTCGTAAAATATTAACCGACCCAAAATACGCCGCTGAATTTGACTTAAAATTTGTGTGGAATCGAAGTATGGAACGATTGAAAGCTCACCGCGATACAATTCCCGAATCTCTCTGGCTTAAAGGCGAAACCCTCGAAAGTGCTTTCCAAAATTATATACAAAACGATGGCGAAATTGACCTGATAGTAGAAGTTGCTCATCCAAATGTAGTACGCGATTGCGGTGGATTATTTTTAGAACATGCGGATTTATATGTGGCATCTATAACGGCATTAGCGGATGCAAATACAGAAAATATTCTCCGAGAAAAAGCCAACAAAAACGGTGTCTATCTTCCTTCCGGTGCAGCATGGGGCATCCATGATGTACAAAAAATGAATCAACTCGGAACACTAAGAGGCTTACACGTCACGATGCGCTTTAATGCGGATGCATTGCGTTTGCAAGAACCTCTTAAAAGCCGCTTACAAACTTACATTCAATCCAATACACAAGAAGAATTGGTGTTGTACGAAGGCAATGTTCGCGACATTGCGGCACTTGCGCCCAATAATGTCAACACCATGACTTGCCTCGCATTGGCAGGAAGCGATTTGGGCTTGGATGGTACGCAAGGCTGCCTAATTGCTCAGAAAGAACACGATGCACATATCATTGATATTGAAGTGGAAGGACCTAACGGATTTAAAGTGCACACAAGACGATACAATCCCGCCAAGAAGGGCGCAGTTACAGGAGATGAAACTTATAATTCGTTTTTAATCAGCTTATTGAAAGCGAAAGGGCAAGGCGCAGGAGTTCATTTTTGTTAAACGGGTTGCGAGTTGCGAGTTACGGGTTATAGAATTTTTCGCGAAGCGAAATAAAAAACTCGCAACCCGTAACTCGTAACTCGAAAACCCGTTATCGTTTCACAAATTTCTCCACTAAAACAGTATCGCCTGTCATCATTTGAATGAAATAAATACCTGCGGATAAATCGCTCACATTCAGTTGCAATTGAGTGTTATTGCTGTCTTGCGAATGTTGTTGCATGATTTTTCCATTGATATCTACTACATTAATTTGTGTATTATTTGTTTCGCCTAAATTAAAATAAACAGTCAGTCTATCACTTGTTAATGTCGGCGCGATCCACATATTTACCGTATTATCATCGGTAGTGTTTTGTAGCGCATATACATCACTAGGATTGTAATTCAATTGCGCTACGCCGCCTGAAATACAAAAGTTATTCGTTTCAGAACTACCAAATCTGCCGCCCCCCGAAACGAGTACTGTACCATTGGCATCCGTCAATGTATAATTACCGCAAGAATTACCGACGCGAGGTACACCATTGAATACGCCACCAAGTCCGACATTGGCAATATTGATACCTGTTAAAACGGTGGCTGTACGGCGTGGACACATACCATCATTGGCAGAATCGTAGAATACCAAATCATAGCAACCGTCAGCCAAACAAGCAATTTCGTCCATAGAAGAACCGCCCGTTGCCCCCGTATAAGAACCGCCGGAAACCACAGGATTTCCATTAGCATCAAGGATTTCCCAGCTTGTTTGGTCTGGATTGCCATCAAAATTGATATTCAAATCCATATTGGCACAAGCAGGTGCTACACAGAAATTGGTTGTTTCTTGCGCTCCGAAATTACCACCACCGGATACGAGAGAATTATTACCCTCATCTATCAAAATATACGTTCCTGTTGTATTTCCATCAAACAAACCGTCTCCGTAAGAATCAAAAATAGTGAAATCATAACAACCTTCGGGCAAACAAATCGGCTCGTAAATGTAATCAAGCCCTTGTCCGTAAGGTCCGCCGGAAGCAACAATATTATTTGAAGCATCGCGTACTGTCCAAGTCGTTTCATTGGTATAATAATCCGGGTCAATGATAAGCGAGATACCTACACCGCCCGCACAAGGACAAGCGACACAGTCGGGTCCACCACAGTCGATACCCGTCTCATTACCATTTTGAATGCCATCGACACAAGTAGGGCAAGCAGGACAGTCAGGTCCACCACAATCAACTCCTGTTTCTTCACCATTTTGATAACCATCATCACAAGCAGGAGGCGCACAGACAGAAAGGCAAGAAGCATTATTGACACGGTTGCGAATAAGGTTGCCGGGCTGCTGACCGAAGCCCAAATTGAAGTCGATACCAACGCTACCCACCAAGTGACAATAACTCATAATCGTACCCGCCGTAGGTAATCCGGGGTCGCAACCTTCGCTGTAACCTGCAGCAGGTCCGCAGCCGTCGATAGCGGTGTTGTTGCCATTCCATGCACAGGCGTGTGTGTGCGGAGAACCGAGATTGTGTCCCAATTCGTGTGTAATTACTTCTACATCCCATGAATAAGTAGGCACGCTATTATAAAAACCAAAAACACCACTTGCGCCGGTATTGAATGAAGAGGCACACAAGACATCCAAATAAGCAACGCCACCGCCACCATTGGCATGTACAACGTGTACGAGGTCACCGAATGTTCTTCCATAGCCTTGCGCATTGAGGTCATCAAGTTCGCTACCGTTTCCATACGGGGAAGGCGTATCCCATACACGCAAATAACTGATTTGGATATTGATACTTTCATTGGTATAAAGTGCGGCAACTTCAGCAAATACGCCATTGATATAATTGGTGGTATTGCTGACACTCGAACCCTCATTTTGGTATAAACTGTAATCCGCTTCTACGTGGATTCTAACACAGTTCATCATAGATTTTTCGACTGGTGTTGTGTCAATAATAATATCGCTATCGCTAGTAGGAATCGCTTCACAAGAAAAATCAGGCGTGAAATTCAAATCACTGTTTTTATACAAAATGTGATAATCGCTATCCGTGACTTTCCCTAAGGTGTATTGTTCACCATCTACATTTATCAAACCCGTTATTTCATTGTCAAAAAACGAAATAGTCGCAAGGCTTTTATCGGTATCTTTTACTGTTCCCCAGTAATGTATACCTCTATCCATGTCTAATTCAACATCAGGATTGGATGTAGCTACTGCACGGAAATCGTCTGTAAAAATCTTTGCTTTTACTAACTGTAATTCAACTTCTTGCCCTGCTACGGGAAGTGTTATTCTCAAATGTTCGTTATGATTATTTTTGATGGATTGGAATGGCTGACTTTGGATTTGTAAAAATTGCTTGCGGCTAAGAACTTCGTTGGGGATTCGGCTTTTTAGTTCGTCGGTAGTTGTGTTCTCTAATGGTGCGTAAAGTGCCGTGTTTTGTATTTCGGGGAGATTTTGGTTGATTTTTTCGCTAATCTTATTTTGTGCATTTATAGATTGAACGAAGAAAAGAAATAACAGGCAGGTAAGTAGCCTGTTAAGGTGTAAAAAGTTCATACTATCGTGATTTATGTTTGGTAAAAAATGTTATTTGAGGCAACAAATGTAATTTATTTTCAACCTCAGTAAGACATAATTCTGTCATTAAGTAACAACGAAATGGCGAAAACCCTCAGTTGGCTTGCTATTTCGTTGTCTTTTATTATCAAAAACAATCAAGATATATAACTTCATTCCTAATGCGTCTCCGTGAATTCATTTGTGGGAAATGATAAAGAATGGATGCTTTCCCGATAGATTATTTTCCGTAAAAATTAAGAGTAAGTTAAAACGGTAGATTAGTCATTTTACTTAAAGGAATTTATATAGTTTTGATTATCATAATCAAAAACACTAATGAAAATGAGATATTACCTGTTCGCTACCCTCCTCGTAATTTGCTTTGTTCAATGCACTCAAAACCAGCAAAGCGTTGAAAAACAACCGGAACCTAAATCGAAAGATTACCTTGCTATAGAATCTGTTATTCAAAATTATTTTGATGGTTGGCTAACGGGCGATACCACTTTGGTCGGTGGTGCCATGCACCATTCATGTCACTTGAAATTTGTACGTGATGGAAAATTTGATATGAGAAATAGAACGCAATACTTGAGCGGTTTCAAACCTCGCCCTCGTCTTGAAAATGCAGAAGGAAGAATCATATCTATCGACATCACACGAACAGCCGCCGCAGCCGAAGTGGAACTGGAAACGGAAAATCGCCTGTTTACGGATTATTTCAATTTGTTGAAAGAAGGAAATCGTTGGTATATTACGGATAAAGTTTCTACCAATATTGCAAAGGAGGAATAAGAGATTATCGCGGCTCAATATTCTCTTTGAACCATGCCTGACACTCCTCTAAAGTAAGTTTGCCGGAAGCAACTTCTATGGTGAAGTTGAAAAGCGTTTTGTTGCGACTTTCGACTTCCGCAGGGATTAATTTTCCTTCTACATCAACCTGTTTCAATTCTTTTTTGATAAAATAATCGTTTTCAGTCAAAAAAATCAAAGCCGCTTCAAGTCCGGTACGTTTATTACCGTCTTGAAAGATGTGATTCGTGATGATATTGAACATATAAACGGCAGCCTTATCGTGAATTTCAGGATACAAAGGCGCACCAAACATCTCTGCCTCTACCGCTTCAATCAGATAGTCTAAAGGGTTTTCATTCAATAGATTGAGTGGCGGAACGAAATTACCACCATGTCTATCTACTGTGCCTTTATTGATGAAGATGATATCTTGTTTGGTCAAATATTTCATTAGGCAAGGGCTTTAAAAACATCATCAAATTCATCAAAATGTTTGTTCATCATCGCACGCAGTTCATCCTCGCGTTGCTTTTGTGCATCTTGAAGCGATTGTTTTTCCGCAATAATTTCCCTGATAGCATCTTTTACAATAGTGCTGTCTTCGGCAAGCATTTCCTTGATGACAGATTTTAAAACCTCTCTGTCTGTATTTTGCATAGTCATAATCCAAAATTTTCTACAAGATAAACAATGTCAAAGGGAATAACAATATT
>JAHDEO010000159.1 GCA_020628725.1 Saprospiraceae bacterium
ACCGTCATTCTGAACTGGATTCAGAATCTTTTGGGCGCAAGAGAGCGATTTTAAGTTAATGCTACTGTCTGATATTGTGCCAAGACCCGGCAGATTCCAAATCGGGGTTTGGAATGACAGGTTGATTTTGTTTTTTATTTTTTTGTGAAAAAGCTGTTATATCGTGAATGAAAATTGATGTCGTTTAGTAAGGATATTATTGGAGCTAAATGTTCTCTATCCAAATGGATTATTGGCAGGATTTCTTCGGTTATTCCAAAAATAAAGGAGTTCCACACGGTCATTTGAGACATAATAATATAGGGAAGTGGCTTTATTAATCACGACTCGTCTGATTTGTTTTTGCTCATTGACGGCAGCAAACATAAAGGGATTTTGCTCAAGATGTTCAAGTATACGCTCTGTTTTTTCCATAAAACGTAAAGCGGCATTTACACCCCAAACCTCGTTGAGATAGCTGACAATATTGGTGTAATCGTCCTCACATTCAGGCGACCATATCACTTCATAATTCGCCATTCAATAACTTTTTTCTTAAATCGGTCATCACTTCTTTCGTTGTCCTGAAATTCCCGGCTTCGATGCTATCCATAGATTGTTTGATGCGGGCTTTTTGCTCGTCGCTCAGATTTTCCCAATGGTCGTGACTAAAATCATCTTCCAATAATCCTTTGACATTATCTAAGACCGCCACATCATCCGTTTTAGCCACTAATTCTATAATTTCCAATTTTTTATCTGCAATCGTCATACACTAAATTTTCTCCAAATATACATAAAATCAGGCAACTTTGCGATGTCTCCTTGTTGTATTTTTCCTTTTCATTTGAATTTATACAAAGCAAATCCAATCAATAAAATAGCGATTCCAACAAGGTCAATCTTCATGACTTTATGCAGTTCAGGATTGATTGTTCCATTGATGAGTTTCAAAAGAATGACAAATGAAACCATACTAATCAATCCAATAACAACTGCCATTGAATAATGCTTTTTGGTAATGGCGGAGTAAATCATGATGCCACCGATGATACCAAATAAGATTGCCCGATGCCTGAGCAACAACTCATAATTTGCATCAGGGATTTCAATTCCATAAGAACTACTTATCTTATTTGGCAAAAATGCTAATATAGAAGGAAGCACATTGATAATTCCGGCGATGAATAAACAAACTCTAAATATGATTTCCATTTTTTATTATTTTTAATAACAGGGACTTTTACTTGAAAATACCTACATCATACATATTTCCTTCAAATACCCAAAATTACAATAAATAATGATATTATATTTGTAGGAAAATGTTGCAGCCTTGTACCGACGACTTTAGCCGTCGCAAACGAGCTACCTGACGGCTGCTTGTCCCGCAACTTGATTCGGGAAAGTCGTCAGTACAAAAACGAACACTATGAAAAAAATACTAAAAATAACCGGACTCACGCTACTGATAATCATCCTATTAACAGCAATTTTAGGATTTATCGGTTGGAGACATATCCAATCCAATTTCTTTAATTTTGAGAAAGATTATGCAGAGCGATTTGATTTCAAGGAAATGACTACCGACGGATATACCTTTTTGGATAGAAACGACAACGGCAAATTAGACACTTACGAAGATGACCGCAAACCAATTGCTGAACGGGTAGAGGATGTACTGTCGCAAATGACAATTGAGGAAAAAATCCACTTGCTCAAAGGGTCGGGTTTGGCATCGGCGGTGGGTGCGACGGAGGAGGGTGAGGGCATAGCGGGTGCAGTCGGTACGATTGTGCCGACGCCGAGATTGGGGATTCCGACGGTGTATTTGTCGGACGGACCGGCGGGGCTGCGGATTGCGCCGACACGCGAAGGCGAGGACAGGACCTATTATTGTACGGCGTTTCCGATTGCGAGTATGTTGTCTTCTACGTGGAATGAGGCATTGGTTGAGGAAGTCGGTGCGGCGATGGGCAAGGAAGCCCTCGAATATGGTTTGGATATGATTTTGGGACCGGGTGTGAATATTCATCGGCACCCTTTGTGCGGCAGAAATTTTGAATATTACTCCGAAGACCCGCTGGTGACGGGAACTATCGGCGCGGCGATGGTCAACGGCATTGAATCCAACGGCGTGGGCGCGACACCCAAACATTTTGTTGCCAATAATCAGGAAACAGGACGCGACGGCAACGACGCGCGAGTCTCGGAACGGGCGATGCGCGAGATTTATTTGAAGGGTTTTGAGATTATCGTAGAGAAGGCGCAGCCCTGGGCGATGATGAGTTCTTATAATAAAGTCAACGGCACACATGTCTCTCAAAATAAATATTTACTGACCGATATTCTGCGGGATGATTGGGGATTTGAAGGGATGGTGATGACCGATTGGTTTGGCGGTGTACACGCGCCCGACCAAGTGAGTGCCGGAAATGACCTACTGGAACCGGGCAATAAAAAGAAGTGGAAAGCACTGATAAAAGCACACGAAGACGGCGAATTGACGGAGGCAACTATCGACACATCGGTCAGGCGAATTTTGGGCTTGATAATGCAATCGCGGAAGATGCAAAATTATAAATTTGGGAATAATCCCGACCTTAAAAAACACGCTGAAATCACCCGCAGGTCGGCGGCAGAGGGTGTGGTCTTGTTGAAAAATGAAGACGCATTGCCCATTCAAAATAATAAAAATATCGCTTTGCTTGGGGTGACTTCTTACGATTTTATCGCAGGTGGTACGGGTTCGGGTGATGTGAATGAGGCATACACCATTTCGCTCGAAGAAGGCTTGAAAAATGCCGGATTTGCCCTTAATGAAACGGCTAAAAATGCCTTTGAATCGCACAAGGAAGCCAATCAAGAAGCATTTGAAAAACCGGAGGGAATGCAAGCCATTTTTACGCCCTATGAGCCACCTGAAATGAATTTGACGGATGAAAAATTAACCGAAATCGCAGACGGGGCAGACATCGGCATCCTCACGATTGGCAGAAATTCGGGTGAGGGTGGCGACAGAGTGGAAGCGAATGATTTTCTATTATCCAAACAAGAACAGGAAATGATGGAGCGCATTTGCAAGGCATTTCACGAAAAAGAAAAAAAGGTTGTAGTGGTGTTGAATATCGGCGGAGTCATTGAGACGGCTTCGTGGAAAGCGCGTCCTGATGCGATTCTACTGGCATGGCAGGGTGGACAGGAAGGTGGTAATTCGGTAGCGGACATCCTAAGCGGCAAGGCGAATCCAAGCGGAAAATTGCCGATGACTTTTCCGGTTCATTTGAAAGACCATGCTTCTGATGCTAATTTTCCGATAGGTGGCGAGAATGAACTGAATCCGGGAGCTATTTTAAGCACGATGTTATTCGGGAAAAAAGAAAAACCGGAAGCGGATTGGGTTGAAAATCAGGATTATACGGAATATGAGGAAGGAATTTATGTCGGTTATCGGCATTTTGATAAGGCGAATTTGGAGGTGTCTTATCCGTTTGGTTATGGGCTTTCTTATACTGATTTTGAATATAGTGATATGAAAGTTGCGCTGGAAAATGAGCAAATTAATGTGAAGCTAAAAGTTAAAAATACAGGCGAAACGGCGGGTAAAGAAGTCGTTCAAATGTATGTCTCAAAACCGGATTCAAGCATTGACCGTCCGAATCAGGAATTGAAATCTTTTGCAAAAACTAAACTTCTAAGTCCGGGCGAAAGTGAGGATGTACAGCTTCAAATTCCGGTGCCGGACTTGCGGTATTGGGATGAGGAGAAGGCTGGTTGGGCATTGGAAACCGGAAATTATACGATTGGATGCGGGGCTTCTTCGCGGGATATTCGGTTGGTGGGCGAGGTTGGGATTTGATTAAAAAACTTCCTTTCATCGCAGAAGCACAGGGTTTATTGATTTTGAATAATTATTCGTTCCATCTGCGCAGGGTTAAAACCCTACGCTTCTGTGATGTACACGTTAGTTTCGCAAAAGCGGTGGGTTTTAACCCGCCGCGAATCAATGGAACGATTTATTTATAAAAATCAATAAACCCTGTGCTTCTGCGATGAAAGGAAGTTTTTGATACCATAGCCGCTGGACGAAAGTTGATATAAACCATATAGAGAAAATTCATGAATTTTCTCTACATCGATATTCACGATTATTAATTCTGACAAGCACACTGCAAATCATTCGTCGAACCTTCAGAAACACTTATACAATCAAAAAACACATCATGTGTAGTGCCGCTGGTATCTGCCGAACCGCCATGATAGACCTGTAACCAAAAAGCAATATTGTGATAGTCAGGGTTATTGGTAAAATGTATCCCGGTTTTTTGACCTGTTAAAACTCCGTCAATATAAAGTCTGGTTTCTCCGTCCCTGAAAGCGGCATTAGGGGCGTTGGGTGCATTGGTATTAAGGGTGTTCAGTTTTATATATTGGGTGACACAGTGCCAATTGCCGTCTCCGAGTACTTGTGCATTGACATCGCTCCCGCCAACCATATTACCATAGCGACGTTCGGCAGGGTCTGTTTGCGGATTGCCGGGATTGACTATGCAAGGATGGTCGTTTATACTGCCACCGTTATAACCATAATTGGTGTTGTCAAGATGATACAAGTAAATTCGCAACAAATCCGCATTGCTGCCTGCCGTTGGAGTTGCTATCAAGGTTCTCGCCGACCAAGACTTACAGAGTCCTGCCCAACCACCACCATTTCCTCCGGCTATACCGCCGGTGCCGCCATTTTCGTGGGAGGTAAAACCCGGTAATTTAACACCGTCGGTAGGCGTCCAGTTGGGTCCCAGCTTCATATACCACGACACCCAAGCCTCTTTGACCGAAGGGTCTAAAAGGTGTTTGCCCGAAAAACCAAAATAACCGGGAGAAGTCGTGTTGGCACTTTGTGGTTGTATCGTTACTTTTATTTGTTCGGTGTCGCCGGGGGATGCCGGACTGGTGAAGTTGCCTTCGAAGGCATTTTCAGCAGCTTTAACATTATAGTTGAAATCCGACAATGTTAAGTTGTTGGCATTTGGCGTGGCGGCTGTCGTAACGGTAAATGGGCATGAAATATCCTCCCAATTCATCGTAGAGCAGTCAGCAGTGCTGATGCCGACATCTTGCGAAGTTTGAATAATGATGGTGTATGCAGTTGAACTATTCAATCCTGTAATAGTTTGTAAATGTTCGTTGCCGGCAGCTCCATAGTTGGCTGAAAATTCGCATACTCTGTATTCTATAGCGGATGGGTCAGATGAGGGATAGTAAGCCAAACGCATCGGCAGATTCTGCGACATCTCGACTTCTAATTGGGTGGATTCATGCGTGATTGCCGTGACATTATGCGTTATGTATCGGGCGTCAGGACAGGTATTTTCCAACGTAGTCACCGTGAATGGGCATGAAATATCTTCCCATACCAATAAATGGCAGTCTCCATAGCTGTTACTGGAATCGTCAGAAGATTGAATAATAATGGTGTATTCCGTTCCCGGATTTAATCCTGTGATGGTCTGTAAATGCTCATTTCCGAAAGCCCCATAGTTGGTGGATGGTTCACATTGCCAATACTGGATAACGGATGGATCTGACGAGGGATAGTAACATAACCGCATGGGTAGATTCTGCGAGTTTTCTACTTCAAATTGGATGGATTCGCTTGTAGCCGTGGCGGTGTGCGTTACATATCTGTCGTCCGGGCAGTTTTCGTCACAACCACAAGTAAGTGATTTCCATCGAGTTCCGTCGAATCCCTCGAAGTCCTGACCCGTCCACCGTATGGTTCCGGGCGCGGGATTGGGGTCATTATTGTCTGAGATGATAATTGTTCCCTCAATGGTAATTTTTTCATTTTGAGCCAATGCGATTTGAGCAATTATTAAGCATAGGGCAATCAAAGTAAGTTTGTACATAATGTAGATTTTAATAGTAAATAAAGACGTGCGGATATTTACATCAAAATCAGGTTAACTAATTTAGTAATGAGTGAAATATTAAAGGAAATCGGAGTGAGTGGTATTAATGGCAAGAATATTTATGATAAAGATAAGTCTTTAAATAGATATATTTTAATTTTACAAACAAAATTTTTAAATATATTATAGCAGCTACATTACCACCGATGATGAACAGAAGGACGAATCAACTCATCATACACAGCTTTCACGGCTTCCATTTGCTGATTAGAAAGATTTTGAATATTCAAAGTTTCTAAATTTGCATGAAGGTGGTCAATCTTGGAAATACCGGGAATCACACAACTCACTTTTTCAAACATCAATATCCATTTCAAGGCGATATTGGCTAATGCGATGTCTTTCGGGAATATAGATTTTAATTTCTCAACGGCTTCGAGTCCGAGATGGTAGTCTATTCCTGAGAAAGTTTCTCCTTGGTCGAAGGCTTCTCCTTTGCGGTTGAAATGTCGGTGGTCGCCACTACCAAATGTAGTTGCCGCATCGTATTTCCCTGATAATAAACCACTTGCGAGCGGCACTCTTGCGATGATGCCGATATTACGCCTTTTGGCTTCTCTGAAAAATAACTCCGCAGGTCGGTGCCGGAACATATTGAAAATGATTTGAACGGTACAGACGTTGGGATATTCTATGGTTTTTAGTGCTTCCTCCACTTTTTCCACACTGACGCCCAAATAACCTATTTTCCCTTCCTGTTGCAGTTTTTCAAACTCCTCAAAAATCTCCTGTCGGTAATACACTTCCGTAGGTGGACAATGCAATTGAATCAAATCTATGCGCTCCAAGCCTGTATTTTTCAGGCTTTGTTCGACGTATTCGCGGAGAACTTTTGGTTGATAATTTTCATTGGTATGTGGGTTGATAAATCTACCGCATTTGGTAGCGATATAGACTTCCTCTTTTCGTGCGCGAATGACTTTACCGACAGTGCGTTCGCTTTGTCGATTTTCATATACATCGGCTGTGTCGATGAAGTTGATGCCTTTGTCAATCGCTTCATTTAGAATGGTTTCCGCATTTTTATCGTCAAATCCGCTGCCCCATTTTCCACCGACTTGCCAAGTACCGAGACTTAGTTCCGAGATTTTTAATCCGGTCTTGCCGAGTGTTCTGTAATTCATGTTGTGTGTGTTTCGTTCAAATGTTCGAATTTACAAATAAAAGACTATCTCACAACTCTGTTTACCAGCTTTATGCTGAAGAAGTCCCCGAAACATCTGCTTCTACTTTCGTACACCCCTTCTCCATCATTTCTGCGCGAATATCTTCAATTTCTCTTTCCATTTCCTCTATTTCTTTGTTCAATTCAAATTTTTTGGCAACATCCGCGGTGACAGCTCTTTCTTGTCGGAAAAAATTCAATCTTTCGATATAGGTACGTTCGGTTTCTCGCAATCCTTCGCAATCGAGATTTTCTATTTTTTCTTTTTCATCTAATTGATGAATGCGTTCGTTAATAATTTTATCCAAATCATCTACATCATCTTTTTTGTATAATTCATAAAATTGCTCTGCTAAATGCTCGCCTAATTTAACAAATGTATTAAACTGCAAATCAGGATTTTGCATATTAGATGTAAACTTGGATGGAAATTCAGGATGCTCGTCGTGATACTCCAAAATAGATTTTGGTAGAGCTTCACTCATTGCCAATTTGACATAATACAATCTGCCTTGCTTGCCACCGGTTTCGTAAGTCAAGGTACAACTGATGACGTTACCCTCGCAAAGTTGGCGTCCGTTAATATCTTTCTTTTGAAGTGGCTCGACTTCAGCATCGCCTATGGATGCGCCATATTTTGCCGCAATAGCGCGGATATCCGTCATATTCAATTCACCGGGAATGAGGTCATTAGGGCTTCTGAAATCAAATAGAATGACATTTTCGCATTGTCGGCGTAAAAGTGCTGTCAAGCCCCAATGGTCGCCCGTGTGTATACCACTTGATACATTAACATGTAAGGCGCGGGTCGAAAAACGATTGAGATATTCCCGTATAAAATTCATAAAGCGACTGCTGCCGCGTGAGTGTTCGGCTTTACTGCGATAGTACCACGGATTGCGAAGCCATCCGCCGAGTCGCAAATTGAGCAGCGTAAATAGAAATGCCTGTCCATAGAAACCGTGAATGCCCATACCTGAGTGGTAATTTGCCGCAGCCGTCATCATGGCATCTGCGAGGGTAAAATTGCCATCTTCAAAGGCTTCAGTACGGACGTAACCCGTTTTTTCAGAACCAATATAATCTTTTGAAAAATAGAAATGTACACCGCGTTTTCGTCTTGTATTTGGCGCAGCAGAACTATGTACATTCAACGTAGCATTCAGCAGAAAATACGGCGCGTAATAATTGTCCGCTCCTAAGCCATGCAACAATAATTCGGAATCGTTCCTTGCCGGATACTTGAGATTATTGGTATCTGTAACGAGGAAAATTTCGCTTTTTCTATTTTTAAAATATGAATGTAAATTGTTTCTATTTTTATGATTAAACAAGGAAAAAACATATAATAATACTAAAGGAATAATAAAACCCGCGATGAACCACCAAAATTGATATTCGCCTCCGCCTGTACGAGCAAATGCGAGGATGCCTTTTCCTGCCGAAGCAAAAAGTAAGACGATAGAGAAGCCAATGAAAAAATTGGGTAGTGAGTTGCCGAATCGACGGTGAGCTTTGACATTTCCGAGTTGACGTACTCGTCTGAAAACCAAGACTACACCAATGAAAAAACAAGCCACTGAAATGAATAAAGTCAACCAACCACCTATCAACAACAAACCGATTAACAAAATCGGAAAGGTGAGGGAGACGAAAAACATTCCGAATGCCGCCGTTAGAATTTCCGCCATAAAAATACGGCGGTTATCATCGTTGGCGTATTGCAGGCGATTGAAAAAGCCATAAATAAGACCGCAAGCCAAGATACCAAAGGTCAGAAAAACAGGTACCGCAAATGCCAGACGATAGTCCAACGCACCACCAAGCAAATGTACCGCACCGCCAAAAATAAGCAGACTCAAATAGGTCAAACCAAAACCGAAGTAATTAAATTCCTTGATTTTGATTTCGATGTGTACATCGTGGCGGCGCTCCATACGCAAGCTAGGACGCAAGTAGAGGATAAAGAAATTGAAACTCATCATGGCACCAAATACCGCCGCGATACCACCTATCCACAAACCCGCAGGTGAGTGCGCAGCCTCTACGACATTCTTGACCATAATGGCTACACCGCTTGAAAAATCAAACAGGTTGAGCACACTACCCCAATCTCTGAAATTGCGTGTTTTGTTAGTATCGATGAATGTCTGAAACAGGTCGCCCGAATAATGGGAAATCCAGTAGAAATACGCGTGATGCAGCGACATAAAGCCAATCATCACAAAAATCAGTACAGCAAAAGCATAGGTCATCCCCGACGCACCAATACCAAATAAGCCCGGCGTACCGCCGATTTGTCGCCAGAATTGTGGTTGAATATCTTTTATGCGCTTGCGGAAATGCGCCATTTGGATATCGGGCTTGACGCCCCTCCCCTCCCCCGCTGTGTTGGTCTCAGGTAGGAAAGGTGAATTGTGTGGACGGGTGCCGAATAAGCCGCGTTTGTCCGTAGATTTTTCGCCTGTAAGTAGTGAAGCAAATGCCGAGCCCATGAAGCTGCTTCCTCCAACGACACTCAAATAATCAATTCGCCGAAAGAAATCAATCCCTTCAGACATCAGCTTCCGCATCACGCCCAGCATGAGTGTAGAGGCGCGTGCACCACCATTCGAGAAAGCAATACCCCAAGTACCTTCCGCTGCTTCACCTTCATTGATGTGTACTCGTCTTCGTCTTTGCTTGATATACGCCTCCTCTTCACGAAGGACTTGTTTGAAATCCGTCGTGTGCATGTCGTTTTTGTGTATATTATTTTGAGACATGGCAGCAAATATAAGATAAAGTTATCAAGTTCAAATACAAATTCAACCTCAAGTTCAATTATTGAGAGGGCAGACCATTTGCATTGTCAGAAGTCAGAACGCTTTCCTGTCAGATTAAATATTGATTTAGAGAAAGTTCATGAATTTTCTCTACATCATACGCTCATCTGATGTCTGACCATAAAATAGTCTGACCTCTGACAGTAAAGCGTTCTGACTTCTGATATCTGTTAAGTTTCTTACTAAAATAGATAACGGAGATGTTGTTCTGCTCTGTGCGGATATTTCCTCGATGGTTAATGAGCTTTATTTAATTTCTAAATTTGCCTTCTACCTCTATAGACGCAATAATCGTGCAAAAAGTTTGATAAAGGTGTAAAATAATTGTCACAGAAAAAGGTGTAAAGTGTTAAATTTACTCATATTTTGCTTCCATTTCTTCTGTTATTTGGAAGACTGCAAGGGGGTATTTCTTTCGGATTTCCTTACGTTGTTCGTAATCCAGTGATTTTTCCTTTTGTTCATATTTCAGCAAAGCGTGTCCATCCATAATTCCTTGATGTATCTCTCTTAGCAGGGATAATGTTTGTACATAAGACTCTATGTTCGCATCATCTTTAACGTGAAATTTAATGACGTATTTGGGGCTACTTTTTTCTATTCGCTCGCGAATGGTTTGCTTGAACCTTTCGTCTTCTAATAGAATACCGTCCAAGAAATATCCTGATTTTGAATGACGTACTTCAATTATATCGTCCATATTCTCCATTTCCTCTTCATATGACTCTTCTATTAAAGAACGTATGAATGAATCCCTGTGTTGGATTGGAATTTGAGCGGGTAATGAGTAATCGTGGTAATATCTCTTATCATTTTCATGGCGAATTTTGACAACGGCAAAACTAAATTTATAAACGCCTTCCTTTCCCATTTCTTTGAAAACCTTCCACACATGCTTCATTTTTATTGTTCGATGGAAATGTAGACGTAATTCTTCTTGATGCCACCAATATTCACTTCTTGCTTTTTTTTCATCGCTAATTTCCTTAAAACTCATTTCTCTCCCTTCAAAAAGCATCATTGGCGCACCGTCTCTTTCATTTGAATTTTGGACAAAATAAATATCGTTTATTCGTCCTCCTTTCCTAAAATAATCACTCCTATGATACGTCACATTAGGCAATTCAATCTTATAAGTATAATGAACATTATTTTTCAAAATACTTTCATTGACCGCATTATAATCCACCAAATTCACCCTTGACAAACCAAGCCCCGCTATCACCAATCCCAACATAGAAACCAACATCCATTTAAGACTTTTATTTTTAAATACCTGACGTATCGTTGTCCACATTTGTAAGAACAATACGATGACAATCAGGATATAAATCAATTTATAACTTGGAAATAAATTATCGTCTTGCAGGAAATTTTCATAGGGATTATCATAAGGATAAAAAAAGTTGCGATAGCAGTAAAAAGCAGCATAAACTGTCCCAAGTCCCCAAGCTAATTTGGAATATGCACTCAGGAAATACCAATTCAAAGCACGTTGATCATTGATAATGGAGAAGCGTTGATAACGGAGTTGACCAAATGCTTTTCGCGGACGTTCTACACAAAACAAAAAGCCTGTTGAAAAACCAAAGATGACCGCAATAAAGGCAAAAACTAAATTATAGAAATTGACCTCCGCATCACTCATCACCCATAAGTCATGATTGCGAGTGACAGACATCATCCGCATCACTTCGCGTGACATGTATAGCAAGCCATACAAAGCAAAAGCATATAACAAACCAATGACTGCCCCGCCAACTAATCGTTGTCGAGAAATGCGAAGTTCCGAAATATCCGTATGTAAAAAACGTGGCTTTAAGGGCATAATATTGAAGTTAGATTATGGAGAAGTCAGACCGTGTTTGCTGTCAGAGGTCAGACCATTTCATTGTCAGAAATCTAATCTGCTATCAAAATATTTCAGCATTGCCGTATTGCTACCCCCAAATCAAAGTCATCAAATCCCCACCGACTTTCAGCATCACGATAATACCTATCCACACTGACACGACTATTTTGAGAAGAGTTGCCAACAAAAAGCCCAAAAACGACCCAAAGCCCGACTTCATTGCACTTGCAATGCGTTTTCCGCCAATCAAATCGCCTACTATCGCTCCCACCAATGGTCCCCAAATTATCCCGAAAGGTATCGGCGCAAACATCCCCACAAAAGTCCCGATAATACCACCCCAGACACCTGCTTTTGTTCCGCCAAATTTCTTAGTAGCTGCTGCCGGCACGACCATATCGCCCGCAAAAGCCAAAGCCGCCACAACTCCCCAAATAAGCAATACCGTCGTCGAAAATTTATCTTGAGTATTCGTAAATTGGTAGGCAATCATCCCCAGATACGACAGCACAGGACCGGGCAATCCCGGCACAATACAAAAAATAATCCCCGCTACAATCAGGGCAACCGCCAATATGATAAGTGCTATTGTCATTTCGTATTCTTAGTTTTATGTTCGTCGTTCTTTGTTTTTCACGAATAAAAGGACTCTGCGCGAATCAGTAAATAAAATTCGACCAAGCCAAAGCAAAGTTCGACGATTCACAACACGGAACGCCGAACAACGAACCAAGAACGCCCTACTTATACCAATCAGCATACATCAAGTATTTTTCAGCGACACCTTCAAGCATTTCCTTGTATTGTACGGCACTGAGTGTTTTGATTCTACGGGCAGGTACGCCTGCGTATATGCTGCCACGCTCTACGCGTGTACCCACACGCACCACTGCCCCCGCAGCGATAAGCGAGTAAGACTCTACCACTACATTATCCATAATAATCGCGCCCATACCAACCAATACACTATCGTGAATCGTGCAGCCATGTATGATAGCCCGATGCCCAATAGAGACGTCGTTGCCGATAGTCGTGTTGGTTTTTTCATAAGTACTATGTATTACCACACCATCTTGTACATTTACACGATTGCCAATGCGTATTTTACCTACATCGCCCCGCAAAACCGCCTGAAACCATACGCTACATTCATCGCCCATAATTACATCGCCTGTAACAGTCGCGTTTTCTGCCAACCAACAATCTTTTCCAAATTGAGGTGTCCAGCCCCTCACCGTTTTTATTAATGCCATAATTTTAGTTTCAAATTCCAAAAAACAAATTCCAATACGCTCATTTGAGATTTGGAATTTACTGAAAGTTGATATAATATTTTCAACTTACGTTAGTCTTTTATTTCTAAGGAGCAAAATATTAATTTAATGTTAAAATTTCATAAGCCTGCCAACGGTTTTTCTTAAAAATCGTTCTTTGTAGATAGTTTAACGACAGAACAGTAAAAATTTTTGTAGTTAGTAGTTTGGGTTAGTCAGCGTAAGTTTGTTTTTAGTGGTCATTTTCATCCAATAAACGAAAAGAAGATAACACTAAATAATTACTTACGCTGTATTTTTTTTGAGTCATTTTGAATGAATGAGTTTTGAATAATTCAAATCCAAAAATCATTTTACATTGAACATTTAACACAAAAAACAATTTCACTTCATAATTTTGCAAAGCAAAACAAAAAATATTCACTTCCCGACATGAGTACGGGATTTCGTTTTACTCAACATTCAAAATTCATTCATTCACTCATTGAACACTATGTGGACAGAAAAAGATAATACGCTTCAGCGTACCTTCAAATTCAAGGATT
The DNA here is from genome assembly GCA_020628725.1 of Saprospiraceae bacterium. Classification (GTDB taxonomy): domain Bacteria; phylum Bacteroidota; class Bacteroidia; order Chitinophagales; family Saprospiraceae; genus JAHDEO01. Next base: position 13,613 of record JAHDEO010000159.1, read on the forward strand.
TCATCGAAGCCTTTGCATTTATGACGGAAGTGGCTTTTCATGCCGAACAACAAAATCATCATCCGAATTGGAGTAATGTGTATAACACCGTTAGTTTTCAACTCAATACACATGATGCAGGAAATACGGTTACGGATAAAGACCATAAACTTGCGGCAGCTATTGATAGTGTATACGAAAGGTTTACGAATACATAATGCCGGCAGAACTTTTCTGTGATGAATCCCGTTATTACACCACAAGATAAAATTTATAGGCTAAAATTTGACTATTACGCCAACAAAGCCGTAAATTTGCATTCACAATTGAGTTGGGCCTATAGCTCAGTTGGTTAGAGCAGCGGACTCATAACCCGCTGGTCCCTGGT
>JAHDEO010000160.1:0-2290 GCA_020628725.1 Saprospiraceae bacterium
TGTTCGCCATCCGTCAATGTAAAGACTGAAAATTCGATGCCATCCAAAAATTCTTCGACTACTACCCTGTTTCCTGCTTCGCCAAATTTCCCATCCAATATCTCACGCAACACTTGCGTCGCTTCTACTATGTCATTGATTATCAGTACCCCTTTTCCCGCTGCCAATCCGTCTGCCTTCAATACAATCGGTGTTTTTTGAGTCGCAATATATACCACGCCGTCCTCTGCGTTCTCATTTGTTACCTCACAATATTTTGCCGTTGGAATCTCAAATTGCTCCATAAATTTCTTCGCGAACGCCTTGCTGCCTTCCAACTCTGCGCCCGCTTGCGACGGTCCAATTACCTTTATATGTTGTGTCTTTTTGTTTTCCGTAAAAAAATCATAAATGCCCTTTACCAATGGTAATTCAGGTCCCACTACAATCATCTCTACTTGATTTTTGAGGGCAAATTTCTTCAAGCCTTCAAAATCATCTACCGCAATATCCACATTCAAGCCGTGCTGCGCCGTACCAGCATTACCCGGTGCAATATAGAGTTGATTACACTTAGGGCTTTGCGCCAATTTCCATGCAAAAGCATGTTCACGACCACCACTACCAATTATTAAAATATTCATTTTTAAAAGTTACATTTATGAATGACAAAGATACGTAAAGTAATTTTGAATGAGTGAATTTTGAATGAGTGAATCAATGATAATGCTTAAATGTTGAAATGATGAAATGATTAAATCAACCATTTTTGACTTGGTGATTTTTGATTTTTGATTGAAAATTATCTTATTTCAACAAAATTCATATTATTTTGTGCCAACGTAAAACGATTTTGCAAATCGTACTTACGGTACATAGCGATTTGCAAAATCGCTTTACGTTCACCATAAATACCATTGCCATGCGACCCAATTTCAAAGAAGAATTTCTCCATTACCTCTGGAGAATGAAAAAATGCTCCCTGACCGACCTTCACACCACACAAGGCGAAATCATAAACATCTACGATACAGGCACTTATAATACTGATGGTGGACCGGACTTCACCAATGCACGCCTCAAAATCGGCGATACCGAGTGGGCAGGCAATATAGAAATGCACCTACAATCACACGATTGGCAATTGCACGGGCATCACCGTGACAAAGCCTACGATTCTGTCGTATTACACATCGTTTATGAGGAAAATGCGCCCGCTTTTCGTACAACAGGCAAGGCGATCCCTTGTTTAGAATTGAAGGGGAGGTTTGATGAAAAATTAACACAAAAATATTTACAACTTATTGATAATGAAGAAATAATACCTTGTGCTAAACATTTTCTCGATGTTTCGACACTCACCAAAACGATGTGGCTCGAACGCCTTATCGTAGAGCGATTGGAGCGAAAATCCGGCGATATACGTACGCAATTGGAAGCGCAAGGCAGTGATTGGGAGGAAGTATTTTATCAGTTTTTAGCGGCGAATTTCGGAGCAAAAATCAATAAGCAACCTTTTCGACAAGTGGCGCGTTCATTGCCACAAAAAATACTCGCCAAACACGGTGACAGCCTCATGCAATTGGAGGCTTTGCTTTTCGGTCAGGCAGGCTTTTTAGAAGAGAATTTATCGGATGATTATCCGTGTGAATTGCAGAAGGAATATCGTTTTTTACAGAAAAAGTATGACCTTAAACCTATTCCAAAAGAGCGTTGGAAATTCTTGCGCTTACGCCCTGCCAATTTCCCGACGATACGCCTCGCGCAGTTTGCGGCTTTGACATTTCGCTCCAATCGTTTATTTAGCAATATACTTGATGCTCAAACAGTTGATGATGTAAAAGAACTGTTTGATGTACAAATGTCTGACTATTGGCAAACGCATTACACCTTCGATAAAGATTCTAAAAACATCAAAAAATCACTCGGTAAAAACACCGTTCATTTATTCATTATCAACACTATCGTACCTTTTTTATTTTTGTATGGGAAAATACGCGACGAAGAAGCCGCCATCAAAAAAGCCCTGCAATTTATAGACTCCATCCCAGCCGAAAATAACCACATTATTCGCGATTGGGCAAGATTTGATATACGCCCCGATTCTGCTTATGAAAGTCAAGCCCTCATTCAGCTAAAAAATGAATATTGTGATAAGAAAAAGTGTTTGCAATGTGCTATTGGTCATGCTATACTGAAGTAAAATTCCAAAATCCAAGCACCAAATTCCCAAAACTACAAACTTAGGATTTGGAATTTGGTGCTTGGATTTTGGAATTTTCCCCTTAAAGTTTGACATTAAATCCAAGAC
>JAHDEO010000160.1:2390-13975 GCA_020628725.1 Saprospiraceae bacterium
TTTGGTGCTTGGATTTTGGAATTTTCCCCTTAAAGTTTGACATTAAATCCAAGACCTACTACCTTTGCAGCAAAATTAAACAGAGCGACATTCATCGTTCATTATTTATAATTTATCATTCTAAATATGGCAGATCACGGCGATCAAAACTACGGTAGTAAAGGCAAAACTTTTCTTTATATCATCTTGAGTTTCTTATTTGTTATCTCGGTTATTGTTTACGTATATTATCGTAATTTCCAACTCGAATTTTAATTGTTTAACCACTAAGGTCACTAATCCCGATAGTTTTCGTGTCCTTAGTGCGCTTAGTGGTTCAAATAAATGAAAAATCGCAAAATACGTAGGCGACTCATCTGGATTGGGCTTGGTTTACTAACGATGCTAATGCGTTGGATAGTAGGTTTTTACCCGCAAGTGGTGGAATCTCTATATGCACGTGGGTTGTACCAAGGCGTACGTTGGGTGTTTGACCATACCTTGACGATCACGCCAATACCATTATTATACGTGCTGTTTGTCCTATTGGTGATATGGCTCGTATGGGCAATCGTCCGATTTTTTCGGAACAAACAACCTTTTGGCAAAAAACTGCTCAATTCGCTCTTTTCTCTTTTGGCTTTCGCGGGTGGTTTTATTTTCTTTTTTATGTGGTTATGGGGCTTCAATTACGCACGCGTACCTATTGAACAGCAGCTCAATTTCCAACCAAAACCGCTTGAATTACAAGAAATTAAAACCAAATTCAACGAATACACCATTTTATTGGATTCGCTTCGCGAAAATATTCCTAATGCAGATACAGCGGCGTTAAGCGAAGATTTTCTCCCGAAAAATCTCGAAAATACGATGCGCGACCTCCTCACCGCGACGCTCACCGAACTCAATTACCCAACCACCGGAAGAGTGCGCGGACGCCTCATCTATCCGAAAGGCACGCTCATCAAGAATAATGCTTCGGGGATTTATATTCCATTTATTGCCGAGGGAAATATTGACGGCGGTTTGTATCATCTGTCGATGCCGTTTACCATCGCGCACGAAATGGCACACGGATATGGTCATGGTGATGAAGGCACTTGCAATTTCCTCGCTTACCTCGCTTGTCGTCGCTCTGAAAATCCTTACATTCGCTACGCGGGTACATACTCCTATTGGCGATACCTCCGCAGCGCACTCCGCCGACTCGACAACGACACCTATCTCCAACTCGAAGCCCAACTCCCCACAGGCATCCACAACGACCTCGAAGCCCTCAAACGCAGTTGGACACTCTACCCACAAGCTTTTCCAAAACTTCGCGATTGGCTCTACGACCGTTTTCTCAAATCACAAGGTATATCGGAAGGCACATTGAGTTACAGTAAGGTCGTGATGATGATAGAAGCCTTCGACAATGCTAAAATGCTTAAATGATGAAATGCTACAATGTTTCGTCCACCCTGTAAGCATTTCTCACGCCTAACTACGGACTACGGACTATCGACTATGGACTTCGCGCAGCGAAAGTGTTAATTTTGAGCTAAAATAATGAATGAATTAAAACATATTTTTATTTTTGCGAAATAATGTTTTAATTTGTAAAAAGGGGCGATTTTATTAGTTTTGCATCCCTGAAAAATAACGATATACACAAGTGAGTATTCGTCTTGATTCAGTTTTAATTAAATTAAATGCCAAACAATTGGTTATCAGTATTTTACTTTATTTAAACTTAAACTTAATCTTAGACTTAAACTTATTCACATTCAAGAAAGACAATAGATTAAGACGATGATAAATACAAGGATTCTTCCATTGATGGTTATGTTAATTTTGGCGACTGCTTCTGCATTTGGTCAGTCCAAATCAAGTGCGCCATTGGATGAGGGAACGATTAGGAGCAAATTCGATTATTTGATTAACGAATCAGAGCGATTCAAGGAATTTCAGGTGGTGAATCGCCGTTGGATTCGCAAGGTGCGCGACCACGTGGCGGATAGTCTCAATACAGTACGCGCCGATTTGACAAGCAAGGTAAATACTATTTCTACACAGCAAAAAGAAATTGACGGTCTCAAAGCCGAACTTGCGGGAACAAATGAAAATCTTGCTACCGTCACAGGTGAACGAGATAGCATCAAATTCTTCGGAATGAATATCGGCAAAAATGCCTATAAGAGTATCATGTGGGGTATTGTAGGCGGATTGGCTCTATTATCACTGATTCTGTTTTTGAGTTTCAAACGCAGCCATAGCGTCACTTCCAATACTCAACAAGCTCTTAAACGTACTCAAGATGAATTTGACGCCTTCCGTGAGCGTACCCTTAAGAAGGAACAAAAAATTATGCGTCGTTTGCAAGATGAGTTAAATAAAAATGCAGCGTCGTGAACGAATTGACGAGTTGTTGAGTTGACGAGTTGTTGAATGTCGTCAACTCAACAACTCAACAACTCGTCAATTCATCAACTCATTCCCTCCATTCTTTCAATAATTTTTTATTTGCCGTAAGGCTTCCAATTACATAACTTTCAGAGGCACGTATCGCACGAGAATCATTTAATTTCTCACGCTTCACACCCGAACTACCGATATAATCCGAATGAACAAAATACGACTCACCACCCTCTCGCACCACAAATCCTACATGATAATCTAAGCCCAAAATGTATATCTCTCGTTCACCGCGATTTTCAAGGTAATTATTGAGTTTTTCGAATGAGGCGAGGCGTTTCATGCTCGTTGGCTCACAGAGTTTTTCGGCGATGACAGAGGCAGCTTGCTGTGCCAACTTGTAGCGTTGGAGGCGCACACCTATATCACGCAATGTGGTCGTGACGAAGTAACCGCAAGCAATTTCGCCCTTGCGTGGGGTGTCGGTATGCCCGTTGAAATCCCACGGCGTTTGCATCCAATATCCGAATATCGAATCATTGAGCATATCGAAAAAATAATCGTGTGCTTCGGTAGGATTTTGGCGAAATGCGGTTTTTTCACGTTTGATTTTTTCTTGTAATAATTCGTATCCGCGTATATGAGCGAGTGTGTCTAATTTGGGTATGAAAATAGTTGGAATAACATTCGATGTGGGAGTAGATTCATTCACACAGGAAGTGAAGATGAACATTAAGCCGAAATAAAAGAGTACGATTTTTTTCATAGTGAACCGTAGCGTAATGCCTCCGGCTTGCGCCGCGCATTGTGGTTTTTACAAAGATTTTTCTGAACTAACGTGGCGCAAGCCGGAGGCATTACGCTACGGAGCAAAAAATTGATTATCAATTACTTAATTAACATCACAATAACACACTTTAACGAATTATAAAGATTTTTTCAGAAAAAAAATATTCGCCACACACCACATTTAAATTCGATTGCATCTCATAGAGTAAATTCCAAAAGACAAATTCCAAATTCCAAGCGAAAATACCAATATTAGGTTTGAATTTATTTTATTGGAATTTGGAATTCCTCATAAACAAATTACGAATGCGCATCCGTAATACATTTCTTAATTATCAATTTTTAATTGTCAATTAAACAAACGTATTATGTTAGAAATTACCGGAATCAAATTTATGTGGTGTCTGCTCGGTATCGGGGTGGTGCTGATTGGCATTATCTCTGCGATGCGTAGGCAGATGACGCACAAGGGTAATCAACTCGCGCAAGCTGAGCCGTCTGCCTCACGACGACAGCATGATGAAGTGAATGTATTTAAGAATACACCGACATTTTTCAGATTTGGAATGGTGGTCGCTTTATTGTTGGTCATTTTTGCTTTTAACTGGACGACTTATGAGCGGGAAGTGCATATTCCCGGAAGTATAGAATTGCCAGACGATATAGATATTGCGCCGCCTCGTACCACAGACCCGCCACCACCTCCCCCTCCGCCGCCTCCGCCACCTGAAATCGTGGAAGTAGAGCCGGAGGAAGTAGAAGAAGAAATTGAATTTGAAGACCAAACGGTAGAAATTGAAGAAGCAGTGGAAGCTCCCGAACCACCACTACCGCCTAAACCTGTTCCCGTAGCAGAACCACCGCCTCCACCACCAGCTCCAGTTATCGTTGAAAAGGAGGAAGTTATCGAAGAAATATTTATCAGTGTGCAACAAATGCCGCGTTTTTCGGGATGTGAAGATATAGGCGGTACAGATGCAGACAAGAAACAATGTGCTGAGAAGAAATTGCTACAATATATTTACGGTAAAATAAACTACCCAACCATTGCACGAGAAAGCGCCATTGAGGGGTTAGCTGTGATTAGTTTCGTAGTCGAAAAAGACGGTTCTATTTCATCTCCCGAAATACTACGTGATCCGGGCGGTGGATGTGGAAAAGAAGCCCTACGTGTAGTAAGCACAATGCCAACATGGACGCCGGGTTATCAACGTACGAAGCCTGTAAGAGTCCAGTTTAATTTGCCTATTAAATTCCAATTGCAAAATTAACATGTGACGACATGTTGACGTATTTCTTAAAATATTTTTCACGATATAGAAGAATGTCTGTGTGACGTTTATTAACTTTGAGGCGTATCATTTTAATGGAAAAGCGATAAGAAGTTTATTTTTATTGAAAATCATATAATCTTTTGATAGTTAATAACTTAAACTTAAACTTATTCTTAAACTTAAACTTAAAGATGAACACGCCTGATAATTTAAAATACAGCAAAGAACACGAGTGGGTACGTGTAGATGGCGACCATGCCTATGTAGGTATCACGGATTTTGCACAAGACCAACTCGGAGATATTGTTTACGTCGAAATCGAAACGGAAGGACAGGAACTCGCTAAAGATGAAGTCTTTGGCACTGTGGAAGCTGTAAAGACGGTTTCCGACCTGTTTATGCCCATTAGCGGCACGGTAGAAGAATTTAATTCTGATTTGGAAGCCAATCCCGAAGTCGTCAATAGCGACCCATATAAGGAAGGTTGGATGGTCAAAATTAAAATGAGCGACCCTGCCGAATTGGACGACCTGATGGATGCTGCCGCTTATGTTGCAATGACTGCTGAGGCTTAAATGTTTCATTGCTATATTGTTTCATGGTTTCATTGTTAGTGTGTTTTTTGCTTTGCAAAAAAATATCATACATAAAACAATGCAGCAATGTAGCAATCGAACCATGAAGCAATAATAACAATGAATCAATGAAATATTTCATTCCTGCAATATTGTGGGCTGCGTTGATTTTCGCATTGTCTGCTACACCGGGTCGGCATATGCCGGATTTGTCGTTTTGGGATTTATTGCAGCCGGATAAGGTGGGACATTTGGTGGTTTATGCAATTCTTGTTGGAGCAATGCTGTGGGGATTTTACCGCTTGCGCCAACGGGAGAAAATACCGCAAAATGTGATTGTAATGGTCGTTTTATTCGCTATTTTGTATGGAATTTCGATAGAATTTATGCAATCTCACTTTTTTTCGGGTAGAAATTTTGACGTTTTAGATATTCTTGCTAATATTATCGGATGTTTGACGGGCTTGCTTAGTTTGAGGTTTTTCAAGCATCAAAATACACCTACATCATCAAAGATTGAGTAGCCAAAATTAATGAAACCACTAAGGACACAAAAAACACAAAGACCAAACAGACGCAGAGTACACAAAGTATTTTTTAAGTGATTAATATAAATTTCTTACATTATCTTAGTTCTCTTTCGCGTTAATTAAGTTTCGTGTCCTTCGTGCGCTTAGTGGTTCAGATACTCATAAAATGATGATGTAACACTAAATAATTTCTTAATATGTTACAAGTTACCGGAGCCGGACTTGCTTTGGCACTCTTAGTGATGTTTATCGTAATTATCGGGATTATCCTGATAGTTCGTGGGCGTCTCGGAAGTGCAAGTAAGCAAGACTTAGCCAGTAAGTATGGCGACAACAGGAAGGTGATGTTTGCGCGTCAGTACCCTGAGGTCAATGCTTTCGGCTTGTCGCGTACCTTCTTCCTTACCGGGTTGGCGGCTGCGACATTGCTGACGCTATTGGCATTCAGTTGGACTACGTATGAGCGCGAAGTCGTTATTCCTGACGATGCACTGGAACTGCCGGACGACCTGGAGATTGAGCCTCCACGTACTGCAGAACCACCGCCACCGCCACCGCCTCCACCTCCGCCGGTTATCGAAGAAGTACCGGAAGAAGAGGTAGAGGAGGAAATCGAGTTTGAAGACCAAACCGTAGAAGAAGAGACGGTGATAGAGGAACCACCTCCACCACCACCAAAGAAAGAAGCACCACCTCCACCACCACCTCCGCCGCCACCTCCACCACCAGAGCCGGAGCCGGAAGTTGTTGAAGATGAAATCTTTACGATTGTACAAGACATGCCTCGCTTCCCGGGTTGTGAAGATGCGGGCGGTACCAGCGACGAGAAAAAGAAATGCGCGGAGAAAAAGATGTTGGAGTATATTTACAAAAACATCAAGTACCCAACCATTGCTCGTGAAAATGGTATCGAGGGTATGGTTGTTGTCAGTTTCGTCATTGAGAAAGATGGTTCGGTGACTGACCCGAAAATCTTGCGTGACCTCGGTGGAGGTTGCGGAAAAGAAGCACTTCGTATCGTGCAAACGATGCCAAATTGGGTGCCGGGTAAGCAACGTAATCAACCTGTACGGGTACAATTTAACTTGCCTGTACGCTTCAAATTAGAGGGATAGTGATTAATTTTGAATGAGTGAATCTCGAATTTTGAATGAAATAAAGCTAAAAGTTCGTATTCATCTCTTTCTCACTAATCATTGAACTAAAATATAAAGGCTGTTTTCCTTTTGGAAAGCAGCCTTTTTGTTATTTTCGGGAATAATTTTTGTGAACCTACTCGCGAAAATATTTCATCTAATTAATCAAAATTATTCTGAAAAATTTTGTGTTGCAGGGATTTGGTAATCAAGAAGTTAAAATATTCAAAATTCACTCATTCAAAATTCAGAATTAAGTTTAATCAAATCAAAATTTATGGATTTAAGTAATGCCTTGCCGATTATAATGATGGTTTTGGTCGGCGCATTGGCGGGTACATTGGCTGCCCGAATTATGAAAGGAGATACGTTCGGTTTTGCTATCAATGCCTTATTGGGTATCGGTGGTGGTGTCGTCGGAGGAATTCTCTTTGATATGTTGGGATTTGAACCGGGTAGTAATGTTGTGAGAGTACTCAACGACAGTTATGGACTGAATCTTGGCGGTGCATTTATCGGTCAAATCATCTCTGCTACTGTCGGTGCAATTATCATTTTGTATATAGCTCGAATTGTGAGAGGTGGCGGACGTTCACGAAGCAAGAGATAAAACATAGCATTTTCTATATTAGAATAGAAATAGCTTAGAATCGTTTAAAGCACTAAAATTGATGATTGTACTATTTGTGCAATGTCGGTTTTAGTGCTTTTTATTTTAGCAAACCTTCCCTTTTCAATTAAATTTTATTGTTTTTAGCCCTAAGAATAATCATTATTCCTTATCTTGCTAACTCCAAAAGTCCATATCTTTTTTTATTCCTTAAGTACAAACCATAAATTTCTATAAGGTTTGTTCCTATTCCTTTCATATCAAGATTAATACGGTAAAAGCGCTAACCTCACTAAAGTCGGAATTTTATTATTTTATTATTATTTAAAAAAAATCACTATGAAATTTTTTACCACACTATTCATTATTACGCTATTAACTTGTACCTCAACTCAGTGGGCAAATGGACAGTCAAGTTGCGGAGCCACCGTCCCTGAATTACCGACCGAATCGGTAATTACTGTCGAAATCAATGATAATGCTCTTGCATTTGCTTCATTGACAACTCCCAGTAATTTACCCGACTTGGAATATGCTATCCAATTAGTGGGGCTTCCCGCTACAGATAGCTTGGGTGACCAAATCATAGCATTTTCCAGAAGTAATACAATTAATCTTAATGATTTCGACTTTGAATCAGGAAACCAATTTAGAGTAACGCCCGTTGCCTATGATTTATCGCAGATACAGGGCTTAATTGGTTCAATTTTCGACGAAACTTTCTTCGGCGCACCGTGCTGTGCCATTGCTGGGCTTGCCATATCCGGTTTATGCGAAAATCTATCATTGGCAGGAGTAAGTCAAGGCTCTGACATCACAGGATTAAATGATATAATCACCATCAGCAGGGTATTTGAGGATAATCCCGATTTGACCGTCTCCATTCCCGGATTCGCCGCCTCGGTAGATGGTATCAATACTGATGCAAGCGCACTGCCGGGTACATGTGGGGGGAATAGATTGCCAATATGTTATGCAGGTCCTCTGGCAGAAGAAGGGGCGCAGCTTTATGATATTGTAGAAAGTCTTCCTATCGAACTCACTGCATTTGAGGCTTATGCGGAGCAAAGGCATAATCTATTAAAATGGACAACAGCAACAGAAGAAAACAATGCTTACTTCAGTATCCAACGTTCGGCAAACGGGCAAGAGTTTATTGAAATTGGAAGGGTCAATGGCAATGGCAGCACCAAAAATGAAATTAACTATGAATTCGTTGATAATCATCCACTTAGTTCACTTAACTACTATCGTTTGCAACAGGTAGATTTTGATGGTAAAAGTTCCTTTTCTGACATTGTTGGTGTGGTTCGTAAAGATGTAGAAAGATTTGGCGTTATTTCTTTTGGACCAAATCCGAATAATGGCGAAATGGAGGTCATTATTTTAGATGAACAGAATAGTAATATTGACTATGCGATAACCGATATTAATGGAAAAACATTGACACAAAATAGATTAACAACGACCGAAGGACTTAACACTTTCAGAGTAAATATCACAGATTTTCCTACCGGGATTTATTTTATTTCCATTGTAAAAGATGAGTTGAGTACTCATTTGAAATTCTTAAAAAAATAAAACTATAATTTATCTTGAAAACACAAAAAAAGCCGCACAAAATTGTGCGGCTTTAATATTCTAATTTTATTTATTTCTTCAAAAAATGATTAAAACGAATTACGGATTAATCAATTACGAATCAATAACTTACGCATCCACATTCGCATAAATCGCATTCTCTTCAATGAACGCTCTACGCGGTGGTACTTCATCACCCATTAACATCGAAAATACACGGTCAGCTTCAACGGCATCGTCGATACTTACACGACGCAATGTACGAGTCGCAGGATCCATAGTCGTATCCCAAAGCTGCTCGGCATTCATCTCTCCAAGACCTTTGTAGCGTTGAATCCCTACCGAAGCATCATTGCCTTTACCGAGTACTTTAACGGCTTGTTGACGCTCTTCTTCGTTCCAACAATACTGAAATTGCTTACCTTTCTTGACCAAATATAACGGCGGCGCGGCAATGTATACGTAACCTTGTTCAATCAATTCGCGCATATAACGGAAGAAGAAAGTCAAAATCAGCGTAACAATGTGACTACCATCCACGTCGGCATCACACATGATAACGATCTTGTGATAACGCAGTTTTGCTGTATTTAGGAAACGTTCACCTTCTTGGTCTTCGATGCGGACACCAAGTGCGGTAAACATATTTTTGATTTCTTCGTTTTCGTAAATTTTGTGTTCGAGTGCTTTTTCTACGTTCAAAATTTTACCCCGTAGTGGCAATATCGCTTGGAAAACACGGTCACGTCCCTGCTTCGCCGTACCACCTGCCGAGTCACCCTCTACCAAGTAAATCTCAGATTTCACAGGGTCTTTTGAACTACAATCAGACAATTTACCGGGCAAGCCACCTCCGGTAAGGACGTTCTTGCGTTGTACCATATCGCGTGCCTTACGTGCTGCATGACGCGCTGTAGCTGCAAGAATTACCTTATCAATGATTCGCTTGGCTTCTTTCGGATTTTCTTCCAAATAATGTCCTAATGCCTCACGTACACAACCTGATACGATTGCCACAACTTCAGAGTTACCCAATTCGCCTTTGGTTTGTCCTTTGAACTGAGGTTCAGGTACTTTCACGGAAACTACCGCCGTCAATCCTTCTCGAAAATCCTCTCCGGCAATCGTAAATTTCAGCTTGCTGAACATTTTATTTTCTTCACCATATTTCTTAAAAATATGATTCACAGCACGACGAAATCCGCTAACGTGTGTACCACCTTCGCGAGTATTGATATTGTTGACGTATGAATGTAAATTCTCGGAAAATGAATCATTATATTGCATCGCCACTTCTACCTGCACGTTGTCTTTCTCACCGGTAACGTGGATTGGATTTTGAATGATTTTATTACGTCCTTCATCCAAATACAGAACAAATTCTTTTAGACCACCTTCTGAGTAAAATTCTTCACTCACGAACTCACCGTTCTCATCTTTTTCGCGCTCATCTGTTAGTTTCAGATGTAATCCTTTATTCAAAAACGCTAATTCGCGGATACGCGCAGCCAAGACATTATAGCTGTATTCCAATTCCTCAAATATCTCATCATCCGGCGTAAATGTGACATAGGTTCCACGGTCTTTTGTATCCCCGACTACGGCTACATCAGCTTGTGGTTTACCTTGATTGTACTCTTGCACATATACTTTCCCTTCGCGATGAACTTCCGCCTTGAGGTGGCTGGAAAGTGCATTCACACAAGATACCCCTACCCCGTGCAAACCACCGGAAACTTTATAGGTATCTTTATCGAATTTACCCCCGGCGTGTAAGACGGTCATTACGACTTCCAAAGCCGATTTTTTCAGCTTGGCATGTTGTCCTACAGGAATACCGCGTCCATTATCTTTTACCGTAATCGAATTATCCGGGTGGATGATGGTTTCGATGTGCGTACAATGTCCGGCAAGATGCTCGTCAATGGAGTTATCAATTACCTCATATACAAGGTGATGTAAACCTTTTGAATCGGTACTTCCGATATACATTCCGGGGCGTTTACGTACCGCTTCCAAGCCCTCTAAAGCTTGAATATTATCTGCACCATAGTTCGAGTTTTGAGGTGCTGAATTTTGTGCATTTGTATCTTCAATCATAGTCTGCAAAGATACGAAATTTTAGTGAATTTTTCCAGAGAAAAATTAGTTCATAGTTCATAGTTCATAGTTCGTGGAAAGGTGTGGAACCCTTATTGAAATTATGATTTTTAATCATCATAAAACTACGAACTACGATATAAAAAACTATGAACTATGAACTTTCAACTATGAACTAATCAGCTCTTTTTCTTCTTAATCGTACAGCCAACAGCTTTGGTGAAATTCGGGTCTGGATTTTCGCCATTTGTGACAGCCTCAATTGCGTTTTCTACGTATTTTACTTTTACAGCGTCGGCGTTTTTGTGATTGTCATCAATGGCACCGGAATAGGCAACGACCATTTTACCTCCGTCATTTTTCAACAAGTAAACTTCCGGTGTACGCGTTGCGCCGAATACGGGATAAATTTTTTGCCCTTCATCGAATAAATAAGGGAATTTGAAGCCTTTTTCGGCAGCGCGTTGTTTCATCCCCGCCATGTCATCTTCGGGTACAACTGCGGGGTCATTCGGGTTGATGGCAAGTACGGGATAGCCCTTTGCAGCAAAGGTATTGTGTAAGTCATTGATACGGTCTTCGTACATGACTGCGTATGGGCAATGATTGCAAGT
>JAHDEO010000161.1 GCA_020628725.1 Saprospiraceae bacterium
ACAGATGATTCATTTGATGAAACAACCTGTGAAGTCATCAACACACCAAATTGCCCGGATGGTACATTCTTCAACGCGGCAAATTGCGAATGTGATGATGTAGAAATTCAAGGTTGTACCGACCCATGTGCCATCAATTATGACCCCAACGCAAATGTGGACGATGGTTCATGTGAATTCCCTGATGCACCTGCGATTGAATGTTATCAAACCACAACATTCAATACCAATACTTGCGAATGGGAAATCACAGGTACACAGCCGATTGAACCTGCTACTGAATGTTACGAAACCGCCACATTCAACGACACAACTTGCGAGTGGGAGGTCAGCGGCACACAACCCGTCGAGCCAATGACAGCATGTTACGAAACTGCTGTTTTCAATACAACAACTTGCGAGTGGGATGTAATCGGTACACAACCTGTTGAGCCGTCCACAGAATGTTATGAGACAGCGACTTTCAACGATGTCTCATGTGAATGGGAAGTCTCAGGCACACAACCTGTTGAACCAACTACAGCATGTTACGAAACCGCTATTTTCAATACAACAACTTGTGAGTGGGAAGTAACAGGTACACAGCCTGTTGAGCCAACAACCGAGTGTTATGAAACAGCAACTTTCAACGATGTCTCATGTGAATGGGAAGTCAGCGGCACAGAACCGGAACAACCTGTTACAGAATGTTATCAAACGGCAACATTTAACGATGTTTCTTGTGAATGGGAGATAACAGGCACACAACCGGATATAGACGACAATTGCGACCTCACGGATGATTCATTTGATGATGTAACTTGCACAGTCGTCAATACACCAAATTGTCCTGATGGTACATTCTTCAATGCAGCAAATTGTGAATGTGAATCAGAAGAAGTACAAGGTTGTACCGACCCATGCGCTATTAATTATGACCCTACTGCAAATGTAGATGATGGTTCATGCGAATTCCCCGAAGAACCAGCAATTGAATGTTATCAAACAACAACATTCAATACCAATACATGCGAATGGGAAATCACGGGTACGCAACCCGTTGAGCCGATTACTGAATGTTATGAAACAGCAACATTTAACGACACAACTTGCGAATGGGAAGTCAGCGGTACACCACCGGATGTTGACGACAACTGCGATTTAACGGACGATTCATTCGACCCGATAACCTGCGAAGTCATCAATACACCAAATTGTCCTGATGGTGTGACCTTCGATGCGGCAAATTGTGATTGTATTTCAGATGTAATTGCGGGATGTACCGACCCATGCGCGATTAACTACAATCCTGATGCAGACGTAGATGACGGTTCATGCGAATTCCCTGAAGAGCCTGCGATTGAATGTTATCAAACCACAACATTCAATACAAATACATGTGAATGGGAAATCACAGGCGAACAACCCGAACAGCCTGTACTTGAATGTTATGAAGAAGCAACATTCAATACCACAGATTGTGAATGGGTAATCAGCAGTAATCAAGCGGAACAGCCCGAAGTCGAATGTTACCAAACTGCTATTTTCAACGATGTAAGTTGTGAATGGGATGTAATGGGCGAGCTACCCGAACAGCCAATTACAGATTGCAACGAAAATGCCGTTTTCAACAATCTCATGTGTATTTGGGAAATTGAAGTGATAGCCGAACCTTTATCACTTACATTGACACCGACCAACCCTGAATGTGATGAACCGGGCAGTATTACCTCCACAATAACAGGCGGTACCGCACCATACACTTACGAATGGAGCAACAACCAAAATACTGCTAATATCACGGACTTGACACAGGGCATTTATACACTGTTAGTTACGGATGCCAATGACTGCACCATCACAGAAAGTGTAACACTGACCGCACAATCGGAAATTATACTTGATATTAGTAGCCAATCCGTTAGCTGTGGCGAGACTTGCGACGGCTCGGTGACAGTTTCAGCAAGTGGCGGTGCAGGTGATTATAGTTATATTTGGGATAATGGTGCTACCGACAGCACTCTCGAAAATCTCTGTCCCGGCACATACAACGTGACCGTAACAGATGCAGAGGGTTGTACCCAAACCGCAGCAGTCAATATAGAAGAAGCGGCAACAATAGACTTTGAATTGATGGCATCTCCTGTGAATTGCTTCGGCGATAGTGATGGCATGATTAGCGTAGAAAATGTAACAGGCGGTAATGCGCCATACGTCTATTCATTTGATGGCGAGTCATTTACGACAAGCCCGATAATGATTGGATTAGAAGCAGGAACATACACCGTAGCGGTGCAAGATGCTGACGGATGTATCTCTACAAATGAAATATTGGTCGAGCAACCTGATGAGGTCGTCGTAGATGTTGGAGTTGATATCGAACTTTCATTTGGTGATAGCATACAGCTTTCTGCTCAAATTAATCAGCCACAGGGCAATGACTTTGTATTCACATGGTCGCCACCGAATGGATTGAGTTGTACAGACTGTGCTGCGCCTTATGCGATGCCATTAGAGACGACGACTTATACCGTCACCGCAACTGATACGATTACAGGATGTAGTGCCTCGGATATGATTACTATCACCGTGAAAAAGGAACGAAATATCTTCATTCCAAATGTCTTCTCGCCTGATAATGACGGTGCAAATGACGCCTTCATGGTCTTCGGCGGCAAAGGTGTGGTACAAGTCAAATCCATGCGTGTATATGACCGTTGGGGTGAAATGGTCTTTGAAAATACCAACTTCTCCACCGACGACCCCACGCAAGGTTGGGACGGTACGTTCAGAGACAGACCGATGAATCCGGGCGTATTTATCTATGCCATCGAAGTTGATTTTATTGATGGGGCAACGATTCAATACAAAGGTGATGTAACGCTGGTGAGGTAGTGGGTTTTATACGAAAACTATCTTTGTTAGATATTGTTAGAAAAGAGGCAAGCATATGTTTGCCTCTTTTTTTGTTGTACATTTGCAAAAAAAATCGCGCGAATCTGTTTAATCCGTTAAATCCGCGTTCTATCGAGTTGTATTTGAACTTGAATTTGCGCTTGAACTTGAACTTCACATGAAGTACCTTTTTTACCTAAATAAATATTTTATCAAATACAAATGGCATCTCTTAATAGGGACAGTATTTGTATTGTGTCAAAATTATTTTAAAATACTACAGCCCCGAATGGTGCGCTACGCGCTGGATTTGGTAGTCGAAAATATTGGCTTGTATCGCATGTATGAGGGCTTCGATTCGCAGGCTGAATTGTATGCTTCGCTGGCTAAGATTTTGTTATTCTTTGGGGTAGTAGTCTTGTTATTGGCATTGACGGCGGGTGTATTTATGTATTTTATGCGGCAAACGATTATCGTGATGTCGCGCCTCATTGAGTTCGATTTGCGAAATGAAATATTTTCTCATTATGAAAAATTGGATTTAGCATTTTACAAAAAAAACAATACGGGCGATTTGATGGCGCGAATTACAGAGGATGTGAGCAAGGTGCGGATGTATCTCGGTCCCGCGATTATGTACGGTATTAATCTCGTGGGCTTATTTACAATGGTCATTTATGCGATGTTGAGCGTGAGTGTGGAGTTGACTTTGTACGCCCTTTTGCCCTTGCCATTCCTTTCTATATCAATTTATTATGTGAGTAATCTGATTAATAAAAAAAGTACGGCGATACAGCAGCAATTGTCCGTACTCAATAGCGCATCACAAGAAGTCTATTCAGGCATTCGGGTGATAAAATCCTACGTACAAGAGCTACCAATGGCACGTTTTTTCTCCAAAGAAAGCGAAACTTATAAGGATAAAACAATGGAATTGGCGCGGGTGCAAGCTCTGTTTCATCCCTTGATGCTGCTCTTGATAGGAATGAGTACGATTGTGACAGTGTATGTGGGTGGTTTGCAGGTCATAAAAGGCAATATTACACCGGGAAATATCGCAGAATTTGTCATTTATGTGAATATGCTGACTTGGCCCGTAACGGCTATCGGTTGGGTGGCATCAATTGTACAACAAGCAGCCGCCTCTCAAAAGCGAATAAATGAGTTTTTGGAGACCGAACCGGACATCGAAAACGAAGAAAATGCCATCTTTACAGAAAAAATTACCGGAAAAATAGAATTCCAAAATGTAAGATTTGTCTATCCTGATACGGGCATTCAAGCTCTCCGAAATATATCTTTCACTCTCCAACCCGGTGAACGATTGGCAATCATCGGACGTACCGGAACGGGTAAAACAACCATCGCCGATCTGCTGCTACGCATGTACGATGTCACTGACGGACAAATACTTATAGACAACAAAAATATACGAAATTACAACCTTTCATCACTGCGTCAAAAAATAGGCTATGTGCCACAGGACAGCTTCCTATTCTCAGATACGGTAGCTGCTAATGTCGCCTTCGGCACGCATGATGCTGACCTTGATAAAATAAAAGAATTTACAAAATACGCGGCTGTCTATCAGGAGATTAAGGGTTTGAGTAAAGGATTTTATACGGTAGTTGGCGAGCGTGGCGTCACGCTTTCGGGCGGACAAAAACAGCGTATTTCGATAGCTCGCGCCTTGATAAAAGAACCGGATATTATCATTCTTGATGACTGCCTTTCTGCTGTAGATGCGAATACAGAACAAACAATTTTAGGTTATCTGAACGGTGCTTTGGCAGATAAGACAACGATAATTATTACCCACAGAATTTATTCTTCTTTGCAGTTTGATAAAATCATCGTGCTTGAAGACGGACTGATTAGCGAGGCAGGAACGCATGAAGAATTATTGGCAAGTAAAGGCTTTTATTATGAAATGTTGGAAAAACAAAAGTCAGAAAGCAACGAAATAAAAGTCTGATTCTTTTTGATTTTGTGACCAAATTATTACTTTTGTAGAGCCTACTCATCATAAAAAATGGAATTCACGCTCAAGATCGACAAAAAATTAGTGTTCTGATTAACTTTTTAACACTTGAAATACACCCCGTCTCTTGAGGTTTTTATCTATCATGCTTTCATACTTGTGATTCAAGTATGCGCCCAAAAGCCAATTACAGTGGACGATAGACGTAAATTTGAAAGTGTTTACTCAAACAAAGTAAGAGCCGGTAAACGCCGTACTTACTTTTTTGATGTACGTAAGACCCGTGGTAATGATTTTTACCTAACCATCACGGAGAGTACCCGTCGTTTCAATAGTGACGGCTACGAAAGACATAAAATCTTTTTGTACAAAGAGGATTTCAATCGCTTCTTGGAAGGTATGACGGATACCATCAATTACATCAAAACCGAATTGATGCCCGATTACGATTATGATGAGTACACTCGTCGCCATGAAGAATATGAAGCCAGACGTGCTGCCGGAGAATTTGATAATCCGCGACCAAAACCTCCACCATCTGCGGAAGAAGACCAAGCTCCTGAGCCTCCTCAATCTGTTGACGCACCACTTGATGACATCGTAGAAGATGCTAAAGATGCTGCCGATATCGACGAAGATGACATGAAATGGTAAAATTAGTCCGCAGTCAATGGTCAAGTCCATAGACAAATGCGAGACTGATATGAATAAAAAAATAGCTCACATCAATGATGTGAGCTATTTTTGTTTGTACAAGCGATTTTAATCGACCTTTGTAATTTTATTCATTTAAAACGAGGCGACTAATTGATTTTGAAAAAATATTCGTTTCATATCCGCAGGGTTGAAACCCTGCGCTTTTGTGATGTACATGTTAGTTTCGCAAAAGCGGTGGGTTTTAACCCGCCGCGAATCAATGGAACGATTTATTTATAAAAATCAATTAGTCGCCTGTACAGTTAATTCACCATCAGTTTCTCCGTCTTAATCACCTCACCATCAACCATCAATTGGACGAAATAAATACCGTTGGAAAGTCCTGCTTTCGCCACATCCAATGTTTGATTATAGTTGCCTGCCCCTTGTGTAGAGCGAACTACTTCACTAATGCGTTTTCCTTGCACATCAAATAATTCTATCAACACATCTGCACTTGCAGGCAGATTATAATTGATAGTTGTTTGCGTGCGTACCGGATTCGGGAACACATTCAATTGTACAGTTTCTTCCTCTACAACATCCTCAGTATCAGTGATAACAGGTTCAGTTGTGAAGTGTACAAAAAGCAACATCATTTCATCATCCGTTGTATTCCCCCAACCTATAGTTTCATCCGTATCATTGACGTATGTGGCTTCGTGTACGATACCACCACCTACGCCCATATTAATAGGCAATAATGGGTCGAAAGTCAACACAGGAGGATGTTCGTAATCGTAGTATCCTTGATTAAAAGTATGGTCAAAATTGTAGAACCCTTCGTAAATCTGCTCTCCCTTCGAACCGTCAGAATTAGCTAAGAAAATATCATAATCAACTGCTCTCGCGTGTGCATGTGTAGAGAGTTGCCACATATACCAATTCCCTGATGGGAACGGAACGAATGGTAGCGGCGGTATCCAAATATGGTCAGTAAAGACAACCGGATCCCCTGTAGGCGGAATGTTCAAATTTGCCCCCAAATCACCACCTGTAAACAAGTCAAACAAGTCAATGGGCAACAACGTAGAAAGCATCTCTTGTTGTGCCGTACCATAATCTTGTGTGTAGACATTTACGTAAACCTCAGCCGCTAAAATACCAACAGAGGCGTAGTTCTTGACGTGATAATTCAAGTCAAAATAAGTATCATCTTGAAAGCGATAAGCCGTACCTTCGGGCAGTTCGTAGTCATCGTCATTTTGCCATGCAGCGACTAACGTATTACTAATCATCGAAAACTCTGATTCCTCAATATCGCGCATTCCGTCACGTACCTGACCTGCAAGGTTTTCACCCATTTTGTAAAGAATAAAGTGGTGAGATTCAGCATTGAAACTGATTTCAAGGCGATTCACTTCCGTAGCAATATCGAGTCCGACATCATGTTTTTTGAAAAATTCACGCTCTTCTTGCGGCTTCAAAAAGAAAGGTCCGAGTTTAAGTTGGTAGCCTTCTGACGGGTCCGGTGCAGCCATAGGTGTTGTCGTTGGAAGTGCCATACCATTTTCGTAATAATCTTCCAAAACTTCCGGTTCTATCACTTGCCCCTCATCCGGCGCGCCGTACAAAATCCACTGACGAAATAATTCTATCTCTTTCTCTGTCAATGCATCAAGCGGTGCCGGTGGCATGATTGTTCCTTCCGCAGCTTCGAGTGTAAAATCATCGTCCCATTCCTGAGTAGCAATTTTATTCAGTAGATAACTGCGCTCTACATAGCCGGGGTCTGCAAGTTTCCACCCCTTTGCAGCAGCAGCGGGGTTAGTAGGCGTTGCGCGCACCAAAGCATCATAAACCTCTGTCAGCGAACCGCTTAAATCCAGATTTCCAGCCGGAGTCATACCACTGTGACAGCCTGCACATTTGGTTTGCATGATATTATACACCTCTTCGTAAGTCGAAGTTTGTGCATATGCAAAATTCAGCCACATTCCCATTGCAAGGAACAGACTTAATGTATTTCTTGTAAAAATTGACATGTAAATTTAGTTTGTAAAATAATTGGACAGGTAAACTTTATTACAATGAATAGTTCATTATTGTTGCGAAAATAATCTTATTGAATTGATTTTTCAAATTTAATTTTAAATCAATTCAGTATTAGCAAATGTATGACAAATAACCGTATTAGCAATTAACAAAAGATAATAAACACAAGTCTCTGATTAAATTGGTGAATGACTCTATCACTGATAACTCGTAACCCGCAACTCAAATTATTTATTAACTTTACTCAATTTTAATTTGCACATATAAATAATTTTAAAAATACTAGAGATGTTCATAAATAAGAAAGAGTTATGCGTTTTCCACCCCCCAGCCCCCTCCAAAGGGGGAGATTCTCGCGTGTACATGTCCCCCTTTGGAGGGGGTTGGGGGTGGACTCACGTTAGAAATTTTTATTTATGAACAACATTACTATTCTGAAATTTTTTGCGTCGCAAAAACAAAAACACTGACAATCAACAAGTTAGAATATTCATCCCGATAGCTATACGGGACACTCATTCAAAATTCAGAATTAATTCTTATGAATACCAACTTCGCAGTCCTCATTGATGCCGACAATATTGCCGCTTCGCATGTCAAGGAAATGATGGAAGAAATCAATAAATACGGCAACCCAACCATCAAACGCATCTATGGTGACTGGACGCGCCCACACATATCCGGCTGGAAGGCGGTATTACTCGAAAATGCCATTACTCCCGTACAACAATACGCCTACACAATGGGCAAAAATGCGACTGATTCTGCCATGATTATCGACGCGATGGACATTTTGTATTCGGGCAAAGTTGGTGGTTTTTGTATCGTATCCAGTGATAGTGATTTTACACGACTCGCTACGCGGTTGCGCGAGGCGGGGATGCAGGTTATCGGCATCGGCGAAAAGAAAACACCTAATCCGTTTATTGTAGCTTGCGATAAATTTATCTATATCGAAATCCTTAAAAAAGAAGCTGATCCAAAACCTTCCGGCAATACAAAAAGCACTTCCAAACCCAGTGTGGATAAAATCACACAGAAAGAAATCAGACTCATTCGTTCCACGATATCCGACGTTTCGGGCGATGATGGCTGGGCGTTTTTGGGTGATGTTGGTAGTTTGTTACAGAAAAAACAACCTAATTTTGATTCGCGTAATTATGGTTTTGAAAAGCTCACACCACTCATCAAATCTATCGGGCAATTCAGAGTTGAACAGCGTGATAGTGCCAATAGCCGACACAAACTCATCTTTGTTCGCAATAAAGCGAAACGTAAGCCGCGTGCAAAGAAATAAATACACATTCTGTCATGCTAAAATCCAAAGGCAAATACGATAATTTACTGCTCTTTTTGAGTCTATCGCTCGTCTCACTGACGGTAGGTTTTGGATTATTTATTCAGCAGAATGATTTCGCGCAATTGCTGTTTTTTTATGGATTTTTCTTTGTGGTGTATGCCCTAATTTGTCGTTATGTGGAAGGTACTCGGACGATTTACTTTTTGTTGGGTTTGGGCTTGTTCCTCCGTTTGCTATTGGTATTTGTCATACCGAATTTATCGGACGATATTTATCGCTTCGTTTGGGATGGAAGATTGATAATCAACGGTATAAGTCCATTCGCTGAATTACCTAAACATTATATCGAAAACAATCTCAACTTATCGGGCATCGACCAAAATTTGTACAATCAACTCAATTCTCCTGACTATTTCACGGTCTATCCGCCCGTACCGCAAGGCGTATTTGCGTGGGCGAGTTTTATATTTCCGAAAAATATCTGGGGTAGTATGATTGTGATGAAATTGATTCTACTGTTATTCGAGGCAGGTACATTTTTTTTACTGATAAAATTATTACAATATTACTCACTACCGCAAAAAAACGCGCTCTTATACGCCCTCAATCCACTCATCATTTGGGATACTTTCGCTAATGTACATTTTGAAATTGCGATGGTGTTTTTCGTGCTGTTGGCTTTGTGGTTTTTGATTCAGTCTAAATGGCTCAACTCGGCATTTGCGATGTCGTTTGCAGTGCTTTCTAAGTTAATTCCCTTGATGTTATTGCCTTTTTTAATTAAAAAATTAGGTTGGAAAAAAGCGTTAGTTTATTTCCTGATTGTGGGTGCGATGGTTGTCATATGTTTTGTTCCATTTTTCAATTTAGATACTATAAAAAACCTCGCAGGAAGCCTTGATTTGTACTTTCAAAAATTTGAGTATAATGCGAGCATATACTACGTATTGCGTTATATTGGCTTGAAAATCAGTGGTTACAATCTGATTCAAGTGTTAGGACCTGTCTTGGCTTTGGTGACGGCGGTGAGTATATTTGTGATGGCGTTTCATAAGAAATTCACTACC
This sequence comes from Saprospiraceae bacterium, assembly GCA_020628725.1. Taxonomy (GTDB): domain Bacteria; phylum Bacteroidota; class Bacteroidia; order Chitinophagales; family Saprospiraceae; genus JAHDEO01. Next base: position 9,914 of record JAHDEO010000161.1, read on the forward strand.
AAGCTTCCCCTTCAATGGCTTTTCGCAACGACTATTTTTCTCTTGCTTGCGACTACGGTACATCCTTGGTATTTGACTTTGCTTATTGCACTGTGTACGTTGACGCGCTTTCGATATCCGATATTATGGTCTGGTTTAATTGTGATGACTTATGTGAATTATAGCTACGCTGAATTTTCGGAAAATCTATGGATAGTTGCATTAGAATACGCCCTTTTATTTGCCTTTATTTGGTGGGAAATGTTTCGAGTTAATGGCTTACGAGTTTCGAGTCAGTCAATCGAAAATCAAAAATCGCTCAATCATTGAATTTTAGTCGTCAAAAATACATTTCAACATTTACTCCACAACAGTCACCATGAATTTACGTTGAATGGTGTAATATCGCGGCATTAATGTCTGTGACATATAGCGTTATTATCCTGATAGTTATCGGGACAGCATTTATTCATTTAAAATTAATCATGAAAATAATCAATTGGACCTTAGCGGTAGTTATCGCTTTCAGTTTGATAGCTTGCACAAGTGGTACAGACAACACCACAAAGCATGAAGTCGTCACTAAAACGACTACAAAAAATACTCAAGCAGTTACCGAAACCAACACAGAAATAGCTGAAGCAACAACAGAAACAATCGAAAACACTACAGAGGCACAGCCACTCGCAGATGCCAAAGCACAAGACGAAAAAGTAAAAACAACAACCAAAGAAGAGACACCTGCAAAGTTGGAAAAAACGACTACATCCAAACCCAAACAAGTCGTTGAGAAAGTAAAGGAAACAGCCGAGCGTACAACAGAAACAGCCAAAACCACGACACAAAAAGCGGTACAAGAAACCAAAGAAGCCGTGCAAACGACAACAACAACCGCAAAAGAAACCGTTGCAAAAACGACGGAGACCATTACGAAAATCATTGAGCCTGTCAAAGAAAAAGTCACCCCTCCCCCACCCCCGAAAGTCGAGACAAAGCCCGACCCCGTAGTCGAAAAACCCGCTCCAAAAAGAAAAAACCATCCCAAAAACAAAACTCCCACTTTCGCACGAAGCATGGGACGCGCTTTTACGCAAGCATGTAAGCTCAACAGGCACAGTAAATTACGGCGGCTTCAAATCAGATAAAGGTAAACTACAAGATTATCTCGATTTGCTTGCCAACAACGCTCCGCAATCCGATTGGGGACGTTCCAAAACGATGGCATACTGGATAAATGCATACAATGCCTTCACGGTCAAATTGATTGTGGATAATTATCCGTTAGGGAGCATCACTGATTTGGAAGGTGGTAAACCGTGGAGCAAACGCTGGATAAAACTCGGCGACCAAACATACACCCTTGACCAAATCGAAAAAGAGATTTTATTGAAAAAATACAAAGATGCACGCGTGCATTTTGCCGTGAATTGTGCCGCTAAATCTTGCCCTGCCCTACTCAATCAAGCATGGACAGCGAGCAATTTGGAAAGTAACTTCGAACGCCAGACTAAGAAATTTATCAATAATTCACAGTTCAATGAAATCAGTCCAAAATCGGCGAAAGTATCGCAATTATTCAATTGGTATGCAAACGATTTTGGCGATGTTAAAACATTCATCAATAAATATTCGGATACACAATTGAAATCGAATGCGAAGATTGATTTTATGGAATATAATTGGAAATTGAATGAATAGCTGATACTACGCATCATTTGTCCACAGCAACCAGTCCACCGTCCACAGCCCAACGTGAAACACTATCGCGTTCGGCTGTAGACGGTGGACTAACAAGATGTGAACACGTTACTGCGTAACGTCAACAAATAATTTCTCCCTAATTATTTTCATATAAAAAATAATTACCTATAATTCGCAAAAACAAAAATTCTTCCTATATTTGGGCATATTTGTTTGATTCTCTATGGAATTACCCATCCACACATTCAATTTCATGGAGTGTTTTTTGTTTTTCTCCGTACTTTTGATGTCACAAATTCTTGCCTAAACACGCTTATTTTTAGTGAATGGATACAACATATTCAATCACTAACTCAAATCCATCCCGGCGTTTAAAAGTACGACAACCTGACCTACACTGTGATACACCCGACTTTTTCGAGCTTGCTCGGCTTGGCGTTTTATGTCCTATTGGCAACGCCCTTGACTGCCCAAATAGAGCCTACTTTTCGTGACATTGATTATGTAGGCGACGGATTGCAGAATCATTTGCTTGACGTCTATATTCCTCCCAACGTCGAATCACCACGCCCTGCCGTGGTATACATACACGGCGGTGGCTGGGAAAACCAAACCAAAAAAGGTACACTCCGCAACGACCTCCGCCGACTTTATGAAGATGCCCAATATGTCATCGTAGACATCAATCATCGTTACAGCCACGAAGCCATTTGGCCCGCCCAGATACAGGATTGCAAAACCGCTGTCCGACACATCCGCCACCATGCCGATTTATATCAGATTGACCCTTGCGCCATTGGCGTGATGGGGCATTCCTCCGGTGGGCATCTTGCCGCGATGCTTGGTACTGCTACAGGAATAGACAGTCTTGAAGGCTATCATCTCGGCTATCCAAATGAAAGTAGCGAGGTACAAGCAGTTATTGATTTTTTCGGACCTACAGATTTCCTACAAGTTGACTGGGCATATCCGAGTACTTGCGAATCTCCCGTTTTTTATGAACAACCCGGCTCTATGGTTTCGGAATTGATAGGCTGTGACGACATCGCAGCATGTGAGGACAGAGTACGCTCTGCCAATCCTATTACCTATGTAAATGGCGACGAACCGCCTTTTAGCATTTATCATGGTACATATGATTGCACTGTACCTGCATTACAAAGCGGACTACTATATAGCGCGCTCGCCAACAACAACATACCGATTATTCCTCATTTTATTGATGGCGTAGGACATGCTGCTCCTATCTTCTACACCTCAGCTACAATTATTGAATTGACCAATTTTTTCGTCGAACATCTTTCCACTGCGACTTGTTATGAGCCACTTTCTTGTGAATATGCCGACGACCATATCTCCATAGAATTATACGCTTATATGGAAGGACCATTCGATACACTCTCCCGTCAAATGATTACCGACCTCAATACCGTGCGTGGTCTTCTGCCCGGACAAACACCAAAAAATTCTGCTACTGCACCAACTCCCGCAGGACAACCTTATAATATACCACCGTGGAACTATACAGGTTCGGAGGGACTCGACTGGACAGACGATAATTACATCGGCACAGAAACTGACTGGATACTCGTTAGCTTCCGAAGTGGAACGACTAAAGATACCGAAGTCGCTCAAACCGCTGCCCTCATTCACCAAGATGGTAACATCACCTTCCCCAATCCATGCGTATTAACTGAGGCAATGGGAACAACATTCTATATTGTCATCGAACACCGCAACCATGTGGGAATTATGACGCCCACTGCCATCGACGTGATTGACAACCAACTTATTTATGATTTCAGATGGTCGGATAGTTATATTATTGGTTTGGGGTTTGGGCAAAAACAACTCCCGACAGGCGAATGGGCGATGTTTGCTGCCGATGCTAATCAATTAGATGTACCCAGTGCAATTATTGATGGATTGGATAAAGGGGTTTGGTTGGAAAGTAACGGCACATTTGATGATTATTGCCCGCCCGATTTTAATCTTGATGGCGATGTGAATGGAAGTGATAAATCGCTTTGGTTTGATAATCATGGAGTGTATTCGCGAGTACCGAAGTAATTTTATGTAACAAATAAACTATCCAAGTTAGACTTTATTATAAAATAAGTCTATTTATTGATGATTTTAAACTAAAAATTCTTTTCATGCATCATAATGTTAAATAACAATTTTTAGTTTGAAATCACCAATGAATTTCGGGTAAGCAGTAAGCATTGAATAATCGTCACTTTTTGAGCAGGATATTTTTTTGTCAGACGAAGCTCATTTTGAGGAATATAGCCGAGCTACATGACGAAA
>JAHDEO010000162.1 GCA_020628725.1 Saprospiraceae bacterium
CCCTTCAGGGGCTGGGGGCGTGCGTGAGCAAATCCGTCCGCCGTCAAGCAGCCTGTCCCGAACTTGATTCGGGAAAGCGTCCCGTCTACCGTAAAATCATATTATCAAGCAGCCGCACCTTACCGATACGCACTGTCGTACAAGCCACAACGCTTTCGGCGTCTTCAAAATTGTTGAGTCGTTTGAGCGTAAGCGCATCTACGATTTCCAGGTAATCAGGTGTTGCGCCCGGAATATTTTCTAATTCGCGGAGAGCTTGAGCATGGACTTCGGTAAGTGAAAGCGTTTTGGCATTTTCCTTTAATCGCGCTAAAACTTTGTTGATTTGTCCTGCATTTTCACGCTCTTCGGGCGTCAGATGTCGGTTGCGCGAACTCATCGCCAAACCATCTGCCTCGCGTATAATCGGACAAGTCACCACTTCGGTTTTATAATCCAACTCACGCATCATGTGGCGCATAAGAGCTTGTTGTTGGTAATCTTTTTGTCCCATATACATGTGGTCGGGTTGCACGATGTCTACAAGGCGTTTGACCACCTGCGCCACCCCCTCAAAATGTCCCGAACGATGCGCTCCTTCCATGTGCGTAGCCATATCGCCAAAATCTACACCCGAAGCCGTGTCTAATCCCGGCGGATACATTTCCTCCACCGTTGGCGAAAAAATCAAACGATTACCCACACTTCTCAGCAAATCCATATCCTCCGCCAGTGTACGCGGGTATCGCTCCAAATCAGCCTTATCATCAAATTGAGTAGGATTCACAAAAATACTGCACACCGAAATATCGTTACGCTCCACAGCCTGCTGAACCAGCGATAAATGCCCTTCGTGCAATGCCCCCATTGTCGGCACAAAACCAATCGTTGCATCTGAGGTATAATATTCACTAAGATATTGCTGCAAATCAGCGACTTTCTCAAATAAAATCATTTATAATAGTTGATAGTCCATAGTCCATAGTTTTATTTTTTCGCTACGCGAAAAATATGCTCGCGTTTGCCTATTGACTATCGACTAATTTCCCGTAAAAGTACGTTTTGCCAACATATTTTTAGTAAAAAACGTTATAACTATTCGGAAGTCAGAGCATTTCATTCTCAAAAGTCAAAGGTCAAACACAAAATGTGAAGTAAATTGAGCGAAAAGTTATTTTTTCATTCAATTAATCCGACCTCTGACAGCAAAGCGTTCTGACCTCTAACCTCTTTCAGGGTTTAGGTCGCGTGAAAATGCTAAAAAGCGCGATTTTTTTTGTACATTTGCACTCCAAAATGAGAATGGGGGCTTGAATTACTAAAAATTTTATGTTGTTTTTTGTTGGTTGAATGCGGATAACAAATAACCACAAACAATAGAACAATAAGATAATAGAACCTTCCACTCAATTACAAATCAAAAAAAGTTCTTTATGGATAATAAAACGAGAGTATTAATTATTACACAAGAAATGAACCCCTATACCGAACTCTCGGAAATCTCTAAAATTGCCAGACAGTTACCACAACACATACAGGAGCAGGGTATGGAAATCCGTATTCTGATGCCCCGATTCGGTACGATCAATGAGCGTAGACACCGCTTGCACGAAGTGGTGCGTCTTTCAGGGATGAATATTATTGTGGATGAGGATGATTACCCGTTGATTATCAAAGTAGCTTCGTTGCCGAGTACGCGTATGCAAGTGTACTTCCTTGATAATGAGGAATTTTTCAAACGCAAGCAAATCTTTACTGACGAAGAAGACAAGCCATTTGCAGACAACTCTGACCGCATGGTGTTTTTCTGTAAAGGAGCGATAGAGACTGTCAAAAAATTCGGTTGGCCCCCAAACATTATCCACTGCCATGGATGGATGACCAGCCTTATCCCGATGTACATCAAAAACGTCTACAAAAACGAATCAATCTTCCAAAATTCCAAAGTGGTCTATTCTTTGTACGATAGTACATATGAAGAATCTTTTGATGAAAGCTTCTTCACCAAGGCATCTATCAACCAACTCAAACCGGATGACCTTGCAGACTACAAAGCCGATTCAGGCGTTCGTTTGCATCAAGGAGCTATTGCTCAATCAGATGCTATAATTCTCGGCAGCGAGAGTTTAAAAGGATTCAAAGCGGATGATAAACCTGTTCTGGACTATCAATCTATCGAAACAGACGACTACCTTGAAAAGTATGTCGATTTCTATAAATCACTCGCAGTAGAAGCAGAGTGATATTTTAGTTGAGAATTAATAATGGATAATTGAGAATTATTTATCGTTATCCATTCTCAATTATAGTCCCTTCTAATAAGAAAGTTGTTTGTTGATGACTTTTTTTAATTGAAGAAAAAAATGGATAATTGAAAATGATTAGAGTTCTCAATTATCCATTTTCAATTCTCAATTAAAATAATCGGCAAACAACTTTTTAATGAATGCCAAATGAATGAATCAACACAACGTATTGATATTTCGATTCGTTAGGATAATTGCCAATCGAAAATCAAAAATGAATCATTCATTTATTCATCCCGATAGCTATCGGGACATTCATTTATTTTCTATTACATGAAAAAAATAATTCAAGCCCTTCCTGTTCTAACCCTTGTTATCATTTTGGGATATGCCTGCAATGAGCCTTCCAATATTGGAGAAGATTTATTGCCGGATGAGGATTTTATTGACGTATTATATACCGATAGCCTCGAATTAAGCACTTCAACTATTTTAGGTGATACGGTACAAACCTATACCGCTACGCTTAGTCAACAATTGCGCTATTACCTTTGCGGACGTCTTGATGACCCGATTTGTGGTGTATCTTCTTCTGAGTTGATTACACAATTTGGTATTATTTCCAAACCTGTTTTGACCGACCCTGTTTTGGATTCGATTGTATTATTGTTGGCTTACGCACCCGATGGTCATGCGGGAGATTTGGAGCATCCACAGTCATTTGATGTGTATCGTGTAGAGCAAGATTTATTTTCTACAAACACATATCAGTCTACCGACACCTTTGGAATAGGTGAGCGTATTGGTGGTATTGAAAATTTCATTCCGCGTGTAGATGAAAACACGCCCGTGCGTTTTCCTTACTACGATACATTAAGCACACTCCAAATTAGAGATTCTTCGATTACATCGCATTTACGTATTCCACTGGACTTGAGTTTTGGTCAAGAAGTCTTGGAATTTGTAGGAGATTCGACCTTTGTGGGCTTGGCTGATGAGTTTCTCCAATTTTTAAATGGAATAAATGTTCGTCCAAAAGACAATAATAATGCGATGTTGCGGTTTAATTTAAGTTCGGCGCTGAGTGAAATCCGTCTATACTATCACGAGTCAGATACCTTGGTGACGCCTTATCGAGTAAAAGAAATCGCTTTCCCGATTCGTTCTACCTCTGTTAAGGCGACGACCTTCGACCATAACTTCACAACGGGTGAAGTTCAAAATTTCTTAGACAATACTGCATCTTCTCCGCAAGACTTTACGTTCATACAATCTATGGAAGGCTTGTCTACCCGAATTGAGTTTCCGGGATTGGAAGATTTTCAGGACATTGCCATCAATCAAGCGGAATTGATTGTCACGGTAGTACGAGATTCAGACTTGGATAATTTTCCTTTACCGCAGAGTTTAGCAGCTTTTCAACGAGATGCCGACGGCAATCTAACGGCTATCCAAGATGTCATTGATGCTGTTGAAGTCAATGCCAGTCTCTATGGTGGTGTGCAAACTAATGTGGTCAGAAACGGGGAAAAAATTACGGAATATCGCATGTTTGTCACGACCTTTCTACAAGGTATCATCGATAGAGAACATGAGGAAAATGCCATGTATTTATTGCCTTTCGATAGAGGAGAACAAGCCGCCCGCGCTGTACTTGGTGGAAGCACTCACGACCACTACCCCGTCAAATTGCGTCTAACATATACTAAACTACGAGAATAGTTCATTAAGTTTATTAAGTTTACTGAGTTCATAGTGCACCGTAACAAAAGTAACTTTAAATTCCAATGTGGCTTTAGCCCATTGTATTGCTTTGAAAGACAAGGGGTTAAAACCCACTTGGAAGATTCAAAAATTTAAACAAACTTCGGTTACAATGTAATAGGGTTCATAGATTTATTTAATCTAACAAACTTCGACCTTATAAACTCAGTAAACTTAATAAACCTAATGAACTCAATAAACTAAAATTATGTGTGGAATTGTTGCCTACATTGGTGAAAGAGAAGTTTACCCCTTACTAATCAAAGGACTCAAACGCTTGGAATACCGAGGCTATGATAGTGCGGGAATTGCATTATTCAATGGTAGTTTGAATGTTTACAAGAGAAAAGGAAAAGTAAAGGATTTAGAGGAATTTGCCGAAGGCAAAAATCTTAAAGGCAATACGGGGATGGGACACACCCGTTGGGCAACACACGGTGAACCTGACGACATCAATGCTCACCCACACCTTTCCGGCAATGGCAACCTTGCCATCATTCACAACGGCATCATAGAAAATTATGCTTTGCTCAAAGCAACCCTAGAAAAGGAAGGGCATGTATTCAAAAGTGAAACCGATACCGAAGTATTGATTCATTTTATTGAAGAAATCAAAGAAAAATCCAATGTAGAATTGGAAGAAGCACTGCGAATTGCTCTGGATAAAGTCATCGGCGCGTATGCGATTGTGATTATGGACAAAGACCATCCGGGCAGATTGATTGCGGCGCGAAAGGGAAGTCCTCTCGTCGTTGGTTTGGGTGACGGTGAATATTTCCTCGCTTCGGATGCCACGCCAATTGTCGAATACACCAAAAATGTAGTTTACCTAAAAGATCAGGAAATCGCTATTCTCGATATGAATGATGGTTTGACTATCAAGACCATCAACAACGAAATACAAACTCCATTCGTACAACAACTTGACCTCGAAATCGAAAAACTCGAAAAAGGCGGCTACGACCACTACATGCTCAAAGAGATATTTGAACAACCACGCACCATTGCAGATTGTATGCGCGGACGCCTCAATGTCAGCAAAAGTATGGTCAAAGTCGGGGGTTTAAAAGAATACCAAAACCGCATTATCAATGCTGATAAAATCACCATTGCCGCTTGCGGTACATCATGGATAGCGGGCTTGATTGGTGAATATTTGATAGAAGACTTGGCACGCATGCCTGTCGAAGTGGAGTATGCTTCCGAATTTCGCTACCGCAACCCCGTCATTGGAGAAAAAGACGTCATCGTAGCCATTTCTCAATCAGGTGAAACGGCAGATACGCTCGCCGCACTCGGACTTGCCAAACAAAAAGGCGCGCTCACTTACGGTATTTGCAATGTCGTAGGTTCGTCTATGGCACGTGAAACGCATAGCGGTTCGTACATTCACGCCGGACCGGAAATTGGCGTAGCATCCACCAAAGCCTTCACGGGGCAGGTGGCTCTGCTCACGCTCATGGCACTCAATATCGCTCACTTGCGCGGTACTATTTCGCAAAGCGAATACCAACAACTCATCAGCGAATTGAGCAAAATTCCGGACAAAGTACAGAAGGTACTTGAAAGCAACGGAAAAATTCGTTATATTGCAGAAATCTTCAAAGATACTGCCAACGCCCTCTATCTCGGTAGAGGTTACAATTTCCCGATAGCCCTGGAAGGTGCGCTCAAACTTAAAGAAATCTCCTACATTCATGCCGAAGGCTACCCTGCTGCCGAAATGAAACACGGACCTATCGCATTGATTGACGAGAACATGCCCGTCGTCGTCATTGCGACCAACAAAAGTGCACACGAAAAAATCGTTAGCAACATACAAGAAGTCAAAGCCCGTAAAGGAAAAGTATTGGCGATAGTCACCGAAGGTGATGAAATCATTAGCGGTATCGCTGACTACACCATAGAAATACCGGATACAGCAGAACCCTTGACCCCACTGCTCTCTGTTATTCCCCTACAATTATTGGCTTATCACATCGCATTAATGCGTGGCTGTAATGTCGATCAACCTCGTAACTTGGCAAAATCAGTCACGGTAGAATAGTGATTGGTGATTAGTGATTAGTTAATTAGTTTGTAATACTTTGATAATGTTTTATTAAAATATTTATTTGTCAAGCAACTAATTAACCAATCACTAATCACTAGTTAACTAATCACCATTAAACTAAATATGGATTATAATACAAGTAGACCCAAATTGGTCATTCCCGAATACGGACGCAACGTCCAGAAACTCGTCATGTTTGCACGCGACATCGAAGATCGCGCTCACCGACAAGCATTTGTAGAGAAAATCGTACAAATGATTACGCAAATGTACCCGCAGGTACGCAACGTAGAAGATTATCGCAATAAGGTTTGGAATCACATCTTCGCGATATCCGGCTATACATTAAATGTAGATGCACCTTGCGAAATCCTTGACCCGGAAGTCGTACATCAGCGTCCTGAGCCGGTTCCTTATCCGCATGGTAAAGTGAAATACAAGCACTACGGTAAAAATGTTGAAAACATGATTACCAAAGCCATCAATATGGAAGAAGGACCGAAAAAAGTAGCGTTCATCGAGGTCATTGGTTCGTACATGAAGTTGGCTTATCGCTCATGGAACCGCGAATACGTCAACGACGAAATCATTCGCCACGACCTTGAAGTGCTTTCTGAAGGAAAAGTCTTGTTGCCACAAAACGCTAATCTCGACAATCTCATCCACCGTAAGCGCAACAACAGTAGTCACAGTGGCAATCGCCGAAACAATAACAACGGTGGTTACTCGCGTAATAATAATGGTAGCAACAGAGATAGAGACCGAGATAGAGGCGACAATTATAGGAGAAAAAGATACTAATTAATAATGCTACAATGCGATAATGCGTCAATGCTACAATGTCTTCCTCATTATCGCATTGTAGCATTGACGCATTGTAGCATTATCATGTCCGAATCTTTTGAAATAATCGGCGGCAACCGTCTTAAAGGTGAACTCGTACCACAAGGTGCGAAAAATGAAGCCTTGCAAGTCTTGTGTGCCGTAGTCATGAGCCCTGAAAAAATCACCATTTCCAATGTTCCGAATATTCGGGATGTCAATATGCTCATCACCTTACTCAAGGGCTTGGGCGTACAAGTCGAACAAATCAAGCCGGACACTTGGACTTTTCAAGCAGATAAGGTCAATTTGGATTATTTATCGTCCGATGAATTTCGTCAGAATGCAGGTCGCATACGCGGATCTGTCATGTTGATGGGTGCGCTTTTGGCGCGATTTGGACGAGCATATCTACCTAAACCGGGCGGTGACAAAATTGGGCGTCGGCGAATGGATACGCACTTTTTGGGTTTTCAAAAACTCGGCGCCGACTTCAATTACGACGAAGCCAAACGCGCCTATACACTTGAAGCCAAACAACTCAAGGGTACGCATATGATGATGGATGAAATTTCCGTCACAGGTACAGCGAATGTAGTCATGGCAGCAGCGATGGCAAAAGGTACAACCACCATTTATAATGCCGCCTGCGAGCCATACGTCCAGCAACTCTGCAAAATGCTCAACGCGATGGGCGCACGCATCGAAGGGATCGGCTCGAATCTGCTGACTATTGAAGGCGTCACTTCGCTTGGTGAGGCATCGCATCGCATCCTTCCGGATATGATTGAGATTGGCAGTTTTATCGGCTTGGCAGCGATGACTCAATCAGAAATCACGATTAAGGATTGCCAAATCAAGGAATTGGGTATCATCCCGTCAGTATTCCGCAAATTTGGGGTGCAATTTGAGTTTCGAGGTGATGATATTTACATTCCTGCACAAGAAAATTACGAAATACAAACCTTTATCGACGGTTCTATCATGACAGTCTACGATGCGCCGTGGCCCGGCTTTACGCCCGACCTCATGAGTGTCTTGCTCGTTATGGCAACTCAAGCGAAAGGCAGCGTGCTCATTCACCAAAAAATGTTTGAAAGCCGTTTGTTTTTCGTAGATAAATTGATTGATATGGGCGCGCAAATCATTCTTTGTGACCCACATCGGGCTACTGTCATCGGACTTGGTCGCCAGCATTCGTTACGTGGCATTAGCATGACTTCGCCGGATATTCGTGCGGGAGTTGCGCTACTTATCGCTGCCCTTTCTGCTAAAGGGACGAGTATCATTCATAACGTTCATCAGATAGATAGAGGCTATCAAAATATTGATGGGAGATTGAATGCGATTGGGGCGCAAATTCGGCGGTTTTCGGATAAGTAACGCGAGCTTCCAGCTCGGCGTTTAATTACGTCAAAGGAATTTATTATCTTTGAAAAACGTTATCACCGTTATATGATTCACAAAATAAAAATATCCAATTTCAAATCTATCAATGAACTCGAACTCGAACTTGGGCGAGTGAATGTGTTGATAGGTGAAAATGGTTGTGGGAAGACGAATATTTTGGAGGCGATTGTATTTGGAAGCGTTGGAATGTCTAGATCGACAACTAGTTATGAAGATATTTTGATTAGTGTGAGAGGCGCTAGAGTAACCGAAACAGCACTTATTAAACCCGCTTTTGAAGATAATAGCAACGTCAATGTAAATATAAAAACAAGTTTTTTGAATGCTGACAATATAGGATTCAACGTCGAAAATTATGTTGAACAGATAGATGCTAATCATCCCTTTTATACCGAAGAGATACATGGAGGAATTGTCCGCTATTCCATAACAGGAACACGCATTGATGACAATGAAAATGGCACCATTAATCCGATATTTGACAATCATTCAAATCTGTCATACTCTCCTGATTATCTTCCAAAGCGAACAATAGAATTATTTGGGAGTGAAAATATCCTTAATTTCGTCATCTTCTGCCCCGAAAATTATTTCCTCCGCCGCTTCGAAGAAGAAGGTCAAATAAAACCGCTTGGTACAAGAGGTGAAGGTCTGTTCAAGCATCTCGTCAAATTACATAGAGAACACCCTGAAATCATCCAAAAAATGAACGAAAAACTCCGCCTGATAGATTGGTTTGGCGGATTTGAAATACCAAACGACTTAATGTTTACCGAAGCACGTTTAAACATTAAGGATAAATATATAGAAGGCTTAGAGTATTTCGATCAGCGCAGTGCGAATGAGGGTTTTCTACATTTGCTATTCTACTTCACCCTGTTTATGAGCCCATACACACCGGGCTTTTTTGCGATTGATAATATTGATACAGCATTGAACCCCAAATTAGCCGCCAGGCTTCTCAAAGAACTCACCATTATTGCGAAGGAAAATAATAAACAAGTTTTGCTGACTACGCATAATCCGGGTCTGTTGGATGGCTTGGATTTGAAAGATGACGACCAGCGTTTATTCTCTATTTATCGTGATATTGATGGCGAGACTTCTGCCTATCGTATTGAGCCCCCCAAGCCCGTCACCGGCGTAGAACCTGTTCGCTTATCTGAGGCTTTTGTACGAGGCTATATTGGTGCTTTACCTGAAAATTTTTAATGATGTCTGATAACAATTACAAATTCGGACTGGTTACAGAGGGCGCGACCGACCAAACGATTCTTAAAGCTATTCTGGCAGGATGGACGGGAAATAAAAAGTTGATTACAAAGGAATTGCAACCAAAACCGGAGGAATCGGGAGGTTGGGCTAAGGTTTTTCAGTATTGCGAATCTTTAGAATTTAAAGGAGCATTTGCTTACTACGATTTCATCGTCATTCAAATAGACACTGACTTTATGAGTGGTGATAGTGTAGGCGAAGCATACAAAATTGATTCGAAGGATTTAGATGTAAAAGAAACAGTAGGGACTTTTCGAGAGAAAATTATAGAATTGATTGGAGAGGATTTTTATGACGAATATTCACAGAGAATCATTTTTGCAATTGCTGTAAATGAAATCGAGTGTTGGCTAATACCTGTTTATTTTTCCGGCAAAAAAGCTAAGAAAAATGTGAATTGTATTGATACATTGAATCAGGTCTTGCCGCAAAAAGAAGGTTTTTACATTGATGCAAAAGACGATATTTACTACCGAAAATTAGCCAAAAACTTCCGCAAGAAAAAAGACATCGAAAAACACGCCAAACAACAAGAGAGCTTCAGTTTATTCCTTGATAATCTGCAATCTACGATAGAAACCGCTACATAAAATCAGAAAAATGAAACACTACAAAATATCAGCTTACTCAACGGCTTTATTTTCTACTTGGATAAATGTCGAAGAATTGGGCTTACTGGTAGATGTGGGAGATGGACTTACCGCAGGATTATTACAGAAAACGGGGAAGATAAAGCATGTGTTCGTTACCCATCCGGATAGAGATCATCTCAACGGATTACCACAATTTATCCAACTCAATTCGAGGGCAGGATTTCCGCAAATATTTTATCCGAGAGATTCAGGGTCATTTCCGGCAATGGAAAGTTTTCTCCATAAATTTGATCCGCATATAAAAGGGAGTTTGTGGACAGGGATTGAAGATGGCAGTTCAGTGGAGATTAAGAAAAATATTATTGTGAAAGCCTTGCGAAATGAACACGTACAATGTCCGGTTGGTGTTCACAAAAGCCTGAGCTACAAAGTGTATGAGGTCAAAAACAAATTGAAACGTGAATTTCTCACGCTATCACCTAATGAGATAAAGGCAGTTATACAAGACAAGGGAAGAACACACATTACTGAGCGAGTAGAAACTAATATCATTTCTTTTTCCGGTGATACGCCTGTGGATGATTATTCAAAGTGGGATAATTCGGAGATACTTATCCACGAAGCTACTTTCCTGAATCACGAAGGCGATAATCAAATTGAGGCGAGAGGCAACAAACACAGCCGCCTTGACGAAGTATTAAAAATGGTCAAAGAAATTAACATCAAAAAACTCATTCTCAATCATTTTTCCAGTAGATATTCTAAAGAGGAAATTGACAATGCGGTAAGAAAGCAGATAAAAGAATTGGGTATTCAAATTCCAGTGTACCTGATTTATCCGGGAGAGATAAAACGAGATATTTTATCATCGAAAGCGATCAATGCATAAAACACTCCCAACAACAAAAAATCCTCGCCAACACTTAAACCAAAATCCAATTCGTATGTTACCACAACATTAAAATACAAGTTTAAACTTGCAATTATAAGTTTAAACTTATAATTTTGCGTTCATGGACTTAAAGGAACAGCTCAAAATGCGGGGATTCAAAAGCGAGTATCAAAAAGCGCATTTGAACTTGTACCATACCGTGTATGGGATGTTGTATCAAGAAAAGCAGTTTTTCTCTAATTACGATTTGACTTCTAATCAATACAATGTCTTACGAATACTACGCGGGCAAAGTGGCAAACCTGTTTCTATCAAAGAAATCCGTTCCAGGATGCTGGATAGAGGGTCGGATGTCGGGCGTATCGTCGTGCGTTTGGAGAAAAAAGGCTTGGTGGAGAAAATGATTTGTGAACACGACCGCCGTGCAATGGACATTATTATTTCTGAAAAAGGCTTGAAAATCTTAGCAGATATTGGCGACATACTTTCAAAAGAAATCATGCAATCGGGCGTCCGAAAATTGACCAAAGAACAAGCTCAACAATTGAATGCACTCTTGGATATTATCAGAGAGTGACACTTATTGCTGCATTGCTAAATGGCTTCATTGTTGCACTGTCAAAATTCAATGAAACAATCGAACCATGAAACCATGAATCAATAGAAATAACATGCTTTTAAAATATATTTTACCCTTATTGTTTTTTGTATTAAATGCGCCATATACGCATACAGGCGCAGAACGCGGGCTGGAAGCACCGCGCGACGGTTACGACCAGCTTATCCTTTTTGTCAATTCCGAGTCTCCCATTATCGACACTGAAGATTTGGATGCGCTCAAAAAATTAGCAGACAAAATCGAAGTTGATTTTAGAGTGAAAGACGTCGTAGACGGCGCACCTCAGGAAGTAACCTATACGCCGAGTATCGTTTTCCAAAATTCAGAGGGAAGGTCATTTTATTATGGCAGATACAAAAAAACATCGCGGGTCAAAAACTTTATTCGTGCATCACGACTCGCACATCAAGGCGATACAGACAATGTAAAGAAAGATATTTTGGTCTGGAAAAACGGGCGCACCGCCGTCACTGCCCCCATTAAATTGACTGACCTTACAGGCGAAGTACCACGCGGATTCAATCAAGAGGAATTTATCAACGAAGCAAAAGCGAGTGTAGCCGAAGGCATGTCCGATTTCGAGCGAATGTCGGCGTTTGAGCAGACACGCACCACCCGAAGTTTTTATTTCAATTTGTATCCTTATTTATACAAAGGTCGTCTTACTGTCTCCGCAGAAATTTATTCTCAATATAATTGTGTCAAACCTGTTTTTCAAAAGTTCGACGAAGGTTTGGCATCGGGCAGTTGGCGTAGTCGGGATAAAGTTTTCGCGGAAGCAGGCAAATTGATTGAAGTGGAAATCATGCGCCAGACAAAAAATTTACAAAATGGCGATGCTTTAGCGATTATCTCCGATGATATTCCCGTCAAAGATTGGGAGGCATTGGGTTTGGAATTGCCGGAGAAGCCGAAAATCAAAATTAATACAGAAATTGAAGGAGCAAAAATCACCCAAAATTGGACTGTCGAACCACCTCAAAATAAAAACGAACCGATTTTGATTTTCAGTTTTTTGCCACCATTGGATAGCTACGCAGGTGAGGCAAAAACCCTGTCGGGAACGCTTGATTTGAGTGAAGGCAATACACTCACAGGGGCAAAGGGTAGTTTTGAAGTGCAAATTTCGGATATCACGATGGGTTTGGATGATTTGGATCGCGAAGTACAAAATAAGATGTTGAAAATGGGGATGTTTCCAAATTCGACTTTTACCTTTGAGGAAATTGAGGCGAAAAATGATGAGCCATTACAATTTGGACAAACAAGTGAATTTACCGCAAAAGGTATTTTCACCATGCTTGGTATCGAAACACCACTCGATGTACCTGCTCAAATTGAACCGATAGTCAACGCAAGGGGAGAGGCACGCCTGCAAGTCAGTGCGACTTTCCAATTGCCCCTCTACAGCATATTTAAAGTGGCAGGACCCGACGGACCTTCTCCCGCAAAAGACAACTTACAGTTTTACATGAAATTTTTATTAGCAAGTAGTGAATAAGGAACGCGAAATAAATATTGTCGCATTAACGCATTTCAGCATTATCGCATTATTTATTCACTCATTCAACATTAGTTATATGAAATCATTATTAAACGTACTTGTATTTGCCACATTAATTATGTTGGCGAGCTGCGACCCTGCTAAGAAAACTGCTGATGCCATCGACACCGGAGAGGAAGTGATGGAAGCTATTGTAGATTTATCACAGTTTGCTATCAATCCTGACAATACACCGGGTAGAATCGGGTGGACAGCAGAAAACGAGCGTTACTCTGCCGACGGCGGTTTTGAATCGTGGAACTTCGCGAATATCAGCATGGATGGCGGTATCGAATCATTGGACGCTGACCTTGTTATTGACCTTGCTTCGGTTAGCGAAAAAACCGAAAAACTCGCCGAACACCTTCGCCAATGGGATTATTTTGATGTTGCAAAATACACGACTGCGACTGCAAACATCTCTAACGTAAGACAAAGCGGCGACAGCTACATTGCTGATTTGACGCTCAGAATGCGCGGTGCCGAGCAGGTCATCGAAAGTGCATTTGAAGTACAAAGTATGAACCCGCTTCGCGTAAAAGGTTCTGCGGATGTGGACAGACGCATCTTCAAAATCGGTTCTGATGAAACAGGAAAATACACAGGATTCGACGGGGCAGGCGATATAATTACTGTGACTTATGATACAGAAGTAAGATTATAAGAAATACAATCCAATATTATGAAAGTCGGGCTGCT
>JAHDEO010000672.1 GCA_020628725.1 Saprospiraceae bacterium
TCTATGAAGTCAGTATTGGCATTGCCGAAAGGCAACATAAGAAATATCAGGAATCTTTGAAATGAGTGAATATCTGTGTTGTATCAATATTCACTCATTCAAAATTCGCTCATTCACTCATTTTTTTCACCAAAATAGATGTATTGTGCCCCCCGAAACCAAAAGTATTCGTCAATGCAGCGCGAACGGTGCGCTCTTGTGCCTTATTAGGTGTGAGGTTGAGTTTCGGGTCAATATCGGGGTCGGTATTCATGTGATTAATCGTGGGAGGTACGATGTCATTTTGAACGGCAAGCACCGTAGCAATGGCTTCTATCGCCCCTGCCGCACCAAGCAAATGTCCCGTCATTGATTTGGTAGAGCCAATATTCAATCCGTAAGCATCTTCGCCAAATACTTGTTGGATTGCCTTGATTTCAGCAATATCGCCCAACGGTGTGGATGTACCATGTACGTTGATGTAATCCACATCTGAGGTCGTCATTTCCGCATCTTTGAGTGCCAATCGCATGACCTCTGCCGCACCAATTCCTTCAGGGTGTGGTGCCGTAATATGGTGAGCGTCAGCATTCATGCCGCCACCGCCAATTTCAGCATATATCTTTGCACCGCGTTTTACGGCGTGTTCATATTCTTCCAAAATGAGTGCTCCTGCCCCTTCTCCCAAGACAAATCCATCACGGTCTTGGTCAAATGGACGTGAAGCAGTCGCAGGGTCATCATTGCGTTGTGAGAGGGCTTTGACGGCATTAAAACCACCGATACCGACCCCCGTCACGGCTGCCTCTGAACCACCTGCTACGATGATATCCGCGCGTCCCATTCGGATATAGTCAAAAGCATTGATAAGCGCATGAGATGCTGACGCACAGGCAGATACCGTCGCATAATTGATACCGCGCAGACCATATTTTATAGAGATATGTCCGGGTACAATATCAATAATCATTTTAGGAATCATAAACGGATTGTAGCGCGGTGTACCGCTGCCCTCACCAAATTCCAAAATTTCTTTTTCAAGCGTACTCAAACCGCCCACACCTGCGCCCCAGATAACACCTGTACGCAAGAGGTCGATTTTTTCCATATCCAAACCCGAATCTGCAATAGCTTCATCAGCAGCAACGATAGCATATTGTGAAAAAGCATCTATACGGCGGGCATCTCTACGATGCATATGGTCTTCGGCGTTAAAGTTTTTTACCTCGCAGGCAAATTGAGTCTTGAATTTTTCGGCATCAAAACGAGTAATTGGTGCAGCACCACTCGTTCCCTTGCAAAGTGCTTCCCAGTAAGCAGGAGCGGTATTGCCTATTGGTGTCAATGCACCCAATCCGGTAACAACAACTCTTCTCATAGTGTGTGAAATGAGTAAATGAGTAGATGAATAAGTGTAATGCTACAATGTGTTAATGGAAAACATTGGCGTATTGGAGCGTTGTATCATATCGCATTGACGCATTGACACTAAACGCACAAGACATCAATCATGTTGATTGATGTCTTGGCTAAATTTAATTTTGAGCGAACAGAGAATCTAAGACTCTACTGTTCAATACATTCAAACTATTTTGCTGCTACCGCTTTTTCCAAATGCTCAATGCATTGACCAACGGTTTGAATGTTTTCAGCTTCTTCGTCAGGAATAGAAATATCAAAAGACTTTTCCATCTCCATAATCAATTCGACAGTGTCCAGTGAATCAGCTCCCAAGTCATTGGTGAAGCTGGCTTCCATAGTCACCTCTGATTCTTCGACGCCGAGTTTTTCGATAATTATTCCTATCACTTTTTCTTTAATGTCTGACATAACATTGTTTTTGTGTGAAAATAATCGCAAAGAACGGCATAAACCGTTTCTTTACCAAAAAAAGTAAGTTTTAAAAATGTAAAATCCCATCATCTAATGAGATTCTCGTAAAACATAAAATACAACATGTAAAAGCCCCGAAGCGCGTAAATGTTTAAATTATTTTCTAACTTATTAATAATCAACAAAATAAAACCACTTAACCTTCTTCGGTTATTAAGTAAATTCTCACTCAAAATATATTATCACAAAATCATGTGCCCACGAAAAATCAAAATGATTAACTTGCAATTTTCATGGTTTCATGGCTACATTGTTTATTGTTCCATTGTTGGCAAATGTATTTTTTGCAAAGCGAAAAATCGAAACAAACAAT
>JAHDEO010000673.1 GCA_020628725.1 Saprospiraceae bacterium
AATTCTCTTGAGAACTGTTATTGTCTTTAAATGCATCATAAAACGTTTGTCGCCCGATTTCAGCTAGTAATGGAATATCCGTTTCATTAGCCTGTCGAATGGTTATTTGCATGGCGTGTCGTTGATTTTTTCGTAAATTTGCGTTTGTAAGTCGGCAGTCGGTCAGTCCGCAGTCCGCCGCTTTAACATGAAATATGTCTTGCGTAATAGCGGCGGACTGCGGACTGATAGACTGCCGACAAACAACAAATTTACTCATTTAATCATCTATTCATTTACTCATTCACAATTTGATATTTCCTGAAATAAAAACCAATCGCATCGCCATCAAACTCACCCCCGCCGCCGAACGCATGGTCAAACGCGGACATCCGTGGGTCTTCGATGAAGGCATCGCTAAACAAAATCAAGCCGGAAAATCAGGTGATTTAGCTATTATTTTTGACCAAAAGAAAAACAAATTTCTCGCCTGTGGTTTGTATGACCCCGACTCGCCGATTCGTATCAAAATCATTCAATCGCATACCTCTGCGACCATTAATAGCGATTTTTTTAGGGAGAAAATTGAAAAGGCATACAATATTCGCAAACCCTTATTTAATTCACAAACAAATAGTTATCGTTTGATTTATGGGGAAAACGATGGTTTTCCCGGACTTATCGCGGATGTGTATGCGGGAGTTTTAGTGATTAAATTGTATGCGTGGATTTGGTTGCCTTATTTGAATGATATTCTGAGCCATCTCATACAAATATCAGCTTGTGAGACGGTGGTTTTGCGCCTCAGTCGCAAATTGGAAAATAATGATTTCGGCTACTCGGACGGACAAGTCATTTTCGGAACTTTAGAAGATGAAGTCGTCATTTTTCAAGAACATGGTTTGCGCTTTTCTGCCAATGTCATTCGCGGACATAAGACGGGTTATTTCCTCGACCACCGACACAACCGTAAGCGTGTAGGCGAACTCGCAAAGGGCAAAACCGTCTTGGATGTATTCGCTTATGCGGGTGGATTTTCCGTACATGCACTCGCAAGTGGCGCGAGCGCAGTCACGAGCCTCGACATCAGCGCGCAAGCCCTGCAAATCGCCGAACAAAATGCCGCACTCAATCCTCATACAGGGATACACACGACCCTCGCCGCAGATGCTTTCGCTGCCTTAGACGACCTCGCTGCTGAGCGAAAAACTTTTGATATTGTCGTCATCGACCCACCTTCATTTGCCAAACGCGCTAAGGAAATCGACAAAGCCAAACACAGCTATCGACGGCTCGCTATTTTAGGCGCGAAATTAGTGCGAAAGGGTGGAATACTCGTCTTAGCATCTTGTTCTTCAAGGGTTAGTGCAGATGATTTTTTTGACATTTGTGAAACGGCAATTGCATCGATACGTCATTCATCTGAATTGATAGAAAAAACATTTCACGATATTGACCATCCTGTTTCATTTCCTGAAGGGGCGTATTTGAAATGTGGATATTGGCGATTGTAAAAATATAATCACATAACATTCGTAGGGACAGGTCGCGACGGACAGGTCACAACCTGTCCCTACGAGTGTCTGTTTTTCATTATGAATTATATCATTTTCGCCATCAATTCCTTCATCAATTTATAGGCTACCATTGCGGTCATATTATGCACATCTCGCATGGGATTATACTCCACGATGTCTGCGCCAACGATTTCTACGGGAATATTTTGGATAATTTCGATGACTTGGCGGGTGGTCATTCCACCGGGTTCATGGTGCGATACGCCGGGGGCAAATGCGGGATCCAGTACATCTAAATCTAATGAAATATACAGTGGCGATTCTAATTTTTGAAGAAAATCAAGGTTAAAATCCTTCATTTCAACGACCTGTACATTGAATTTTCGCGCTTGTTCGCGTTGATGTGTGTTGAATGTACGGATGCCCACTTGGGTGAGAGAACGCACCTTACCCGTTTCCATAATTCGCGCAAAAGGAGAAGCGTGTGAGTATGGATTGTCGTCAAAATCATCATACAAATCAGCGTGAGCGTCTAAGTGTAAGATGTTCAAAGTTGGATATTTATCTGCAAAAGCATCAATAATCGGATAACTCACGGAATGGTCACCACCAATCGAAATGACTTTATCATCTCCTTTTAAAAGCCCTGAAATTTCCTTTTTTATTATCTCAAATGCTTGTTTGGG
>JAHDEO010000163.1 GCA_020628725.1 Saprospiraceae bacterium
ACCTTAATTTCAACTTCAATCTCAATTGCAATTGCAACCTCAATTATAATAATAAGGAACGTTTAAAAAATAAGATCAACATTTGGACGGCTTCTTTTACCCTTATTTTCCTCCTCGAAAACAGTCATTTATCCAGATAAACTCCCATTTTCAAGAAGAAAACTAAGGACAAAATAACCTCGTCGAAATGTCGATATTATTCTTTAAACGTTCCTAATAATTTTGGAGAGTAGTTTTTTGAGTTGAGTGTTTACTTTCACTCAACGATTTGAAATAAAAGTAAGTTCCAAGTTTTACTTCAAATACGACAAAAGCCTCATAGATTTTTTAAAATCTATGAGGCTTTTTTTGTTGGCAGCTAAAAGCAGCCACTACTATTTTTAATACCTCATCAATTTCTCCACAAAAAGCTGTTTCCCTTCTTCAAGGTCAAGGAAGCGAAGGAAGTAAACACCCGTCGGGAGGAAGTTAACATTCATGGATGTTTCGTTATTGACAAACTCAATAAAACCCTCATCGGCTACGCGCCCATGCGCGTCCACGACCTGCACACGCGCAACGCCTGTATACACATAACGTATGCGAATGTTGCCGTTTGTAGGATTAGGGAAGATTTTCGTTTGTAGATATAGGTCTACACCCGAACAGTCTTGGTCAATATCATCATCGGGAATTTCGGGAGCAGTAGGGTAGGAGTCGCTACGGGTATCATCGCAATCGGTATTGTCAACGACATAGCCCGTTGGTGGTTCGCTGATGCAAGTATCTACCATAATATTGATGTCACCGTAATTGTCGCCGTCCGCATCGAAGTAGTAGCGATTTTTCGGTAATCCATCGTCAAATAATCCGTTGCAATCATTGTCTATGGCATCACAAATCTCAGGACTGTCGGGATTGATGGAGGCATCATTGTCATTACAATCGAGCGCGACTGAAACGTAGTTTGGCGGCGCAGTGGTGCAGGTGTCAATGCTGATTAATGCATCACCAAATCCATCACCGTCATTATCAAAATAATATACAAATCGCGGTAAACCATCGTTGATTTCGCCATTACAATTATTGTCAATGGCATCACAAACTTCAGGTGAATCGGGATGAATGTTGGGGTCGTCATCATTGCAATCGAAAGCATTGGCTACATAACCCATCGGCGGTACAGTCAAGCAAGTGTCGAGTGAGACACCGCCGCTACCGGAAGCACTACCAAATCCATCACCATCCATATCTACATAATAGGTCGTAACGGTCAAGCCTTCATCAATGCTGCCATCACAATTATCATCTATACCATTGCAAATTTCTTCGGCATCAGGATTCACATTAAATTTGGTATCATCACAATCTGTATCGTTGGCTACGTAACCCATTGGCGGTGTCATCATACAAGTATCTACCGTTATATTGCTGTCGCCAAATCCATCACCATCATTATCAAAGAAATAGGTGTTTTTCGGAATGCCGTCATCAGCTAAACCATTACAATCATTATCCAGCGCATCACAAATTTCCTCTGCTCCGGGATAGACAGTCGCATTATTATCATCACAATCTTCATAATCATAATAACCATCACCGTCTTGGTCGCGGTAGAAGTAGGATTCTGCGAGCAAGAAAGCATCTACACCGATTTCCATACCCATGAGGCGTCCGGGAATATCATCCGCAGGCGGGTGAATACCGCCCCAAATACGAGACAAACTACATTGGTCGGAAGCATCGCGGTAGGTCGCCCATTGCAAGGTGAAATCTTGACTTGGACCTTCCTCAAATACTAAAAATTCATTCATTTCTACAGGAAATTCGCCCATGCCACCGGGAAAATATTCATCGCCTGTGAGCAACGTAAGTACTTCTGCCGCCGCACGCGAGTAGGTCGAGTGCCCGGATACGTAACCCGCAAATGGAGGCGTAACGAAAGACGGACGTTGATAGGGCCACCAGCGTTCTGCCAAAATCCAGCCGACGCCTGCCATATCCGTATCGGGATTGTCAATATAATCCGGTCCGCGCCATGCGAGAAGCTTTATTTTGCCAATATTTTCACCATTTGGTCCTGCAAGGGGGTCGGCAGCGGATACACGTTCTACCAAGCCGGTCGAAAGTGGTAGCCCACCCGGATGAAAATTTGGAAAAAGCGGCAAACTGCTTTGACCATTATCTCCCATACAACGAATGGCACTCATCGGGCGAATATAGTCGTACCATCCTTTGCAGCCCCAAGCCGAAATCGCCGAATCGTGCATCGCACCACCTAATGCAAAATAGGCTTTGACATCCCATTCCAAATCAGTTGCAATTTCGACAGTTCCTCTGAATTTTTTCTCCAAAGCAGGATGGTCACTGACATAATTTAAAATGGTAAACCAGTGACCGGGTGGTGTTTCGGAGTCCGGTCCATCTGCCCAAAACTCCGCCAGTACGCGTGTGTAATCACCTCGTGGTACAAATTGTGGTTCGTATGGTGCGCCTGTATATGGATTGATGTTGCGTCCAATTCCCGGATCACCACCATGGGTTTCATCATAAAAATCACGCAAACCCTGAATGGTAGTGGGATAGTCTTGTACATTACCAATTGAAGCAGGAGAAATGTCCCAAAGAACGCCATCCGCAGGGTCGAGGTGCGATGACCATTTAGATACGAGTGTAAATCCCCATTGATATTCTTCTGAAATTGGGGTGACTTGATTGGTGTCAAGGTAGGGCGGCGAGCCGGGGTCATGATAAACATGGTAGTCGTTGCCGTCACGTTGATGAGTAGTCATATCATCGTCAGTCATGGCAAAAGGCGTGACATTTCCCCATTCAGGACTCAAAAATGCAGGCGTATTAAATGGTATCGGATTACCGGATTGGTCGATAAAAACATCTAAGGTAAGTGGTTGCCAACGATTCGGGTCAAGGATATTTGGATTGCCCGGATCATCTGTTACCATTGAAGGATTGACAGGTTGGTAGTAGAGGTTGTTATAAAAACCTTGTTCGTTTGCGCCATCCTGCATACCATAATTAATCAAGCATTGAGCTATATAATTACCCAATGCTGCGGGAGAACCCGTAGAATAATTTGTGGAGGTGAATGCAGGTGTATAACCCAGTTCAACCAATTTATTATTGGCTTCTGCAACGATAAAAAATACACCGGGCGCATTATTAAAACGATGTCGTATCAGGCGATACATTGCATAGCTAATCGCTTCTTCCCGAGCTTGCTCTATATCAGCAGGTACAGGCACGCCATCGAATTCACAGGTAAATCCATCAACGGTTTTTCCCAGTAAATAGGTTTCAGCATTTTCGTCGTATGCAGCCCAGATGTCATACATCGCTATCGAACTATGCCACAGATTCCGCGCATGTACGGTCGGTCGGGCAAAGTCATTCCTGATAGCATTTAGCAGGACTTCGTTCCATTCGCGTGCTACGGAATGGTCTTGTGCAAAGGTGGTGTTGATATTGGCGCATACTAATACGCCGAGCAGTAAATTTTGTACAAATTTTCTCATCTATTTGTCGTGGTCGCGATAAAAAATGTAAAGATAAGATTTTTCGTGGTGATGTGCTGATGTGTTGGCGTGCTGATGTGTTAATGTATGAGTGTGACAAGGCACTTGTATTCTTATGGGATATATTGCACTATATATTTTGCTGATAGTTAGATAAGAATAAGTTATAGTTTAGTCTTTCTTATTTTTCATTTAAAATAGTAATGGACACTTTTTTCTTCTCTTATAAAAGTATCTTATTGAACACTACGCTTCCCAATCTCGATAGCTTGCACTTCTATAATTTGGCTTTCATGAATGGAAAAGCGAAGCAAAGTCTTGATTTGATGAAAACCATGAACACCGCAAGCCCCCGGATTCATGTGTAGTAGATTGAGTTTTTTGTCGGGCATCACCTTTAATATGTGCGAATGTCCGGTAATGAAAAGTTTGGGCGGGTTTGCTCTGATGTCCTCTCTAATGCGCTTATCATACCTACCCGGATAGCCGCCGATATGTGTTATCCATACATCAACTCCCTCACAATCAAATCGTTGGTGAAGCGGGTAGCGTTGGCGGAGCGCATGACCGTCAATATTACCATAAACGGCACGGAGAGGTTTGAAAGCTTCGAGTTCGTCGGCGAGTTTGATGGTGCCGATGTCTCCGGCGTGCCAGATTTCGTCGCAGTCCTCGAAGTATTTGAATACCTTTTCGTCGAGGTAGCCGTGCGTGTCGGAGAGTAAGCCTATTTTTGTCATAATGTAACACAGGCTTCCAGCCTGCGCGGTTGTGTACGCATGTGAGCGTGCAGGCTGGAAGCCTGTGTTACGATACTACAATATTCACCATTCGCTTCGGCACCACGATGACTTTTCGTACCGTTTTCCCATCAATCCATTTCTCTAAACCATCCAAACCCAAAGCAATTTTTTCGATGTCATCCTTAGAAGCTGTAGCAGAAAATGACGCTTCCATACGTTTCTTTCCGTTAATACAAATCGGATAATTGATAGAATCTTCCACCAAATGTGACTCATCAAATTTCGGAAATTGCGCCATGACCACCGAACCTTCTCCGTCCATTTTCGACCACAATTCTTCCGAAATATGCGGTGCAAAAGGAGCTAAAGCAATTGTCAAAGGTTCTAAAATTGCGCGTTTGTTGCATTTCAATTTTCTCAACTCATTCGTAGCGACCATAAAGGCACTCACGCAGGTATTAAAAGAAAAACGCTCAATATCTTCAGTTACTTTTTTTAAACAAGTGTGCAAAACCTTTAATTCATCTTTCGTTGGTTCTCCGTCTGTTATCGTAAATTTTTCGCTTTGGTAAAATAAATTCCAAAAATTACGCAAGAACTTCGACACACCGCTAATCCCCTGAACGTCCCAGGGCTTAGAGGCTTCAATCGGTCCTAAAAACATCTCGTACATACGGAAACAATCTGTACCGTATTGGTCAATCACCAAATCAGGATTGACGACATTATATTTGGATTTGGACATTTTTCCGACCTCAGAATGAGTCAATAAATGCGTACCTGTTGCGTCCTTTTTCGGCGTAAACATACCGTTTTGAAATGTACCTTTACTACACTCAAAAATCGCATTTTCGTATTCAGGACGCCAAGCGATGAATTGCTTGATGCTTTTGATATTCAAATAGGATTTTTCCGAACCATAATCTTGTACGTAGTCAATGTGTACAGGTATTCGCGCAACTTCATCAAACAAATCATCGCGCTTCACTAAGCCCGCACACATAAAATGCGCCTGTCCATTCGTTTTTTCTTTTTTCATGTAAATGAACTCAATCACCCCCTGAATCATCCCTTGATTAATCAATTTTTTGAAGGGTTCTTGAGTCGGCACTAAACCTTTATCATACAAGAATTTATGCCAAAAACGCGAATACATCAAGTGCGCCAC
Source organism: Saprospiraceae bacterium (assembly GCA_020628725.1). GTDB lineage: Bacteria > Bacteroidota > Bacteroidia > Chitinophagales > Saprospiraceae > JAHDEO01. The sequence goes on from JAHDEO010000163.1 coordinate 5,424, forward strand.
TGCATGTTCCGAACCGCCCACATACAAGTCCACATCTTGCCAATAATTGACGGCATCTTGTCCGGCAAATGCCTCATCATTATGCGGATCCATATAACGCAAAAAGTACCAAGACGAACCCGCCACCGCAGGCATCGTATCCGTTTCGCGGGTATAGCCGGGCTTAGAATTGACCCAATCAGTCAAGCGTGATAAAGGCGATTGCCCACCTTGCCCCGGTTTAAAATCTTCTGTATCAGGCAACTCCAAAGGCAATTCATTCAAAGGCAACATCTCTGCCGTACCATTTGCATCATATACAATCGGGAAGGGTTCACCCCAATATCTTTGACGGCTAAATCCCGCATCGCGCAATTTATAATTGACCTTAGCTGTACCGATACCCATCGACTCGACACGCTTATTTATTTCGGCGATAGCATCCGGTACTTCCATACCATTGATAAAATCGGAGTTAATCATTTTTCCCAATTTATCACTCAAAGTCGCGCCCGGATAATCCGATTTATCCACTACATCAATGATTTCCAAACCAAATTTTTCGGCAAAAGTCTTATCGCGTTCATCATCGCTTGGGACAGCCATAATCGCACCCGTTCCGTAGCCAATCAACACATATTCCGCGACCCAAATTGGTATTTTTGTATTGGTAAACGGGTTCACCGCATAAGCCCCCGTAAACTCGCCCGTCACCTGCTTATCCGCCATGCGCTCCAATTCAGAACGCGACTTTACATAGGATACATATTTGTCAATTGCAGCGCGTTGATTATCAGTAGTCAATTGCTCGACTAACTCATGTTCAGGAGCTAAAACCATATAAGTTGCCCCAAAAATCGTATCGGGTCGAGTCGTGTAAATTTCAATTTTCGCATCAGAATCTGCGACATCAAAAAACATCTGTGCCCCTTCTGAACGACCAATCCAATTACGCTGAATCGTCTTCAAAGATGACGACCAATCAATGGTCTCCAAGCCGGTCAACAAACGCTCGGCATAGGCTGTTGTCCGTAAATTCCACTGCGGCATCGCCTTTTGCACGACGGGATGACCTCCACGTTCCGAAATACCATCTTTCACTTGGTCATTCGCTAAGACGGTTCCCAATGCCTCACACCAATTCACATAACCCACCTCGCGATATGCCAAACGGTAACGCATCAAAGTCTCTTCTTTTTCCGATTTTGACATGGCACTCCATGCTGCTGCATCGAAGGTTTCTTCTTGTGTCGTAGCTGCTTTTACATTTGTATTGCCCTCTTTTTCAAAGGTTTTTACCAAATCAGCTATCGGTAAAGCCTTATCTGCCGCTTGGTCGTAATAATGATGAAACAACTCCGTAAAAATCCATTGCGTCCATTTATAATATTTCGGGTCGCACGTCCGCACTTCCCGACTCCAATCAAATGAAAATCCCAAAGACCGCAACTGCTCATTATAGCGTTTGATATTCGTATCAGTCGAAACGGCAGGATGAATCCCCGTCTGCAAAGCATATTCCTCTGCCGGCAAACCAAAGGCATCATAGCCCATCGGATGCAAGACATTGAAACCTTGTTGCCGCTTGTATCGTGCAAAAATATCCGAAGCAATGTACCCCAACGGATGCCCCACATGCAAGCCCGCACCCGAAGGATACGGAAACATATCCAATACATAATATTTTGGCTTATCGCTCTGATTAGAAACTTTATATGTATCGTTTTCTTCCCAATGCTTTTGCCATTTCTGTTCTATGTCGCGTGGTGTATATTCCATTTTTAAGTTCAAGTTTTGACGTAAAGCGATTTTGTAAATCGCTCTGCGAACGTGAGGATTTGCAAAATCGTTTTACGTTTGAAAGCGCGAAAATACGTAAAATGTGGGGTTTGTTATATGATTTTGTGTAGAACGTTTTTTGATAGATAAAAATTCACCCAAAGAACGTTGACGTAGAGAAAATTCATGAATTTTCTCTACGTCAATGGGAAAAAAGTACTATTTTTGAGTTTAAAACATTTAATAAAAAACAATGTATAGTTGCTCAAGAATCATTATCGCATTGTAGCATTTAAGCATTGTCGCATTATTATGGATGTACATCCTTCTTTTTTTCAGGTCATGGAATTGCATCGCCTTCGTTATCCGGGGGCGGCGAAGGAGTACGCGATTTTGTATGAATTATTATACAAAATAGATGCGCCGAACCGTTTGTCTGTTCCCAATGAATTGACTGAAAAAATAAAAACGGAAACAGGTGTAAATGTAAGTCTTCGTGCAGCGGGTTTTTTATTGTATTTTTATTTAGAAAATGACAAAAAAACACCCTTCGCGCAAATGGACTTGTCAAAATCTTCCTTGCCGGGAACTACTTTAAATGATTCATTATCAGGACAAAAAAATGATGCAATTTTTAATATAACCAGCCAATTCATAGAAGAAAATCGTGGCAGAGCAACGATTCTAAATGATTGGATTCGACAGTATTTTAAAGGTAAATCGCAGCCGGGAATTTTGCATTTGATGGAAGGCATGGAAGTAGGGGAGGAGCGTCAAATTTCGATTCCAACTGCAAATGATTTGTCGGAAAAAGTGGAGAAGATTTTTGATTATCTTTTTCATGCAGAGACAGTGGTGTATAAGATGTCTCTTTTGTTGAATAATGGTGCTACAATGGAGATTAGCCCGGAAGAAAAGCTATTTAGCCGCGCGGTGGATAATGCAGCGTATCAAGCCGCGTCTCTGGAAGATTTTATTGAATTATTGAATACGAATTACGAGAAATTATTACGCATAAGGGATAAAGAGAAAGGACATCAATACAAGGGCTACAATATCAATATCTACATTCTCGAAGGAAGCAAGGTAAGTCGCTCTACGGCGAATTTATTACACCAAATGAGGCGATTACACGATACACAAAGGGCATTGCAACGCTTATTATTATTGGGGATTATTGATAATGTTGAAGAGAAAAATGATTCATTTGTTATCAGTTTTACAAAAAAAGAAAAAAATGAATATGAAGACGCACTACGTGCGTACATTGCACGATTTGAAGTACATGAAGATGTGAAATTATGGATGCGAAGAGCCTATGAAACATTGATTAATGAAGAGGAACATCCCTCACTAATTCCCGATGAAACAGCAGAAACCCGTCTCACGAGTCGTGCTTCTGAAATGGATTTTTTACGCGTATTATTACGATTTGAATATACGAAATTGGTGCCGCAACGCGCCCATACCGCACGTAGACTAACGGAAGGTTATCATACGACTGAGCAATTGGTTATGGATAATTCACCTGCATTTTTCTACGATAAAAAATATGCACATCCGGCACATACACCAAATTTGCAAGAAGATACTTCGCAAGGGCGTTTGGTAGAATTAGAAACGGTATGGAAATATATGGACGCCGTAGCTTTAGATAAACAAGGAACTACATTGCTGAATATCAGGCAATTGAAAACTTCGTCTGATTACATGCTCGAACAACACCCAAATCACCCGGTATTCAGATTACTAAGAGCGTTTTGTATTTTTTATTTAGAAACAGAAATCGAAGAAGACCAATTAACTATAACAGACGAAGCTAAATTGAAATTGGGCGCAGAAGATTTTATAGAAGGTTTTTATCAATTCAAAAATTTGTACAACATGGATGCGGCAACACTGGAAAAAGCCGTTTCTCAATTTCAAGAAAAAACGATACGTTACAAAAGTGAGTTGAAAAATATTATGAATCCGGCTGCCAAACTCCTATATTTGGAACTTCGTAATCGTTGGTTGCGACAATTTAAAGAAAAACTTTACGGCTAACGACGAACGGTGAACGACGAACGATAAGGTATTAACTCACATCGTCTGTCGTCCACCGTTTGCCGTCTACCGTTCACCGTCTTATGAGTGATATTTTTCAAGGAGAATTGAATACAGCATTGGAGGAGTTACAGCAACACCTTCAAGACTTGGGTGCGGCTAAAACGCAGATTGCTGAAGCAAAAAGCGCGGCAACAGGTGTGGTGTCGGGTATGACCAATTTGAGTGGCAATTACAAAGCGCATTTGGACGAATTGACCACAAAAATTGAGACATACTTGAAGGAATCTGCGGCACGTTCAAAGGATTTTTATAACGAATCCGCTTCGCGTGTTAAGCAATTGCAGGAGAGTTACGAGCGGAAGAGTCAGTTGATGTTGGGGAATCTGCAATCGGCTCAAAGTCAGTCAAGTAAAGCGCATTTTGACCGTAGTAATGAGCAATTGCTACATTTCTTGAACTCCACAAATGAATCCATCGAAGCCGCCATTACGGAGATGAATAAGCAAATCGCACTCATCAATGACATGCACAACCGTCAAAACGGACAAGTGAAAGAGTATATGGTGCGTTTTGAACGCCTCATGCGTGCGGTACACGAAATGGAAGGACGAATTAGTACGATAAATTTCCCGGACCTTTTCGATGAATTAGAAAAAACGGTCAATGCAGCCGACCGCAATAATCGTCAAATGTTGACCGAAGTTACCGATTTGAAAAAGTATTTAAAACAGGAATTGAATACGCATACAAAAACGCTTGAATCTAAACTTCAAAGCCAAAATGCAAGTATTCAAATGATGCGTTGGTTGGTAATTGCGATGTTTGTGGCTATGTTGATTATGTTGTATCTTAATTTGAGATAAAATAGGGAGAAATTCTCGTAGAGAAAATTCATCAATTTTCTCTACGAGAATGAATTAGTTACTTTACAAAGTTGTAGAAATACACATCAGGATAATTTTCATAAAAACCCTCTAAAACAACTCTACCGTCCACCTCTTCTAAAATTTTCATAAAATTATCTAAATCCTTCACACGTACATCATTGATTTTGGTGATGACAAAATCGGGCTGCATGTTTGTAGCGTCAATGATACTGCCGCGAATGATACTCGTCACGCGCACGCCATCCATGCCGAGTGTGCGGATTTCATTGCTATTCAAATTGCGTAAATCGAAACCTAATTGACTCGAAAGCAATAGATTATTTTTTGACATCAGGGTTGGATTATTATTGCGATTGCGAAGGACGACACCTGCCTCGGAGCGTTTACCATCGCGGATGTACTCCACACTCACGCGGTCGCCGGGGCGGAAGAGCGCGACTTGTTCTTGCAATTCAGGCGTACTTTTGACCGGATTACCATTGACAGACATGATAACATCGCCCACACGCAAGCCCGCATCTTCGGCAGCACTCCCCGGATTGACACGGGAGAGATACACGCCATCCAATGAATTGAGTTTAAGCGAAGCTGCAATTTCGTCCGAAACATCTTGGATATTTACACCCAAAAATCCACGTTGTACTGTTCCAAATTCGCGGAGGTCATTGACCACTTTTTTCACCAAATTAGAAGGAACTGCAAAAGAGTAGCCTTCATAACGTCCTGAACGTGTGATGATTGCGGTGTTGATGCCGATAAGGTCGCCGTTGGTGTCAACGAGAGCACCGCCGCTATTGCCGGGATTAACGGCTGCATCTGTTTGTATGAATGATTCAATAGAATATTGGTCGTCAAGAATATTTATATTACGTGCTTTCGCGCTGATAATACCTGCCGTAACGGTAGAATTTAAATTGAAAGGATTACCGACAGCAAGTACCCATTCGCCGATTTCTGCACCATCTGAATCTGCAAATTTTAGATGTGGCATACCAACTGCATCCACCTTAATTAAGGCTAAATCCGTCGAAGGGTCGGTGCCGATGACTTTCGCTTCGAGGCTACGCTGACCATCCAAAGTGACCTCCAAAACATTGCCATCCTCAATTACATGATTATTGGTTACGACATAACCATCCGAAGAAATCACCACGCCTGAACCGGATGAAACCTCATTGGAACGTCCCCAGAAATCATCAAAAAATTGCCCATTACTACGTTTTCCTTGCAAAGCGCGGATATGCACAACTGCGGGCGTTGCCTTCGATGCACCTTTGATAAAGCTGGTAGGTGCGGTGCTGATTTTGGTTGATTTTTGCGGCGCGGTAGTGTTGGTAGGTGTCGCAAGATTGGCGTATTGCGGAGTGGGAGCTTGTTCGCGTATCACGATACGCTCAGGTACTTCGTCATCATCCATCCGCTCGTGAATAAACACAGTAGCCAAAGAACTTAAAACTGCAACGACAACTAACAACAACAGATTTTTCATACGATAATTAATTGTAGCACGGTCTGTAGACCGTGATTTATTTTTTGCGTAGCAAAAAATGGATGCGGTCTACAGACCGCGTTAGGAATGATGACAAAATAAATTTACATTCTTGACTGCTTCTTTTGCGCTTATTTTTCACTTTGAAATCAATCATTTATCCCGATAAACTCATGTTTTCAAAGCAAAAACTAAACACAAAACTATCTACTCAAGAATGTAAATTTATTCTCTCATCATTCCTTACTTTTCCAAAAATAAAAATAAAAACGCTAAATGACGTCTTTTGTTATTAAAAATAGCTTGATTTAACGTTTTGGTAAATTTAAATTCAAACTTAAGCTCAAATTTAGAATGATATTTCAGTTATGCCAAAACCAAACCAATTTTTAAACATCTTTTAACCTTCAACTTGAACTTGGACTTAAACTTAATTCCGTATCTTTGCGTTCTTTAATTTTGACCTATCAAAATCATACGGATAAATTATGCGTTTTGATTCATTCAAAATTCAAAATTCATTCATTTAAAATTACTAATGAAGTATAAAAAATATTACCTCGTCGTTTTGGCGGTCATTTTAGTAGACCAAATCTCGAAATTGTTGGTCTATCAGTACATGGATATGGGCTATCGGGGCGAGATTAATATTTTGGGTCTGGACTGGGCACGATTGCATTATACCTTGAATCCGGGTATGGCATTCGGGTTGACAATTATACCGAAGTTAGCTTTGACACTTTTCCGCATGGCGGCAATTACGGTGTTGACCTACTTTTTTATTTTGCAAATAAAAAATAAAGCGCATACAGGATTTATATTTTGTTTGGCGATGATACTCGGTGGAGCGATTGGTAATGCGATTGATAGTGTATTTTATGGGGTGTTTTTGGAAGGAAATATGCTGGAAGGTTCGCCTACGCCCTGGCTGCATGGGCAGGTGATTGATATGTTGTACTTCCCGATGTTTGAAGGGCGTTTCCCGGAGTGGTTGCCGCGTATCGGTGGGAATCGTTTCCTGTTTTTTAGTGCCATTTTTAATGTGGCAGATTCGGCGATTTTCATTGGAGCGGTATCTTTGCTCCTGTTTAGCCGACGGTTTTTTCCCGAAGAAACAGAAACGGACGCTTCGCTTGACGGAAACGAAACAATAAACGACGAGAGAGAAACGACTAACGTAGAGAATTCAGAAATAATCAAGGAAGAACAAAGTATAAAGAACGAAGAACTCACCGAAAATAAAGAACTTACCAACACGATAAATCAACAGAAAAATAATACGGAAGATGTTGGATAATGAACGGTTTGTGCCGTCCACCGTCCACCGTCCACCGTCCACCGTTATGATAATAAAGTATTTAGATTTTTTAGGAAGTTTTCCGACATATCGTAAATGTCCTGACGACACGCGTCCTGAGTATGCCTTTATCGGACGCTCTAATGTAGGGAAATCTTCGCTCGTCAATATGCTTTGCGGCTACAAAAAAGCCGCAAAAGTATCCGGTACACCGGGTAAAACGCAATTTATAAATCTCTTTCTGATAAATAATGAGTGGCTGCTTGCTGACCTGCCCGGTTATGGTTATGCGCGGGTATCGAAAACCAAACGCCGTCAGTTTGAGCAGATGATACGTGATTATATGAATTTCCGCGATACGCTTGCCTGCGTATTTGTGCTGATTGATATACGCCACAAACCACAAGAAGTTGATATCGAATTTGTGAATCAACTCGGTAAGATGCGTGTGCCGTTTGTATTGGTATTTACAAAAGCAGATAAAAATAAAAAGAATCCCGAATTGAACGACGAAAATCTGGAAGCCTTCAAAAACGCTATGCTTGAAACTTGGGAAGAAGTACCGCAGTGCTTTGTGACTTCATCGGAGTCTGGATTGGGACGTGATGAGTTATTGGAGTTTATTACAAAAATTAATGACGATTGGGAGGGACAGGAGTGAATAAAGTTCAAAAATAATAGAAATGTAGTATCGTAACTTTCAATTTTCGGAAATCCTTCAAAGTGAAATGATTCATTTTGAAGGATTTTTTTATTGGAGAAATTGAATTTTAGTCGTTTCAAGTAGTTGGTTTTTAGTTTGTTGTAAATATTTTTATTTTGATTTGTAAAAATGAGTCAAATCGTTCCTATGATTATTCTCGGAACTCGTGCATCTTGCAGCCGTAATTCATTTTAATAA
>JAHDEO010000164.1 GCA_020628725.1 Saprospiraceae bacterium
GGGAGATTACTGATGACCCATATATCATTGAATTTGAGGATAATGAGCAATTAAAAATTGATTTGGGTGCACAAAAAATTATTGGTGCTGAAAAAGAAGGGCAGAAAATCGCTGTGGACGTCAAAAGTTTTCTGAATGAAAGTGTCATTTACGATTATCATTCAGCATTAGGTCAGATGATAAATTATCAGATAGGAATAGACGAAATTGAAGAGGAGCGAGGATTATTTTTAGCGATGCCGCACGAGGCTTATGAAATACTTCGCACCAAATTCATTTTCAGAAAATCCGTTGAGAAAAATCAACTTAAGCTTATCCTATTTGATATTAAAGATAAAATAATTGTAGAATGGAAAAAGTAACAAAATACGAGCAAATTATCTTAAATTTTTTGGAGGAACAAGAAGGCTATTGGAATGGTGCCAATACACCAATTGATTACCAAATTATTGCTGATACACAAAGAAAACGTTATCAATTAATTTCAATTGGTTGGAAAGATAAACGTCAGTTTCATGGTTGCATATTTCATTTGGATATTATCAATGATAAAGTTTGGATTCAAAGAAATAATACGGACATGCTCATTGCCCCCGACCTCATCGAAATGGGTGTTCCAAAACACGATATCGTACTCGGTGTCATCCACCCAAATCGAAGAAAAGATACCGAATACGCAGTTGCCTAATCACCAATTTATCAAACAAAAAATGGACGAACAACAAGTAAGTCATTCGTCCATTCATTTTAAAGGCAATCAAAAATCAATCAATACCCCATATTCTGCACCAATTTGGTACTCGCCGCCAATGCATTCACCGGAATCGGATATACTCGTTTAAACGGTTCACTAACAGGCTTTTCTGTCCAAGCATCCCCGAATTTCCCAAAGCGAATCAGGTCGGTACGACGGTGAGATTCCCAGTAAAATTCAAATCCGCGCTCTGCCAATAAGCCATCCAAATCCAAGCTACTCAACATCGGCGCACCACGCGCAGCACGTAATTCGTTGACATCAGCCAATGCGCCTCCCGCATCGCCGCTACGCATTTTCGCCTCCGCACGCATGAGATACACATCTCCAAGACGCAGCAAAACCGGATTGATATTGGTATCCCAACGTCCCGGTCCGGGCGTGTCGTATTCGTACTTGAATACTCGTGCGCCAGCCCATTGATTCGAGTTGGTCAGTGTTACTTCTCTTGAGTAGTCAATCGTTTGATTATCGCGTAGGAAATTTTTCAATTCTTCGATAATTAATTTGCCATCTCCATCACGTTTGAATGTACCGCCTTCTGTCGGTGTTACGCCATCAGCATCTACGGGTACAGGTCCGTGCTGTACGCCGACTTGAATGCCGCGATTGAGTTTGTAATCTGCCGGATCTATGGTGCCGGGTTGATTCGGATAATTTTCCTCAAAATAACGCGGGTCAGCCGTATCCCATGAATCCACAAATTCAGGCAGCGTACAGAAGCCGTTCCAACCTCTGAAACTACCTGCATCTGCCGCATATTGACCTTGACTCATCACCATCGCCGTAAATGCACGATTACAAGTCTGTCCCGCCTGACAATTCGCCACTAAAATCAACTCATCCGATGCACTGTTATTGTCACTATCCCCATCAAATAAGCGGAAAAAATCATTCGCTAATGTATAACCGCCATTATTAATCAGGTCATTAGAAACCTCAATCACCTTCGTCATATCCGCAGGTGCAAAGTCATAGCTTCCCGCATAACGGTCTTGATATACCGCTTTGTTTAGGTAAATACGTGCCATCAAAGCCTGTGCCGCGCCTTGCGAAAATAATTGTCCCGACTTAGCATCATCCTTACCGCGTAATGCAGGCATTGCCGCCTCCAAAAGACTAATCATTTCATCCACTGCATCCGTTCCGGTCAACACCACATTTTCACCTGTAGCCAAATTGATGTATGGCACTTGCCCGTACAAATCAAAAATCGCCCACATGTAAAATGCCAACATGCCTTGTACCTCTGCACGTCGCGGTGCGATGTCAGGATTGTCCAATGCAGCGGGTGTGTCGAAGGCATCCAAGACCTCCAAAGCCGCCGCGATTCCGCCTTGCAAGAAAGTCCAAACATTCGCAATTTCCGGTGGGCTTGTAGGCGTCCACGCATGTGTATGTAAGGTCACATAGCGCCCGCCGTCAAACCAATCGCTCGTCGTTCCGTCCAAGCGAAAGCGTGTCGGTGTCATCGAAATATCCGAAGTCGATTCTTGTAAATTAAAGTAATTACGTTCCGTAAAATTCGGTATTAACTCGGCATAGACCGCTGCCACCAAATTATCCAGAAATTCAGGGGTCGGATTATCGAGCAGTTCCCCGATGTCATCCACCTGTACCTCATCAAATACCTGTTCTTCCAAATCAGCACAGCCGAAGACAAGTAAAATGACAAGTAATAGATATATTTTATTTTTCATTTTTATTGCTTTAAAGCAGTCGATAGTCCGTTGTCCATAGTCCATAGGCAAACGTGAAACATGCTTTTTTACGTTCGTCTATGGACTATCAACCATCGACTATGGACTAATTTAAAATTCTACATTTACACCAAATAAAAACGTTCGTGCGCGTGGGTATGCGGCAAAATCAATTCCATAGGAAAGGTTGCCACCAACTGCGAGTGGTGTATCTACTTCCGGGTCGTAGCCTGTATAATTAGTTAGGACAAATAGGTTTTGACCGGTGACATACAGACGCGCTTTACGCACCCAATTTTGTTCGCCCATTGGCAAATTATAACCGAGTGTTAGATTATTTAGGCGTAAAAATGCGCCATCTTCGAGGAAGAAACTCGACGCTCCGGGCGCAATCATGCTTGCGCTTGCAATTCTATCTGAGACATTTCCACCGAAATTATTGAGGAAATTATCTGTTGCATTATAAATTTTATTACCTGAAACCCCTGATAAATTAAAGGACAAATCCGCATCACCAAAACGTAGGTAATTATTGATACCATACACAAAACTCGGTATGCCCGAACCCAAAATCTCACGTTCACCGGAAGTGCCATCACCATTATCCACAGGTAGGTAGAACGAACCGAGTGATTCGCCATCACGGATAATTTGGGTTAATGTTCCGTTAATTGACCTGCCACTTAATACGCCCGTAAAAATTTCACGACCATCAGGGAGCGATACTTCATTCGATGTAAATGTACCATTCACATCAATATTCCAAGTCAAACTTGAATTGCTAATCAACTGACTTCCTAAGTAAATTTCAACACCACTATTCTTGATTTCACCGGGTAGATTAACCCATTTTTGTGACACCGCCGGAGGCTCTGAATCAACTAAGAGTAGCGGGTCAGTGTTGACCTTATTGAAGTAATCTATGTTACCATAGAATTTATTATCCGCTAATACAAAATCAATACCCACGTTGAATTGTGTACTCACTTCCCACTTCAAATCAGGATTTGCTTCACGTACACGGGAGATACCCGTTTCAGTAACTTGGAAAGTTTCCTGCGTTGCTTTATTTGGAATTTCTTGGTTACCCGTTTGTCCCCAACCTACACGAAGGCGTAGGTCTTGAAAAGCTTCTAAACCTAAGTTTTTATTCAATCGCCATGCTGCCGAAATCGCAGGGAAGTAACCCCAACGATTGTTTGCACCAAACTTCGACGAACCATCTGCACGCATAGAAGCTGTCAGAAAATACGTATCGTCTAATGAGTAGTTAATACGCCCAAACACTGATTCCAACTTATTTTGCTCGCGTGTACCGTTTGGATTGGTCGCATCGCCCGCGGCAGAAAGGATGTTAATCGCATTGCCCGGATCGTCGGAAGCGTTGATACTTGGTACGAGGAAATTACTCGCTGCCAAGCCGAAACTATTTGAATTAAATTCCTGAAAAGCGTGTCCAGCTAAGACGTTAACTTTACTTTTTCCTTGTAAAATATCGTAAGTCAAAAAATTCTCTACCAAGACATTTGTCGCGTCTATAGTAGCAAAATTATATGAACCGTTGTTGATGTTGATGCCTTCCAAATTATTGGGCGAAAGTTCTTGCTCACGCGCTGCATTCGAACGGTCAATACCGAGATTCATTTGATATTTTAAACCATCAACGATGCGTAAAGAAGGAGAAATATTTGCCAATAAACGGTCTGTTTTTGTGACATCATTCCAAGCATCCAAATAACCAACTGCATTGGTTGGTCCGGCTGAATAATCACCATTGGCATCAAAAACCGGACGTCCCGGATCGCCTGCAAGCGCATTGGTAATCAACTCCCCATCGGTATCAGAAATATCGGAACGCGGCACGCCATTATCTACGACATGACTACCGATAAAATTCATATCCAAACGCAAACGACTGTCAGGCAAAGCAAAAACCGTCGAATTGAGCCTTGCCGTGTAACGACTTAATGCACTTTTCTGAATCACACCTTCTTGGTCAAGATAACTCAACGAAGCGCGATAATTTGCTTTTTCGCTACCGCCTGAATATGCGAGATTATGATTGTGTGAAAAAGCATTTCTTGTAATTTCATCCTGCCAATCTGTACCCGAACCGACTCCAACAACATCAATTTTCTTAGCCAAACTTGATGTACCGACATAGCCATTATAACTTAATTTGCCATCTCCATAGGCTCCTTTTTTCGTTGTAATGAGAATTACACCATTAGAACCACGCGAACCATAAATCGCTGTAGCAGAGGCATCTTTGAGGACATCAATGGATTCGATGTCATCAGGATTGAGAAAATTGAGGGGGTTTTTGGCGGAGGCAACGTTACCTGCGTTACTGCCGACTAAGTTGGCACTTCCCGGCGTGACGGGGTCATTATTCAATGCTACACCGTCGATGACATACAAAGGACTATTCCCGCTTCGTAGCGAACCCGCGCCACGTATCGAAACGTTGACACCTGCTCCCGGCTCACCACTCGACGAGGTAATCCGTACCCCCGGAATCTTGGCTTGTAGTAACTGTTCCGGCGAAGAAATGACCCCTAAATTGAACTGGTCAGCATCAAGCGAGGTAATCGCTCCCGTGACTTCAGTACGCTTTTGTGTAGCATAACCCACGACAACCACCTCATCCAAAACCGAACCTTCATCAAGGGCGACATTGAGTGCAGTACTGCCATTCAAAGCCACTTCTTGCTCTTGAAAGCCTACATAAGAAACGACCAAAACCGCCGTATTAGCATCCGGCACAGTCAATCGAAAATTACCGTCTAAATCGGTAGTCGTTCCTTTGTTGCCATCTTTCAGCGAGACTGTTGCACCAATCAATGGCGTGCCGTCTTCAGCGAGAATTTTACCCGTCACCTGTGTCTGTGCTTGGACGATTCCTGCCGTCAGGACACACATTAGCGCGAGCAAAAGCCGCCGTTTGAGGTACACTTTTGTTCGTAGAATGTTCTTCATAATTTGTGTTTGTGAATACGTATCAAGTTCAAGTTCAAGCGTCAAGTTCAAGTCCAATAATTGATTCACTTTCAGCGAATTTAAATGTTGAATATGTCGCTTACTTTGTATACGCTTATTCCGCAAAATGAATTTGATATTTTTTACATTGTAATACTAATAATTTTTTCACAAAAAAATATATTTCTAAATAATTATTTGTCAATAACAGGAAAAATTGATGGAATGTTTGGCAGGTTCAAGAATTGGCAGGTTAACTGTAATTAACCTTGATAAAAGTTGCGTTCATACATAAATTACTCTCATGTTAATATTTTGACTTTTTTTTAACAAAAAATATAGAATATTCAATGTAATGTATATATTTGCTCGTAATAGACAATTTATATTCGTTTTCCCCTCATATCAAGTGAAACTCGGAGCAATTTCATACTTTTCTTAAGACAAATTCCTCCTTTATTATTGCCACTCCATAAGAGCATGTTTAAACGATTTTTTAGAAACCAAAATTTATTTAAAATCTAAAACGCTCATTATGAGAACACATTTTCTTTATGTGCTAATTGGTTTGTTATTTATATGTACAAACCATCAAATGATTGCCCAGAATTCTAAAAAACCAACTGATAGAGGTTATATTCAGCCACAAACTTCTACACAGCAAAGTAAATCAACTAATAATAATGCTGTGAACTATGCTACAGAAGCAGAGAGATATGAAGCCGACGGACTTGTTGCTCCGGGTAGCAAGGGTAAAGCAAAGCCTTCCGGTAAGAAAAGTGCTCCTTCTTCTAATGTAACTCTTCCTTATGACAATACGATTCCCACACAAAATGCAACTTCTGCGGTTGAACGATGTGGAACGGATGCTCATATAGCCTCACGTACTCGAAGTGTGCAAGAGCAGGAACTTATTAGAGTGTTGCGTGAATCGGCAGCCGAAAAGATTGCCGACTTCATTCCATGTGATGGGACTAATAGTATTGTTATTCCTGTAGCGGTACACTACAGTAATGACTTTGATTGTTCTAATACACAATGTCTTATTGATGCCGCTGTTAATAGTATTGAAAAGTTGAATGATGACTTTGCTGCATTGAATGCCGATATAGCTTATTACAATACTTTAAATGCAGCTTGTCCGGCAGGATATCCGCTTGATGTTGTTTCCGATGGTACTTGTATGCAGTTTTGCCTTGCTACGCAAAATCACCCTGCGGCTGAAAATATTGCCGATGGTCGGCCGGCTATCACAATAGGACAATATAATTGGACAGGTGGACCTGATGCTCCAAATTGGGCAGGATATGCCAACCTATTTATTGAAGCAAACACAGGAGGATTGGGTATTGCTGCTGCTCCGGGTCTGGCTAATGGAGATGGTGTACAAATGGATGCCTCAACATGGGGCGGTGCAGGTCTTGCACCATGTTCGTCAGGTGCTTCACTCAATACAAATACCACTTACGACCTCGGACGTACACTTACGCATGAGTTGGGTCATTACTTCGACCTTTTTCATACTTTCCAAGGCGGATGCGGAGATGGTGACACAGGAACTTTTAGTGGTCAGGTAGGCGTAATTAATGATACACCAGCTACTGCAAATCCATTCTTCGGATGTCCAACAGTTACAAGTTGCGCCAACGCACCTGCCAGTGGATGTGCCAGTCAATATGCACAAATTACCAATTACATGGATTACACGGATGATGCATGTATGGTCATGTTTACACAAGACCAAGCTGCTGTGATGAATGGTTGGGCAAATAGCCTTTCATTTGTATCTGATGCTACGGTGTGTGCGCCGCCGATGTCCTTGACATCATTGGCTGCATGTTCTTTACAAGCTGCTTTCAATCCACCGGATGGTACTAATATAATTGTCTGTACTGATGACGGTACGACTATTCAGTTTGAAGATTTATCCACTAATGGTCCTGTAAGCTGGGATTGGACATTCACGGTGACAGGCGGTGATATTGTATTGAGTGCTACTAACTCAACTATGCAAAACCCTACTCCAATGGTCACAAGTGGTACAACGGGTTCGATACAAGTAGATTTGGTTGTGATGGATGTAAATGGTGTTGTAGAAACCTCTACACAAAATTATACCGTTGAACTTCTAAGTGGTGATGCTTGTCCAAATGAATGTGATTATTCGCTTGAATTAACAGATACATTCGGTGATGGTTGGAACGGTGCAGTATTAGATATTACTGCTGACGGTACACCAATAGCAGGTAGTCCATTTGGTACTACTTTCCTTGATGGTACTTCTGAAACAAATACGATTACACTAACAGATGGTCAAACTATCTCATTCAATCAAACGAACGGTGGTTTCCCCGGAGAGGAAGGTTTTATCGTCACGGATCCGTTTGGCAATGTTATTTTTGATGCCTCAGCAGGTGGTGTGGGTGCAGGTGAAGTATACAGTTTTACTGCATATTGTAATGCGCCTACTTGTGATGACGGTATTCAAAATGGTGAAGAAGGCGGTGTAGATTGTGGTGGTAATTCTCCATGTCCTGATTGTTGTAGCAACGGTGTTCAGGACGATGATGAAACGGGTGTTGACTGTGGTGGTTTGTCATGTGCGCCATGCCCTGCTTGCCCTGCTGATTTCACTGAAATTATAAATGAAACATTCGACACTTGTGCTCAACCTGCCGATTGGACCATAACAAGTACAACAGGAGCCGATGTAGGCAGCGGAGTATCATTTAGTGCAGCTCCGGGCGATGTTCCCGGTGGTGGTGCAGGTCCTTCAGCTGATTTTGCAGGTTGTATTGCATTAATAGACGATTTCAATTTTGATGCGGGAGTTACTTGTATTCTTACTCCTGTTATTGACTTGACAGCATATTTAAATGCGACACTTACTTTTGATTGGCAACATGAAGCATTTATCGCAGGTGGTGATTTCTTGGTTCAGGTTTATGATGGAACCAATTTTGTGACTGTTTTCTCTGCTGATGATGATTCTAATGGAGTTAACGAAACAGTATCACTTGATGTATATGCCAACCCGAATTTCCAAGTTCAATTCTGTTATGATGATGAAGGTGGTGTTCAGTGGGGTGCTGGTATTGATAATGTATCTATCTGTGGTCAGCCTAATGATGAGTGTCCTGCGGCTATCACGCCTAATGACATTAGCGGTGACTATTGCGACGGCACAGATGCTATCGTAATGGCAAATTCTAATCCAAATGTCACATACGCATGGTCTTCTGATAATGCTAATGTATTGGTAGTAGATGCTACTGCATCTACTACATCAGTTGAATTTGCGGCACCTACTACTTGTACTATCGAAACGGCTAATATCAGCCTCGTAGTAACCTGTACAATAGACGGTTCTGAATTATTTAATGGAGTAGTGAGTACAGTAAATGTATATCCTGCTGCGCCTGCTACTCAAGCAGATTTGGAAGCATTACTTGTAATTGGTGAGCCGGGTTGTGATGAGCCTGTGACTGTAGTTGCAGGATGCGAGAGCTTTGTGGTACTTACACCGGATGCAGCCAATCCTACCTTCCCCGTAAATCCGGGAGATGCAGGTGCGGCAACTTATACAGCAACTTATACAACTACACCAAACTGTTGTCCTGATGTAAGTGGTGCAACTACTGACTTGGTAACAGATGGTAGCTTTGAAGCCGGACCGGGCGGTGGAGCATGGACAGAAGCTTCTACTAACTTTGGCACGCCAATTTGTGATGAAGGCGGCTGTGGTTTGGGTACCGGTACAGGACCAAGTGACGGTAATTTCTGGGCTTGGTTTGGAGGAGTTAGTGCGAGTGAAGTTGGTTCAGTATGCCAGTCTGTTACAGTTCCTACAGGTCTTGCTTCTCTGACTTTATCATTTGACCTTGAGACTATCATTTGTGATAATCCAAGTGATTTTATGCAAGTTACCATTGATGGTACGCAGATATTCTTCGTAGATGGTAGTGCTGCATCTTGCGGTGTATTAGGATATTCAACAGAAACAATCGACCTGCTTGCAGCAGGTATCACCGAAGGTGCTACTTATACACTTTGTTTTGAGAGTGAAATCTTCGCACTCAATGGCGGTGGTTCCAATTTCTTTGTAGATAATATACAGATGCTCGCTGAACAACCACCTATGGAAGACCCATGTATGGTAACAGTCACAGGTGATTACGACTGTGCAGGATGTGCTGCTACTCCACCAACTATTTCTACTACATCAAATACAGATATTTGTACCGGTGACGGTGCTCCAGACCTTATTGATGTGACTGTAGATGATGCAGGTGTAGGTACTCCGGCTTGGGTAATTACAGATGCTAATGGTATCGTATTGGCACTTCCTCCTGCTCCACCATTTGATTTAGAAGGTGCAGGCGCAGGTACATGTTTGATTTGGTTGGCAAATATTGACGATCCAAACTTTGCAATCGCAGAAGGTGATGACGCTGCTGCGGTAATCGCTGCTTTCTGTGCAGAGCTTTCCAACCCAATCACAGTCACAAGAGCTGATGATTGCGCTCCTATGCTTGCTATCACAGACCCATGTAATTGTGATAACGGTATAGACCTTGACAATGATGGCAATAATGATATTCTCGTTGAAACTATCACGGTAATGCCGGGGGCAGCACCATACACCATTACTGACTATTCAGGTGGTTTGGTAGATATGGCTGGCAACGCACTTGATCAAGCTGCGCTTCAAGCATTGCTCGATGCAGCTACACCTGATGCAGATGGCAATGTAAGCATCTCCGTTTACATTCCTGCTGATGGTGCCACTGTATTCTCTATCACAGTAGCAGATGGTAATGGTGCAACTGCGTCATTTACTAAGCCAAGTGCTTGTATGTCATGTGCGCCACTCGAAGAAGTACCAACTGTAGGTGAATGGGGACTTATCATTCTCGGATTAATGATGAGTATCGTAGCGATTGTTGGTATCAGAGAAAGAAGAAAAGTTTACGCTTAAGTTTTTATTAGCGTAAACTGAAAACAAATACAAAGTGCTTTGAGTTAAATTACTCGAAGCACTTTTTTTGTGTAAATTTACGAGTTGACGAATTGTGGAGTTGTCGTATTGACAAAGGGTTAATACAACAACTTCACAACTCATCAATTCGACAACTCATCAATATGCAACAGGTCATTCTAAATGATTTAGGGAAAATATCGTATCACAAAGCATGGGATTTGCAACAGGAGTTGATGGCAGAAGTCATTGGTATCAAACGTGCTAATAGGGATGCTGCTACACCAAGTCCTCAAAAGCATTATTTTCTTTACTGCGAGCATCCACATGTATACACGCTTGGAAGAAGTGGTTCGATGGATAATCTATTGCTTTCGGAAGAAGAGTTGAATAAAAAAAATATTGAATTCTATAAAATCAATCGAGGTGGCGACATTACGTATCATGGTCCGGGACAAATTGTGGGTTATCCCATCTTAGATTTAGATTGTTTTTTTACGGATATTCATCGTTTTGTGCGCTATATTGAGGAGGCGGTAATCCGCACATTGGCAGAATACGATATTCAAGGCGAGCGAATAGAAGGCATGTCCGGCGTATGGCTCAAAGCTGACGACCAACGCCCCGACCGCAAGATTTGTGCAATCGGCATACACCTCAGCAGATGGGTAACGATGCATGGTTTTGCGTTTAATATTCAGACAGACTTACAATATTTCAACTACATTGTCCCTTGCGGAATTACGAATAAAACCGTAACTTCTCTCGAAATGGAGTTGGGCAAAGCCGTTAATCTTAACGAAGTAAAAGAAAAATTAAATCGACATTTCTCCGAATTATTTGATTTCGAGTTGATGAGTTGATGAGTTGTCGAGTTGTTGTAAATCTTCAACTCCACAACTCGTCAACTCTACAACTCGTCAACACGTCAACAAAATGAAAAAAGATATTCCAATACTAAAGGTAGAAGATATAGCCGTTGTGATTACACCGGAAAGTCAAGATATTGAATCAGAGATTTGGGATGTATATATTCTGAATTTTAAGGATGAACCTATTGAGAATGTATTGATTAATTCCAGAGGTTACGGAGAGATAAACGGCGAGAAAGTGAAAACAACAGTATTGCGTTATTTTTATGAGAAAATTGACGCACAATCTTTCGTCAAATTAGAACTTATCAAACGACAAGTTTTTCAACTCGCCAATGAATATTGGGTGAGTTTTAATCTCAACAATCACATGTACGACAAGCGATATATATTTGTCAATGGCAGTATTGAACCCTCCAACTTCACACATGTACCTCTACTCAATCGAAAAGGGGTTATGATTAAGTGAGTTAGTCCATAGTCGATGGTCAATAGCTTTAGCGCATCTTAGCTATAAAAACTTGTAATACAATTAATTATATGCGATTGTTGTTCTTCTGATAACTCAAAAAATAGAGGCAAGCGCACGAGCGTATTTGTGTATCTGTCAGTGTGAGGCAACTCCCTCCCGTCATGCTTATCTTTGTAAAACGGGCTTTTGTGCAGCGATAAATAATGAAATACTGCGTGTACTCCATTTCCCTTCAAATGCCGAATCAATGCCGTTCGTTCTTCAAGATTTTTGCAAAGCAGATAGAAAATATGCCAATTATTCGTCGAATAATCCGGCACTACGGGGAGTTGGATATGCCCTTTCTCTTGAAGCGGTTGGAGTTCTCTTTCATAACGCTGCCATAGCTCGCCTCTTTTCGCCTGAATTTCTTGTATATTTTCTAATTGAGCATACAGAAATGCCGCCGTCATTTCGGAAGGTAAAAACGACGAACCTACATCTACCCAACCATATTTATCCACTTCACCTCGAAAAAATGCAGCTCGATTTGTTCCTTTTTCCCATATAATTTCTGCGCGTTGGTGGTATTTTTCATCATTTAAAATAAGTAACCCGCCCTCACCGCTAATGATATTTTTAGTTTCGTGAAATGAAAATGCCCCAATATCACCTATCCCGCCAAGCGGTTTCCCTTTATAATAACCGTCAATTGATTGTGCTGCGTCCTCTATCACGTACAAATTATGTTTTTTGGCAACTGCCATAATCACATCCATATCACAGGCAATACCCGCATAATGCACGACCACAATTGCCTTTGTCTTGGGCGTCACCAATGCTTCGATTGTAGTCGCATCTATATTCGGCTCGTCGGCTCTGCTGTCGGCAAAAACTATCTTGGCACCACGCAATACAAAAGCATTCGCAGTAGAGACGAAGGTGAAAGAAGGCATAATCACCTCATCTCCGGGTTCGATGTCGAGCAGCAATGCAGCCATTTCGAGTGCGTCCGTGCAGGAAGTCGTCAATAGCACCTTTCCGAAGCCATAAGTTTTATGAAAAAAGGCGTGGCATTTTTTTGTAAATGCTTGATTGCCGGCAGTTTTTCCATTGTGGATGGCTTGCGAAATGTAGTACAATTCTTTGCCGGAGAGGTAAGGTTTATTGAATGTTATCTTCATGTTGTGCGTGTTGATGAGTTGGTCATTTTAATTACGAAGAGTAGTCAACTTTTGTTGTTTTCGTCGGACTCTTTCGTGATTGGGTTTTACTTTTTCAGCTTCGTTGAGGTAGGTTTCACATTTTTTATAATAACCTTTTTTGAAATCAATATCAAATAAATGAAGCAATGCATTGAATTTGAGATTATAATTTGAAATGCTGACGACTCGTTCAAATAGTTCACCCGCCTTTTTATCTTGCTTCAATCCTAAGTGTGCTTTTGCTTTGGTAAATAAAAAATCGGGATTATTCGGATTGATTTCAACTGCTTTAGCGGCACTCATGAGACTAGCTTTGAAATGCTTTTGTTTGTGTTCACATTTTGCCTGTATATTATAACATCCGGCTTTATTTTGAATCATCGGAGCATGTGGAAGTGCTTTTTGAATCTCATTCAAACAGGCTGTCAAATTTTCCCGACTCCAATACCATTTAGCTTTTAAAAAGTGATTGTAAAAAGCCAGTTTTCTCTCCACTAAATCATCACATAATGCCCAAAGTGCTTCTTTTTTATTTTGCCAAATCAATAAAACTGCCAATCTATTTGATTGACTGACATTGGGTTTTGATTGATAATATAAATTGACCAATTCATCTGTCAGTTTCGATTTCGCAGCGTCTTTTTCCATAAACTCTGCCTTACCCAATTGGAAACCGAAGTTGTGAGACAAGCTTTCTATTTGCCCTTCAGCCTCCACCATTCGTTTTGTCAATGAGTTGTAATTGAAGTTTTTTACATATGAAAAAACGCTCAAAAACTTCTCCTCTATTTTGAGTTTTAAAGCATAATCAACTGCAAATTGTGCGTATATT
>JAHDEO010000165.1:0-8094 GCA_020628725.1 Saprospiraceae bacterium
AACCCGTAACCCGTAACCCGTAACCCGTAACCCGTAACCCGTAACCCGTAACCCGAAAACCTAAAACCATTTCCCTATATTTGCATTTAATAATGGATTAATATTCAATTCATATGAGCAAAAAGGACGAACGATATATCATTGAAAACTACGAAGAATGGCCCATTCATCGACTATATACGCATCGCGATACGCTCGTAAAAGAGGTGACGGAATTTACCGTTAATCGAATCAAAGAAACGCATCGTGATGATGTAAATGAGGCGATTGCACGCACGCTCTATCGCGAGCAAGCCCGTACGCGTGAAGAACCGTGGAAGGTAGATCCGCCGAAAGAAGGGAGTTTGTGGAAAAAACTACGAAAGAAACTAACCAAATCGCCCGAAAACTCCGACGAAATTCTACACAAGATAGTCTCAAGATATGCCAACGAAATCGCGGGTGGTTTCAATATCCAGACCTATCGTTTTGCGCGTTGGTTTCTCAACGCCTTTTTTAATCGCTTACTCAATACAGCGGGCAATCGAAACTTTCAACGTATTTACAGTCGCAAACAAATGCTCCTGCGCGAGCGATTTAAGCGACACGGCGAAACCGAAATGCTCCGTGAACTTTCCAAGAAAGGTACTATCGTTCTGGTGCCTACGCATTTCAGTAATTTAGATTCGATAATGATTGGTTGGGCAGTGGACAGCTTGGGCATTGCGCCAATGTCTTATGGGGCAGGGCTTAATTTGTACAATAATCGCATCCTTGCACACTACATGGAACGGCTTGGTGCGTATACGCTCGATAGACGTAAAAAGAACGAAATCTATCTCGAAACACTCAAAGCTTTTTCCGCACTTTCTATCAAAAAAGGAACGCATACCTTATTCTTTCCCGGTGGTACACGCGGACGTTCGGGTAGCTTAGAAAGTAAACTCAAAGCCGGATTGCTCGGTACAGTCATCGAAGCACAACGCGCTCATTTAGAGGAAGGTAATGATGAGAAAATATTTGTCGTGCCACTGGTGATTTGTTATAGTTTTGTATTGGAAGCCAAAAAATTGATTGGCGACCACTTGAAAAAAACAGGTAAAGAATTTTACTATTCTGATAAAGACCAAATCACGCTTTTTGGTACGACGGGTTTTATGTGGAAACTGTTTTCCGAGAGTTCAGAGATTCAATTATCTTTTGGTCGTCCGATGGATGTGATGGGAAATTTTGTGGATGAAAACGGCACGAGCCTTGACCAAAATGGTAATCCAATTGACCTCAAAGATTACTTCATGTCCAATGGAAAAATCACTTCTGACCTTCAACGTGAACGCGAGTATACCCGCCGATTAGCAGAAATCGTTGTGGAGCGTTATCATGTTGAAAATATCGCGCTGGCAAGCCATGTAGTGGCTTTTGCGGCGTTTAATTTGCTCAAATATCATTATCCTGACCTTGACCTTTATGGCTTGCTCCGCCTTCCGCCCGAAGAGTGTGAAATCCCGTATGAGGTATTTGAAGGAGCAGTAGAGCAGATTAAATTTCAGTTAGAAAATATGGCAGATAACGGGAAAATTAAATTGTCCCGCATGATAAAAGGTGATGTTAAAGACTTGATTGACAATGGATTGAAGAATTTAGGTATTTACCATAAAAAAACTCCATTGACAATGGATAAACAGCATCAATTGGTCAGTAAAGACCTTGAATTGTTATATTACTACCACAATCGTCTCACAGGATATGGTTTGGAGAAATTGGTGAATTGGAAAGAACCGATTCAGAAGAAGGTGGAGAAAAAAGAAGAAATGGTGGAGATGACGTAGCGTAATGCGTCTCGCTTGCGCCATGTTAGTTTTGCGAGTAGTATGCAAGCGCAAGCGAGACGCATTACGCTACGGTTATAGCATCCACCACCACACAAAGCCCCAAAATCAAACTTGCTATTCCATTTGTCGTAAAAAATGCGAGATTGACCTTACTCAAATCATCAGCTTTAACGAGCGTATGCTGATAGGCAAGCATCATGACAAATACGGCTGTACCCAGCCAAGTGAGCCAATCGAAAATAGGCGTTTGGGTGAGTAAATATCCCGCCGCAATAATAAATCCTGCACATAAAATATGCAATACAGAAGAAAGTCGCAAAGCATTTGTTCTACCTAATTGAACAGGTACAGATTTGAGGTTCAACGATTTATCAAAGTCAACATCTTGCAAAGCATAAATAATATCAAATCCCGATACCCAACACAGCACTGCAAACGAATACAAAAGTGGTATTATATCAAATGAGCCACCTGCTGCGATATACGCCCCAATTGGCGCGAAGGAAAGCCCTAAACCCAGCACAAAATGGCACAAAAACGTAAAGCGTTTCGTATAGCTATACCCTAAAATAACCAACAAAGCCACCGGAGAAAGATAAAAGCAAAGCGGATTGATAAACCAAGTCGTCGCCATAAAAAGCAAGCTATTCAAAATAACGAACCACAAAGCAGACTGCGCCGGAATCACCCCCGCCGGAATCTCGCGCATCACTGTGCGCGGATTTTGGCTATCAATATCTCGGTCGATATAACGATTAAATGCCATCGCCGCACTTCGCGCGAAAACCATACATAACAACACCAACAAAAATACTTGCCACTGAAAAGTAAAATCCAATAAGCGCAAGGCAATAAAGAAACCCATCAAGGCAAAAGGCAAGGCAAAAATCGTGTGGCTAAATTTGATGAGTGAAAGGTATGATTTCATCGTTAGATTAATGTTGAATTTTGAATATCGAATTTTGAATGATGAAAGTGTTACTGCATTCAAAATTCACTCATTCAACATTCAAAATTAAAGTGGTGTAAAATTTCTTTGAACTTAATGTTCAGATTATCAATGGTTTCAGCTTGTAGTTTTGTTTTATAATCGCCTGCTTTTCCTTTTCGCAGGTGCTGGTTATGGTCTTCCTTTTTGGGGGTTTTAGCTTGGTGTTCAGTGACGAATTGTTGTTTTAATTCAGGAGTGATTTCTAACGCTGCATATTCAAGCAAGTCCGTCAACCATTTCTCGAAATCATTTATCATTTCCTCATACTTGCATACGTATACATGCGTATTTTTTTCGAGTAAATGTTGAATGTAATTCGTGTAAATGTCGTGTATTTTTTCGGAATTTTCTAATACATATTCATCAATTGTTGTGGTTTGTACTTGCTGTCTATTTTTCTCAAATCCGGTCCGCTTATCGCTCTCTGAAGGTGGTAAAGGATGACTAAATGCCTTCGAAAAATATCCCGACACCAACACATCACGAGGGTCCCGCACGACGAGTATGATTTTGTATTGTTCCAAATTTTCAATGCCCACCATCGCCCCAAAAACCGTATATGCATAACCCTTTGGCTTAAAAATATGTGCGTAATCTTTTAATTCCTCATCATTTAAACGGTTGAGAAAGGGCATTGTTGAATGAAAAGCATAATCATTGATGCTGACGGGTGTCATGCCGTTGACAGTAGCGGTTTTTCGGAGGATAGATTTGATATATTGCGTTGCAGATTTGTTGATAGAAAAATGTATGATACTCGTTTTCAGAGAATTATTTGTATGATTACCTTGTAATAAAGCCAATTCAGTTTTGAATCTTTTTTTGATGTAACGTCGTTCGATAATTCGACGTAGGAAAGGAATTTGTTTTAGAAATTTCATACCTCACAATAATTCAAGTTACAAAAAAATCCGCTCAATCCGTGTTCCCATCACGCCTGTTTGGGCAACCGCCTCTGCACAAAACTCACCAAAAATAAAATCGCCGATAAAAACAAAGCAATTCTCGCAATCAAATCGCCATAACGCACATAGAATGTCACCTTATCATTCAAGGTGATTTTGCCGCGCCTAAATCCCTGTTCGCCGTAAGGATTACCGTCAAATCTATCACCACGTTGATTGATAAAACCGCAGGTGCCCATATTCGCACTACGAGCGATGCTACGTCGAGTTTCAATAGCCCGAAGCGAAGCAAAATGATTGTGTTGCACATGCCCCGCCGTATTGTCCCACCAACCATCATTGGTCACGATGAAGAGTGCGTTTGCACCTGCTCGTACATAGCCTGTCGCGTATTCACCAAAGACGGATTCATAACAAATCACAGGCGCGACTCCGATTGTTTTATCTTCATTGAAAAATGCTTCACGCTCCGGTTGCGTTCCCAGACCTGCCATCGAACCACCAAGGGCATCTACTATTGGACGGAAAATCGTAATACTCGAAAAGGGAGGATATTCTGCACCCGGCACGAGTTTCTCTTTGAAGTAATCTTGTACAACCGGATCATTATGAGCGATTTGTATGGCAGAATTATAACTTTCATAAACTGTCGTATCACGCCCGCGTACATAAGTACGTGGTGCTTGTGGCGGTGGGTCGTCTTTCTCAAATCGACGGAATGAACTTAATCCTGTGACTAATTTTGTGTTGGGATAATCCTGTAAAAAACCGCGAAAGGCTTGAATGACTTGACTTTCTTCTATTTCATTATGCCATACACGTCCAAAGCTCGTTTCAGGAAAGACTAAATAGTCCGTTTCAGGTGTCAGACCTTCTCTTGAAATCTCAAAAAATCGCTTCAATTGCTGTGGTTGACCGACTTCAAATTTTTCGTAGTGAGGTTCATAATTCGGATTGACGACAACGACTTCGATTTGTTCGCCTTCTTCTTTATAAGTGAAATATTTTATTAAGGAAAAAATAAGGGGAATGAAGAAAACTAAAGCAATTATCGAGAGTCCGGCAAAACTTTCAATTCCTTGTAAAGCTGGTCTGAGTCGTGCAGTTTTGCTATCAGGTGGAATACTTACGGTTTCTTTTTTCGGTGAATGGAAAATGCGCCAAATACCTTCATTTTTGTATTGAATAAAATTCCAAAACCAAAAGAAAATCAGTAAGTTAAGTACCCATATCCATAGCGATCCCCCAAAAGTTCCCGTTATATCATACCACTGAATAATCTCAGGGAATCGAGCGAAGCTATTGCCGAGATTGAGCCAGGGCCAACTCAAATCTTTCCAATGCAAATGCGCCAATTCAAGTGTCATCCAATACGCAGGCAGCGAGGCATAACCCAATCTATTTCCAAGTGCCGACTTCGTATGATGGAACAATACCCAAGGAATTGTCATCAACAAAGTTCCCGGCAATACTGCCAATACACCCGCCAAAAACAGCGTATTCGTGACCCAATACGTACTCAATACATTCCACAAAAATAAGCCCCAAAATACATATTTGAACACTGCGCCACGTGCCACACCACGCTCATCGGCAATACGTTTTTCTACAATTAATAACGGAACGAAGCCCACAAACATCAAGGGAAAAAACGGCATTGGTGTGAAGCCTCCCGCAAGCAATAATCCACTTATTAAGCTGATTAATAAGAGCTTGCGCCCACCTTGCATCTTGTGTTCAAAACGTCCTTCCAAGAGCAACAGCACTGTAGCCATCAAGCCCAAATACAAAAACAAAGGGCGATGCCCCCACAGTTCATCTATTTGGAAACGGCTATACATCTGCCATCCGCTGATAGCAGTAACAGCGATGGAGATAAGAAGTAGCGGGAGTTTTAGTTTATTGTTCATTACTCCTTTTTCCAGTTTGTGATTTCTAAATTATTGATGTGATTGAAGTGTCTTTCGTTGTTGGTTGCCAATACAAATCCTTGTGCTAAAGCCGTTCCTGCAATCAACATATCTCCTGTGCCTATTGTGATGCCTTGTTGTTTCAAGCGTGCGGTTTCGCGGGCAGATATTTCTATGGACTCAGGTGTTAAATTTATTATTTCACAACGCAGTAAAAAGTTCTCAAAATATCTGATTTTACGAGTAGCATTTTTGTGATACAATCCCCATAAAACCTCGTAATACGTTATTATTGAAATACTTAGTAACCGATATTCCTCCATATAGTCTATAATTTTTCCGTAAATATCTGCATTGCCGTTGAGATAATATGAGACAATATCCGAATCAATTAGAGTAGGCTTCATGTTAAAATTCTATAAGTTTAGGTGGGTCTTTCAAACGATTTTCATGCAAATTAACGGTCAGATTATCGAAAACTTCGTCATCTAAATCCTCAAATATCCCTGCAAATGATAAAATATGTTCTCTTCCCATTTTCCTTTCAAATATCTCATAATTATCAATGTCGCTATCCTTCGCCACTTTCATACACGCTTCAAAGTCACCCTTTGCCATATCCCTCCAAGTCTCTTTTTCAGCCACATTACTTCTGTACGCTTTCAGATATTCTTCAAAATTTTCCTCCGACATTTCATTCCAAGCCTCTACATATTTCATAATATGTTGAGATTTTTTCTTCACCTCAAACTGCCTCAAATACGCCAATACATCCTCCAATTTATCATCGGGAATCAAATCTACCTGCGCCTTTATTTGTGCTTTTATATCGAGAAATGCTGTCATCATAAATTATTTTTGAACGTAAAACGATTTTGCAAATCGTTCTTTGTGTGTTGCGTTTTCAAGATACAAATTTTCCAACAAAAAATCCGCGTTTTAAGAGACAAATAACATTGAACTTGAACTTGATTCTTGTGCTTGAACTTGTCTTATCGCACCACAAATCCATTCCCAAATCCTTCTGCCGGACTCACAAACACCAACTCCCCCTTCTCATTTTCCACCATCAAAATCATCCCCTCAGACATTACCCCACGCAACTTACGCGGCGCAAGATTCGCCACCAAAACCACCTGTTGACCCACAATATTTTCCGGCTCATAAAACTCCGCAATCCCCGACACCACAGTGCGCGATTCAAAGCCCAAATCAACGGTCAATTTCAACAACTTCTTCGCTTTCGGTACTTTTTCAGCGGCGGTGATTGTGCCGGTACGCAGGTCGATTTTTGTGAAATCATCAAAGGTCGTTTCGTCCTTCACGGGTGCATATTCGACGGTTTGCGGACGACTGTTTTCTAGCTTTTCAATTTGTGCTTCAATCAACTCATCTGCTATGCGTGTGTATAGGTGTGTTGGTTTATTTATCGTATGTCCTGCTGGTAATGGGGCTCCACCTTTTTCCAATTTTGTTAAAATATTTTGCAAATCACCATTTTGTAAATCATTTAAATTCAATAATTTACGTATTTTTTTACTGGTAAATGGCAAAAAGGGCTGACTCGCTACGCTCAATACCGCCACAATCTGCAAAGCCAAATTCATGACGACTTTTACCGCATTTTCATCCGTTTTAATTTGCTTCCACGGGGCGTTGAATTGCAGGAATTGATTACCGAGTGTTGATATTTCAATCAGCGATTTTAATGCCGCACGAAACTCGTATGCCTCAATAAAATTCGTTAATTCAACCAGTTTTTCATGCAAAATTTTCAACTCGGCTGCGTAGGTCGAAGTCGTCCCTTCTTCCTGCGAACCTGCCACCGAAATGGACGCATCAAAATCCGGCACAGCACCCTCATAATACTTATTCGTCAGCACCAATACACGATTAATAAAATTCGCATATTTACCCACCAAATCCGTATTATTCAGTTCCTGAAAATTGCCCCATGTAAACTCGCTGTCCTTTTGTTCCGGCATATTTTTTATCAATACATACCGCAACACATCTATATGATTGTCAATAGATTTGGCAAAATCTTCCACGTACTCATGCGCCCATACCGCCCAATTGCGCGAGGTCGAAATCTTATCGCCTTCGAGGTTCATAAACTGATTCGCGGGTACATTTTCCGGTAAAATATAACCGCCCGTAGCCTTCAAAATCGCTGGAAAAATAATGCAGTGAAACACGATATTATCCTTGCCGATAAAATGCAGCAATTTCGTGTCCTCATCCTGCCAATAGGGTCGCCAGTCCTTACCATTATCGGCTGCCCATTGCTTGGTCGCGGAGATGTAACCAATCGGTGCGTCGAGCCACACATAGAGTTTTTTGCCCTCCGAACCTTCCACTTCCTGCGGCACATCCACGCCCCATTCGAGGTCGCGCGTCATCGCACGCGGCTGGAGGTCACCGACCCATGAACGGCACTGCCCCAAGACGTGATTTTTCCACTCCTTCGGGTCGTG
>JAHDEO010000165.1:8194-13765 GCA_020628725.1 Saprospiraceae bacterium
TCTTTGATTTGTGCATTGTATTTATCGACAATTTCCTGTGGAGTTGTGCCTTCTTTTTTGGCACGTATGGTGATGGCTGCCCCGTGTTCGTCAGAGCCGCAGATATACGCGACATCACGCCCCATGAGGCGCAAATAACGTACATATATATCCGACGATAAGTATGCTCCCGCCAAGTGCCCGATGTGTAGCGGACCGTTGGCGTAGGGGAGGGCAGCGGTAACTGTATATCTTTTCATTAATTGATAATGGAGAATTTAGAATTAATAATTTCGTGCAAATATACGAGGATAGTACGCAGATTTTGCGGATTTAACGGATTTGCACGGATTTTTTTGTAATGAAAGTAATGCTGTCAACCTGACGGCATGGAATAGAAAAGAGATTATGCACCGCAAGGGCGCATAGTGTGGGTGGGTATGGTGATATGTTGTGAGAATGTTGTCATGTTTGAAGTAAACGTCTTTTGCTTCAGGATAGTTCTGTCTCGCAAATTAATTTTTCTTTTTCAAAACGCTTTCCAAATGATGTCGTCCAATTCCAAAATATCCCTTTACTCGTTCTATTTCCTTCAAAATCTGTGGATTGCGAGTCATTTTTTTAGGATTTTTCATGCCGATAATCATAGCATTTTTAGGCGTATGCGTGTCGGAGATGAACTCAAAAACTTTGGTCGAATAACCAAAATATTCCAAGATTAAGGCTCTGATGCCGTCTGTCACCATTTCTGCTTGCCGCTCCATGAAAATGCCATGTTGGGTGAGGAACTGGAGGTCGTTTTGAACTTTGTGCTGCTCTATTTCGCGGCGGATTTGTTTATGACAACACGGAGCGACCACAATCAAGTCAGCTTCCGCTTCGATACCTTTTGCAATGGCATCATCTGTAGCCGTGTCGCAGGCATGTAAGGCAATGAGAATATTTATGTCGTGCGCGTCAAAATCTTCTATGGTACTTTGTGTGAATTTGAGTTGAGTGAAGGTTGATTTTTTGGCAATTTCATTACATAAATCTACTAAGTCGTGGCGATATTCTACACCCGTGATTTCCGTATTTAGTTGGAGTGAATTGGTGAGATAATCATACAGTGCAAAAGTCAGATAACCCTTACCGCTGCCCATATCTGCCACTCGGATGAGGTCACGCTTGGGTAGCTTTTGTAGCCAAGTGGAGAGGATTTCGATATAGCGATTGATTTGGCGATATTTATCCTGTGTAGCTTTGTAGACTTTGCCGTTTTTATCTGTAATTTTTAGATGATGTAAGTACGATTTTTCGGGGGGAATAAGGCGATGCTTTTGTTTGTCATGACTCGTAGAAAGTAATTGATTATGAGTGGGTTTTGATTTTTTGGTGAATGATTTTCCGTTCTTTTTTACCTCATAAATAAAATCAAATTCAAGTGTAAATAGTGCGGCAAAATTAAAGCCGGATGCGAGCGATTCACGTACTAATTTTATCCCTTCATTTATGTCATAATTTTTCACCTGATCTCGCGTAGCGTACCTGTACGTGAAGCTGAGTTTTTCCTTATTTTTGATAATAATTTTCTTAATTAAAATCTTCTTCAAACCCTCAATTTCGCCTTTATAATTACCCAAATTTGCCTTGACAAAAGTTTGATTAGTCAAGCTGCTTTCGAGTAAATTAATATACACATCACGATTTTCCATCGCATAAAAATAGTCAAATTTTGTCGATAACTGTCGGGATATAATAGAGAATATCGACAGAAGCCATTTGTTTTTAGACTAAATCGGTTGTTGAAAACCTAGTTAATATATATTTTTGTGTAATTATTAACCGATTAACTTCATATTAGCACAATTTAACATGAAAAAAATACTAATCGTTTGCGTCTGCTTAATATTTTCAGCAACTATTTTTGCGCAAATCAAATTTCTTCCCGGTTACTTTATTGATAATAACGGTAAAAAAACTGAATGCCTCATCCGTGATGTAGACTGGCGAGACAATCCACTTTCTTTTGATTATAAGATGACTACAGAAGGCGAAGTACAAAAACGCTCTATCGAAGAAACAAGCTCTTTTTCGGTAGATGATGGCAAGTATGAACGATATACAGTTGATATTGACATGTCAACCGATATTGTATCCCAAATGAAGGACAATCCAAAACCTGAATATAAAAACCAACAAGCATTTTTGCGGGTGTTAGTAGAGGGGGAGGCTACCTTATATTATTACGAATATCAAGGAATAGTACGTTTCTTTTTTAGTCAAAATGGAAACACGCCCGAACCACTCATCTATAAACGTTTTATTACAAAAGATGAAAATGGTTATAAACAAATAAGCAGGAATAATGCTTATAAACAGCAGTTATTCAACGTATTGACATGCGAAACCATCAAGCGGCGCGATACAGATATAGCGTATACTCGCGATGAAATGATTAGTTTCTTCATAAAATATAACAAATGCAAAGGCGGTACATATAAAGAGGTGGCAGAGAGAAAATTTAGTGTTTTACACCTGCATTTACGTCCGGGCGTAAAGTGGTCGTCGCTATCTGTTGAGAATGAATTATATGATAGTCGCGACACCGATTTTGGTAGTCAGATTGGCGGCAGAATAGGCTTTGAAGCGGAAATGGTGTTGCCTTATTTTAATGATAGTTGGGCAGTATTTGTGGAGCCGACACTCCAATATTTTACCAAAGTAACTCAGGCACCAATTGGTGAGAATGCCAATTTTACTTACAACTCCATGTCTATTCCTGTGGGGGTAAGATATGCCTATTTTTTGAATGATGATACCAGTATTCAACTAAAAGCCGCTTATTCTTTTGACATACCGTTTTCGTCATCGTTGATATTTGCCGATGATATCAACTTTATGAAACTTGATGTTAATACAAGGAATAATTATGCCTTTGGTTTGGGATTGAGGCACAAACGATTGGGGGCAGAGGTACGCTATCAAACAGCAAGACGTTTGATGGGAGGTTATGTTTATTGGAATGCACCTTATCAGCAGAGTTCCTTTATTTTTAGCTATCAGTTATTCTAATTTAAAATCGCGAGTAGACTCATAAATCCCAAAATCCGAGTACCAAATTTCGTTTGAAATACGAGTCATATTGTATTTTTGTCGGAATTTGGTACTTTTCATTTGAAACTCCAGTTTCAATAATTGAATATCAGACACTATGAAATATCTGCCACTTCCCACCCATTTTTTTGCTAAAAACAGAAGAGCGTTTTGCGATATGATGCGCCCCGATTCTGTCGCGATGCTCGCCTCCAATGACGTGATGCCCACCAATGCAGACGGCACAATGGGCTATGTACAAAACAATGACTTGTACTATCTCACGGGTATCGAACAGGAGGAAACCGTACTCGTCATGTATCCCGATGCATACAAAGAAGAACAACGGGAAATCTTATTTATTCGTCGCTCCAGCGAGGAATTGAGTACTTGGGACGGTGATAAACTCACAAAGGAAAAAGCGACCGAATTATCAGGTATAGAAAATGTGATTTGGGTAGATGAATTGGAGAAAAATCTCGATTATTTCGTCTTTGAAGCTGATACTATTTATTTGGAGCACAACGAACATAAAAAACGTACAACCAGAGACTTACAAACTCGACAAGACCGCTTTATACAGCGCATCATGCAGATGTATCCCTTACATAAATACGAACGTGCGGCAAAGATTACTCGCTATCTCCGCCCTATTAAATCTGCTAACGAAGTTGCGCTCACCCAACGTGCTGCGGATATTGGTACACAAGCTTTTCAACGAGTCTTGCAAATAGTAAAACCCGGCATTATGGAGTATGAAATTGATGCGGAAATCAGCCATGAAATTCTGAAAAACGGTGGCTTGCGACACGCTTTTCATCCCATCATAGCAGGCGGAAAAAATGCCTGTATTTTGCATTATAATAATAACGACCAACCGCTACGTGATGGAGAAATGGTGCTACTCGATTTCGGCGCATGTTACGGAAATTACAATTCGGATACGACACGCTGCTTTCCTGTGAATGGGCGATTTTCCAAACGGCAAAAAGAAGTGTACACATCCGTTTTGCATTGTCTACGTGAAGGCTCTAAATTATTACTGGCGGGTACATCACACGCTGATTATGAGGAAAATATGGCGAAACTAATAGAAGAACAACTCGTCAATCTCGGTTTACTCACGATGAAAGACATCAAAAACCAAGACCCGAAAAAGCCTGCTTACAAAAAGTATTATATGCACGGCTCGGCGCATCATTTGGGTTTGGATATTCACGATGTTGGGTTGTATCAGCGACCGATTGAAGCCGGAATGATTTTTACTTGTGAACCGGGCATTTACATTCGTGAAGAGGGGCTAGGTTGTCGTCTGGAAGATGATTTTTTAGTAACGAAAGATGGCAATATTAATCTGACAGCAAATATGCCACTTGATATTGAAGAAATAGAGGATTTGATGAATGGATAGTTGGCGGACTGCGGACTGAATGACCGTGGGCAAATAAATAATTATGAACTGGACACCACCCAACAATTGGCTGAAAATCAAAACAATAGATGTCCACACAGGAGGCGAACCCCTTCGCATCATCTTAGACGGCTTGCCGGAAATTAAAGGAAATACGATACTCGAAAAACGACGTTTTTTCCGCGAAAATTACGACCACATCCGTACCGGACTCATGTGGGAACCACGCGGACATGCCGACCAATACGGCGCAATCCTCACCGAAGCCACCACGCCTGATGGCGATTTAGGCGTATTTTTTCTGCATAATGAAGGGTACAGCACGATGTGCGGTCACGCGATTATCGCGATTACAAAAACCGTTTTTGATACCAATATAATTGAAAAAACGGGTGGAAATCCAATTTTAAAACTGGACACTCCCGCAGGTCGCGTAGTCGCTACGGCGTATCGGGAGAATGGTGTGGTGCGTAGCGTTTCCTTTGTGAATGTCCCATCATTTGTCTACAAATTAAATCAAAAAATAGAAGTCGCAGGAATTGGTACAGTCGAATATGATATTGCATTCGGAGGAGCATTTTACGCCTTTTGTGATGCAGATAAATTAGGAATTGGCTTACAACCCAAAGATCACAATCAGTTGATTGATTGGGGAAAACACATCAAATACACTGTTATGGACGCGATGCCAATTGTACATCCTTACGAAGAAGATTTGGGCTTTTTATACGGCACAATTTTTATTGGAAAGGCAAATGATGCGACACATCACAGTCGAAATGTCTGCGTATTTGCCGAAGGCGAAGTGGATAGGTCGCCTACGGGTACAGGCGTAAGTGCGCGTGCTGCGCTACATCATGCGCGAGGCGAAATTGGAGTAGGGGAGGCGATTACGATTGAAAGCATTCTCGGAACTTTGATGACGGTAGAAGTAACTGAAACTACAACATTTGGCGAACACAAAGCCGTTATTCCGAAAGTGACGGGAACAGCGTCTATCATTGGACAACATGAATTCTATTTTGACCCGAATGATGATTTACAAAAAGGGTTTATTTTCCGATAAAACAAAACCGTAGCGACTGGTCGCGACCAGTCGCTACGGT
>JAHDEO010000166.1 GCA_020628725.1 Saprospiraceae bacterium
AATGTGAGTTTATCGGGATAAATGACCATTTTTGTAACGCAGAGTGAGTGAAAAATAACAGGTAGTTTTGACCAGTTATTTGTTGCGAGTTGCCTTAGAAGTGAATTAAACTTTTGATTTTTGCATATATAATTGACAAAGAATGTATTAGCGTTTGAGCCAAATTTGATACCATTTGATTGATTTAGAAAAATACAAAGTGTACACATGTTTTAGTTTTTAAATACATGGCGAAAATTAATCATGGCAAATACGATGAGATTAGCCCCGAGCCAGTAATCGGCTTTTCTATCGAATCGAATTAAAATACCTCTGAATTTATCTGCCCAAGCATGAGTTCGTTCATTGGTATAGCGATTATCATACACCTTTTGATTGAATAATCTCTTACGCCCCTTTTTTACCCCTTTTCGGTTTCTGTTGTTTTCAGGAATATTGGGTATCAAGCCATAGTTGAAGATCACTTTACGAACTGCTTTAACATCAAAAGCGGCATCGGCATTAAAGTATGCTCCTCGTAAAGACCCTATATTCAAAGTATCAAACCATCGGAAAAAATCGGTCATTCTTTGCTTTAATTTATAGGCATCATTATGATTGCCTGCTGTTAAAGGCAAGAAACCCACAACATTACCAATTCTATCCGTAATGGGTAAAATATTACTGGTCTTGGCACGTTTACGACGCTGATAATCAACGGCTTCACCTCCTTTTTTGGCAATCGTATGTGTACCGTCCAGATTGATTTCACTTAGGTTGATATGAAGTGAAATAGCAAGCATTGAAGCTTTGAAAACGTAATACAAGCTCTCATCCTTTGACCATTTACGAAAGTGATAATAGAAGGCTTGATAGCTCAATTCAATGTCTTGCTCTTCGTCCATAAACTCCTTGGTCGGTAGGGATTTCCACTGACAACCTGAATAAAGTTTATACAAAATACCATTGAAAATCAGATGTAAGGGAATAAGACTCACATAGCCTCTTTTGGCTACAGTCAGAAAGGGTTTGATGTACAAGTCAAAGTCTTCTTTTTGTATCTTTGTTGGTATGTGATTCATAGCGATAATTTTGATTAAAAAATTTAGATTCTTTTTAATCATCGCATGAATCACATTTTTGTTTAAAAAGACGAAATTATTTCACATGCTTATTTGTTACAATGTAACTCTAATGTGTTTTTCTAAAAGAACACTTTGGTACATTTTTAGACAAAATAGATAAAACACTCAATATCAATTATATCCAAAATTTCAATAAGTTTAATTTACTTCTTAGTGTTATTTTTGCAGAATATTTTTTTGTTTTCGTGGATTTTCGCGTAATTTGTTGCCGAAATCATTTGAAGCGACAAAATTTTATCACTAACCAATCTACTAACTAACTCAAGTTATGAATTTGCTCAAATCGCGGTTTATCTGCGAGTTGAGTCAATTACTGCGATTATGAAATGATAAGCGGTCAATTTCTCACGAAGTTGACCGCTTTTTTTATTTTTATTTTTGTGAATAAATAATTGATAATTAGTTCATTAGAATTATTATTGAAAATAAAAAACATAAAAAACAACCTGCCTTTGTAACAAATTAAATTCTAAATCGTCATGTGAATGTATTTGATAAATGAGTATTTTACATCATTCAAAATTCAAAATTAGTCTCATTCAAAATTAACGAGTGAATCTGCAAGAATACACATATCGCATACTTCCGGTGAAGGACAAATTGTACCGTTTTGCGCTACGCATCACGGGCAATGCGGCGGAGTCGGAAGATATTGTGCAAGAAGTATTCTTACGGATTTGGGAACAACGAGCTTCCCTCAAAAATCTCGACAATCCCGACGCATGGTGTATGCGTATGGTCAAAAATCTCGCTATCGACAAGCTACGCGCAAAAAGCCGCCAAAATGTAGCCTTAGATACGAAAATTAACCCCACAGACCAACACGCCAACCCACACCAAAAAACAGAAATACACGACACCATTCACCACATCGAAACATTCATTCAAAAGCTCCCTGAAAAACAACGCATGGTCATCCAAATGCGCGACATCGAAGGCATGACTTACAAAGAAATTGCCTTTGTACTCGACATCCCGATAGACCAAGTAAAAGTGAATCTGCACCGTGCAAGGAAGCAAGTCAGGAAGCAACTGATTAGTGCAGAGTCTTACGGCGTTAAAACGTAGAACGGTGCTTCCAGCCCGTTCCTCGCGCATGTTTTGAACACCCCAAAAGCTTTGTTTCACAGACAATTAGGGAAATTATGAACCAGCAGCATATCAGAATATTATTAGAAAAATACTTTGAAGGCGAAACCAACCTTCAGGAAGAAGCACAACTCGCTCAATATTTTCAACAAGAAAATATCGCGGAAGATTTAGTGCAATACAAACCTCTATTCCAATTTTACGACCAACAAAAAAACATCACGCTTTCAGAAGAATTTGACCAAAAAATTCAACAAGAAATCACACCCAAAAAACGCTCGCGTATTGTGCGTATGTATGGCGTATTGGCACGCGTAGCGGCGGTGATTGCGCTAAGTTTTTTGACTTATCAAGCGTATGAATATTACATTTCACCCGAACAAAAAAATCCAAATTATATCGTATTGAATGAGGCAGAAGATGCGGAGGAGGCTTACGAACAAATCAAAGCAGCCCTCATGCTCGTTTCTTCCAAAATGAATGAAGGCACTGAAAAAACAACATCAGGTTTAATCAAAATCAATCAGGCAACTGAAATTGTCAGACAAAAAGACTAAAAGCAACCTTAAAACAAATCCGGATTTTAATTAATTTTTATTCATTAAAAAACAACTATTATGAAATATACAATCATTTTTAGTTTAATATTTTTTGCATTATTTACCAAGCCCTTACACGCACAAGATGCCATTGATGCTTACTTTGAACGATACATGGAAAACGAAGATTTTATGGTCGTTTATGTCAGCTCAAAGATGTTTAGTATGGTGTCAAAAATTGACATTGAACTCGACGACCCCGAAGCCGAAGTTTTTCTCGACATGGCATCCGACCTCAAAGGTATCAAGGTCTTGCAAACGGAAACCAACGCGATGGCTTACTTCAAAGATGCTGCAAAGTCCATCAACACCACAGACCTCGAACTGCTGATGACTTTCCGTGATAAGGAACAAAATGTAAATATTTGGATAAAGGAAGACATCGACGGAGACATAGGTGAACTCTTGTTGTTGGTAGGTGGTGCAGAGGAGTTTGTGCTGGTAAGTATTCTCGGAAAAATCGACTTGGATAAAATCAGCCAACTCGCCAAGCAACTCGATATCGAGGGCGTAGAACATCTCGAAAAGATTGAAAATTAAAACGAGTTACGGGTTATTATTTCGCATAGCGAAATAACTCGTAATTCAATAACTCGCAACCCGTAACTCGTAACTCGAAACTTTTCACAATGAAAAAATTATGCTCATGTATAGCCCTTATTTTGTTCTTAGGAATGAATCAGGTAACCGCCCAAAATATGCCCATTAGTAATTTTTATGACAAATATAAATACGAAGAAAATACGACTAAAATTAGTTTGCCCGGCTGGATAGTACGGTTTGGTGCATGGATAGGTCGCAAAGCTGCTGATGATCCAGAGACCAAAGAGACCCTCAAATTGGCAAAGAAAATTCGTTTTCTCAGAGTGCTGCAAATCGAAGATAGCAACCCCGTGACGACTAAAGATGTGAAGCGACTGACTCGAAAATTGGAGAGAAGGAGATATGAACCTTTACTATTTATACGCGAAGGCTCGATGCGTACACAAGTCATGGTCAAAGAAAGAAATGGTTTGATTCGTAATTTCTTTTTACTGACTCAAGAAGATGATTCGTTTACAATGGTCAGCCTAAAGATGAGATTACATGTCAGAGATGTCAATAAAGTCATCCGCATGTTGAACGACGATCACGATATTCCCATCGCACAGACAACAACACAATAATAGACGGTAAAAAAGCGGTCAATTTCTCACGAAATTGACCGCTAAGATTATTTGTTTTCTAATTGATAATCAATGTTTTAATAGTGTAAATTTGTCCGACAGGTTCGGGAGCAGGGAACAATGCAGTCACTCCATAAGTAACTCCTCCAACTAACATCATAGCCAATACCCAATACACAGTGCTTATTAAAATCCAGCTTGCCTTTTTCTTCTCAAAAACTGCCTTGCTAATCAATATGGGTACCACAAAATGAATCGCCGGCAGAAATCCGTGATACATGCCGTGCATAAACTCATTCAACTCATCCTCTGGATGCCCCGCAAATCTTGATATAGAGTAAGAAAGTCCTAATGCCATCAAGAACCCGACAATCATAGTTATTGGATTAGCTGATTTCGTATCTTCCTCAGTCAGTCCTACACCTTTCATCCAAGGCAGTCCGAATACCTTCGGATGAAACCAAATCCATCCTAAAATCATAACGGAAATGGCTCCCGCAAGAATTGCTATATAGTTCATAATTATTTAATTTATTAAGATTTGATAATTTTTTATAAGAGCTAATCTAAAATGATTTTTGATTTGATGAAAAGAAAGTGAAATCATTAATAAAACAATAACATATGAAAGCTAACTGCCTTTTGTTTGGTGCAATATT
Organism: Saprospiraceae bacterium; assembly: GCA_020628725.1. Classification (GTDB taxonomy): domain Bacteria; phylum Bacteroidota; class Bacteroidia; order Chitinophagales; family Saprospiraceae; genus JAHDEO01. The sequence goes on from JAHDEO010000166.1 coordinate 4,638, forward strand.
TTACCAAAGCAATTGATTTTGTTATTTTTTTAACCGAAAAATTATACATTTTTGACAATTTTTTTGTATCTTTATTCTACCATACAAACCTAATGCCTATACCCATGTACATACTTGATAGCCAGATAGATACCTTAGTAGAAGCGGAAATTGAAAAGGGAACTTTACAAGATATGCCCTTGAAAAAAGACGGTTGGGATTTTAATTGGAGAGCCGAAATAAAAGATGCTGATAAAGAGGTGTTTGTATTGAGATTATTGTCTGACAACTCTGTGCAGGGAGCATTAAGCCTGAGAAAACATCAGGGAATGTTAACCATGGATTTGGTAGAAATAGCTCCGCACAATAAAGGACAGACCGATAAAAGATATAAATATGTAGCTGGATGCCTGATTGCCTATGCTTGTCAGGAATCCTTTACTTTGGAAAGTAACTATAAAGGTTACTTAGATTTTGTTTCCAAAACAACTCTAATTGGTTTGTATCGAGATAAGTATTACGCTCAATCCACCATAGGGCAAAAAATGTATATTGACCCTCTCGGTGGACGCAAACTAATTGAAAAATATCTAAACAGAAAAAAAGATGAAAAATAATATAGATAAAGAACCATTATCCGGCGCGTTAACCATTCCTATGGATTTTGATTCGGAAGAATACAAAGCACACAGAAAAATTCTGGATGAAAGAATAAAATCTATGTCACCGGAAGAAAAAAGACAAGTAGAACTCATTCGCATGGAATATACCATTAAAAATTATCTGGATGCAAAAGTAGCAGAAAATGAGATAATTACAGTTGGCGATTTTTTGAGAATGTATTTAAGTAAATTAAATATCAAGCAAAATAAATTTGCGAACTATATCGGTATTTTACCCTCTAATTTCAGCAAAATCCTATCCAGCGAACGCAATGTCAGCATAGAACTTTCGCTTATTTTAGGGCAATTATTCCAAATAGACCCAAAAGTTTGGTTGCAAATACAACTCAAAAATGATTACATAAAAATTGAAAAAAAGAAAGATAATTATGCGGATATGAGTTTGCAGTATGCGCTGGCAGGTTAGAAAGAAAAATTAAAAGCGGTCAATTTCTCACAAAATTGACCGCTTAATTTTACTGTTATCGAAAAAACTATCGACCATCGACTACGGACTATTGACTAATCACCACCGTCTCCACACTATCCCAATCCTTAAATTCATTCGTATAATACAAATAACCGGACGATGCAGGTGCGTCAAATTCACCGGGCATTTCCGCCTTCAAATCCAAGTTGATAGTATGCGTTTCAGCCGGTGCCATATCGCGGAAATAGAACACGACATTATTACCGATAATTTCGTAAAAATCCACTAATTCTTTATCTAATAATTCCTTCAACTGCCAGGGCTGTGCCGTCAATCCTGCGGGCAGACCGACGATACCGAGCGTCATGGCTTGTCCTTCGTTGGTTTTGTTTTTAATTGTCGTGGTGAGGCGGACGGTTTCGCCTACACGGGCGCGATTGGTGTTGAGTTTTGTTTCTAAATCAATCACACATTCGTCATTGGAGTGGGGTAGGGTAGTGTTCCAATTAATCGCGAGAGTGTAGGGTAGCGCATTTTTTGTACCCTTAAATCGCACCGTCAAATCTTGTTTGCCTTCTTTTACAAATTCATGTAAATCAGTCACGTCAATTGTGCCTTGTGTCCCTTTTTCGTATTTTTGTGTGGTAACTTTTTTATTATTCACTAAAAATTCTATTTCGCCGCTGTCTTGTGTTTGCTTCGCAAATTTGGTGTAGGCAATCAGCGAGCGCAAAGCCAATACCGTACTATTCGTATTGCCAAATCCTGCATATCCGCCACGCGAATTACGAATGAAATCAGCGATTTTTTTAGTCGCCTGTAAATCGGGGTTGTCCTGTTTTAATAATGCCATTAACGCGAGCGAAGCCGTCTCAATCCGCAATGCCTGACCTTGCGAACCCGGACCTGATTTGTGCTTGTCGTCATGCGTCCATGCGCCATTTTCGCCTTGCAATTTCATTAATTTTCCTAATACTTCTGCACCGCGTTTTTTATCTTTTTTATTGAATAAAATATTCGCCGCGAGACCCATTGCGTATGGATTTTTGGAACTGAGCGCGTGCTTATATGCTGCGTCAATTTCCTTTTTCAATCCATCGTAACCCGCTTCCGTCAAGCCGTAAGTGATGTAGGCACTCATCGTCGCGTTGTCTGTCAGACCGAATGAATGTAGGGCGCGAGGATTGCGTTCAAATTCGCCTTGACCATCGCGACGACTCATCAACCAATCGGCAGTTCGGTCAATCATCGCTTGGTCAACGCCATTCCACACCTGCTGCATATCCGCAAATTCCATCAAACCATAAGCCGTCAGCCCCTCATGCGCCGGATTGCCGCCAAACCATTCAAAACCACCGCCTTTCGATTCAAAAGAAGTCAATCTTTTGTAACCTCGTTCAATCAAAGCCTTTGCTCGTTCGGCAATTTCGGGCTTGATTTGGTCGCTTTCATTCATATATTGCAGCACCAAAATATTCGGATAAGTCGCCGAAGAAGTCTGCTCAAAACAGCCATGCGGCTCGCGCAACATCGACTCCAAACCCGACATCAATTCACCCGCCAAATCAGGGAAAGCCGTCAGCGTCACTTCGAGCGAACCATCTACCACATCATTAATGTCAACTTCGTAAGTGGCATTCATTTCCTGATTGGAAAATGCCAAACCCGCCGGAAATCCACGCGACACCGAACGCAAGGGTTGACGCACTGCATCCGCGAAGCCATTGCTCAATAGTTCCACGCCAAATTCGGTTTTATCACAAGCTTCTTCCACCAAAAACTCTAAATAACTCGTGCGGGTAGCGTGTGGCGCAAGTGTCAGGTTTTGAGGAAGTTGTGCAAGTTTTTTAAATCCATCTGGAATGGTAAAATCCAAATCGCCGAGTATTTCTTCGTCGGTATTATTCACGAAAGTCAGGGGGATTTTCACCTTATCGCCCGTCACGACTTCTACTGGAATTTTGGCGTTCATACTGAATGGTAATTGCGCGAAGAACTTGTGCGTAGCGCGTCCGATCGTACCGTCTGTGCCAATGCCTTCGGCGGTGATATTGAAGGAGGTAATCGCATCGGAGGTGAAAAATTTGAGGGTTGCCGTACCCGTTCTATCGACTTTTACATGACCATTCCAATAGAGTGTGCTGCGGAAATCTGTGCGCTCCGGGATGCCGCGTTGTGCCTCGTATTTGACCGTCGGGAACTCGCGGGGGCGATAGTAGAGGACGCGGACTGGTGACGGCGGGGGAGGTGGCGGAGGCGGCGCGATTCGAGCATCAATTATAACAGGCGTAGCGACTATTTCTGGTTCTTGTTCAATATCTTTATCTGCATGTTCTTTTTTGGCTTTGTTTTCTGCCTCACCTACTCCTCGAGGATATTGTTTACCAAATTCAAGTATATCTGCTTCTTGGTCTTCAAATACTATTTCTTCTTCTATAAATTCCGTAGCACCTTGAAGGTTTATTTTATTATTGTCAATATTTTGTATCAATTCGCCAGAACGAATTTCTCCATTGTCTATTTTGTCTTGGATGGCTTGTTGGTCAATTCCCATTACTTCTACTTGTTCGAGTACTGCTTTGGGTGCGCGGGGAGCGTCCACTCGTTTCCTACTTGCACGAGATACAGTTGCTTGTTGCCTTGCTTCAAATCTACCTCTTTCTATTCTCTTTTGTTCACGACGTTGCGCTCGTCTTACGTCGCGTGAGCTATGTGAATCTCCCAATCCTGTAACAACTACCTCATCTAATACCTGCGAACCTTCCTTCATCACAATATCAAAATCACTTTTTTCACCCATTTTAATCATTTTAATCTTCTGACTTTCATAACCTGTATAATAGACGTGAATGGTAAAATCTTCAAGATTATTTGGAAGTCTCATCTTATATTTTCCGTCAATATCTGTCATTCCACCGTGACCTCCGCGATCATAAGATATGACTACTCCGGGTAATGGCTCACCTTCTTCATTAGTTACAGTTCCTTCAATAATAGGTGTTATCGTAATGTTTTTTTTGTAATTTTTAACCACAGCAAACCCGTCAAATTGTTTTTTATTTTCAGCAATCAAATGAACAGGCTCATACAATTTGGCATTTTTAAACGTAAACTGTCCTTCCGCATTTGTTTTTTGTTGAATATCTTGCCCTTTAATTTTTACAATGGAATTTGATACAGGTTCTCCCTTCCAATCTACTACGATACCGCTTATCTGATTCGATTCAGCCGGAAATTTCGCTCCTGCAATATCTCCTTGAATATCATCCCAAGTAAATCGTCGCCAACCCGAAGTCATCAGCAAATAATCCAATGCGAGGTCGGCTTTTTTTGCTGTAGGGTCAAAGTAAAAATTGGGTTCTTCGACTTCCTCTGCCAAGTCCGCTTCCATGAGTAGCCATGATAAAATATTGGAAGATTTATCGTCTGCAAAAGTCAGGAGTTGGTCGTCGGCAACGGCAACGGAGAGGTCGGCGGGCATGGGTACGCCGCGTTGGTCGGTGACGTTAATGGTCATTTCGACTTGTTCGCGGGGGCGGTATTTTTCTTTGTCGGTTGTGATATCAATATTGAGTTGTTGGTGTTTATTGATGAAGGTCAAACGCTCCGCACGCGCAATGCCTTTGCTATCAAAGAGGGTGATTTGGGCAACTCCGGCAGGCATTTTTTTAGTAGAAATACGATGCAAATTATTTCCCGGACGCGCCGTTATTCCGCCTGAATAATAATTTTCACCGCGAATATTTACAACAGCATACAATTCTTCGTTTTCGCTACTTTTTGCATCAATAACGAGATTGTGTTCGGTGACTTCATTCACAGCGAGTGCGTATCCTTTTTTCAGAGGTTTGGGTAATTCAAAAGTTTGCGTAACACCAACGGGTTTGGTGATTTTTACTGTATATTTTTCATTTGAATTTGGTGTAATTTCAAACGCACCCATGCCTTGATGATAGGATTTTAAATTGGCGACAGTCGCACCCGCTTTATTCACGACAATTCCCTCAATATCTGCGGGTAATCCAAATTCATTCAACGCCTTAAATGCCACTTTTCCCGTTAATCCCGACACCAAATCACCGCCTTCTGGATAAAGTGCTAATTCAATGGTATTCAATACAATAGGAACGGAACGTGAGATAGATTCTCTCATGCCCTGATAATCAATGAGGACATTGAGCAAACCGTCATTTGACGTGAGATTATTCGGCAAATTAAATTTGATTTTGGCTTCACCTTCGGCGTTTGTATTGCCTTTTTCTTGGAGAATTTGTGCGCCGTCTAATTGTACGATGTAATTGAAATTATAACTAGCGAGGGCTTTATTATCATTTGAATGGAGGGATAAATCAGCCGTGACTGCATCGCCCGAACCATAGGCTTCGCGTTCAAAATCGAGCTTCATTTTCAAGCGTGGCAATACGACTTTTTGTACTTGTATTTCCTTAATAAAAAAAGCGGGATTAGGGTCGTTTTTTTGCCAATTGGTATAACATTTTAATTTGTACATACCGCCAACTGCTGCATCATTTATCGCAAAATCGCCCTTTGCTACACCATTATCGGCGATGAGTTTGATTTGTTGGTCGATACCGCCTTTTGGGTTGAGCAATTCGGCGTGTACAATGCCCGATACTTCGGAGGGCAATAGCTTCGCATCACGCACGTAGGCAGAAAACCAGACAGTTTCGCCGGGTTTGTACATGGGCTTGTCGGTCTGTACGTAGAGGCGGTCTTCGGGACGTTGTTCGTTGAACTCCTTGAGTTGGGTGAGGAGTTTTTTGATGTGGTCGTTGAGGGGGGCAAGTCGGTTGGGGCTGAGTGCCATTGTGGTGAGGGCAATGGCAATTAGGGTGAGGGCAATTGCAAATAGTCTTTTCATAATTTTATACAGTGATTCAAATTGTGTGGACATGAATACCGTCATTCGTCGGTACAAGTGTCCGAGTTACGATTGGGTAGATGCAGGTGAGTTGGTTTTTGGTGTGAGTGAATGTTAATTTTCAAAATTCACTGAAAACATTGAGCGATTTTTGTACTTTTATTCAACTAAAATAAAAGCCGTTTGTTATTCTGTTTAAGTTGGTTTTTCATGTTTTTTATTCTTAATAAATAGAAAAATGATTGTAATAATAATGTATTATTTATCAAAAAATTATAGAATATAAGCAGACGAATTGCTAATTACCCGTCAACAAATCACTAATCACTACGATATGAAAATACCGAGTCGTCCGCATAAGAAAATAATAGTTTGGTTTCGTCAGGATTTACGCATCCACGATAACGAAGCATTGGATTATGCTTTGGAGCGTGGGGACGAAATCATTCCTGTGTATGTATTTGATGAGCGCGTATTTAAGGGAAAGACTAAATATGGTTTTCCAAAAACTGGTAAGCATAGAGCCAAATTTATTATTGAAAGTGTGGAAGATTTGCGTGCTTCATTGCGTGAGTTAGGCTCTGACCTCATCGTACGTGTGGGAAAGCCCGAAGAGGTGATTTATGAATTGGCAAAGGAGGTGCAGTCAAATTGGGTATTCTGTAACCGTGAACGGATGCAGGAGGAAGTGGAGGTGCAAAATGCGCTGGAGCAAAACCTTTGGAAAGAAGGCATGGAAATTCATTTCTTTAGAGGGAAAATGCTCTACTATACGCAAGATTTGCCCTTTCCGATTGCTCATGCGCCGGATGTGTTCACACAATTTAGGAAAGAGGTGGAACGATACATCCCGGTACGCGAGCCGCTGCCTACACCCACGCGCGTACACCCGATGCGAATGAGTTTGGACGTGGGAGAAATACCAACATTGGCGGATTTCGGACATGAAGATTTTGAGGTGGATAAACGGGCAGTCTTGCCATTTAAGGGCGGCGAAACGGAGGCTTTGGAGCGTTTGGATTATTATTTGTGGGAGACGGATTTGATTAAAAATTACAAGGAAACGCGTAATGGCTTGATAGGTGGAGATTATTCGTCGAAATTCTCACCGTGGTTGGCGCAAGGCTGTATTTCTCCGAAAATAATTTATGCAGAATTAAAAAAATACGAACAACGCCGCACCAAAAATAAATCGACTTACTGGCTGTTTTTTGAATTACTGTGGCGCGATTTCTTCCGCTTGACGGGAAAAAAACACGGCAATACCATTTTCCAAAAAGGCGGCACAAAAGGCGATGAAAATACTGATTTAGAGGATGATATGGCAAAATTCCGTATCTGGAAAGAAGCGCGGACGGGCGTACCATTCATTGATGCCAATATGCGTGAATTGAATCTGACAGGTTTTATGTCAAATCGTGGCAGACAAAACGTAGCGAGTTTCCTCGTACATGACTTGAAAGTGAACTGGCAGCTCGGCGCAGAATATTTTGAATCACTATTGATTGATTACGATGTATGCAGCAATTGGGGCAACTGGAATTACGTAGCAGGCGTAGGCAGTGACCCGCGCGAAGACCGTTATTTCAATATCCTCACTCAAGCCAAACGCTATGACCCACAAGGCGAATACGTCAAACGTTGGCTCCCCGAACTCGCCGAACTTCCTTCAAAAAAGGTACATGAACCGGACACGCTAAGCCCTGTCGAACAAGATGATTTACATGTAAAACTTGGTGCAGATTATCCGAAAGCAGTGATAAGTACAAGTCGCTGGCGTAGGTAATGATTAACGGTTAATGATTAATGATTAATTCTCTAATGATAACAAAATTTTCGCGTAGCGAAAATTAAAATATTAACCATTAATCGTTAACCATTAATCATTATTTGGCGTAATTCTTTTCTCCTGCCTCAATAGCAATTTTCAGATGATTCGCCGCAGGCGGACGCGGGCAGTTGTAACCATCACTAAAAGCACAATAGGGATTATAAGTCTTATTGAAATCCAATACTAACTTACCGTTTTGAATATCAGGAATTTCGATGTCGAGATAACGCCCTGCGCCGTAGGTAGTTGTGCCATTGGTCGTATCTTTAAATGGAATAAAAAGATAGTCTTTGTACTGAGGCATCGCGCGTAGGCGGATGCTTTGATAAACTTCAAGTGTGTGCGCCTCACCTTTAATCTCAAAACTCAATTCGCCGTATTTGACATACTTTTTCATCTTACCGCTTGAGGTGACCATATCAAATGGTTCTTCGTCGGGTGTGTGTGTGAACGTTGCAGTTACGCGGTAATCTTCGTCGGGTTTGAAGAAGCGCAGGTAGCGAATATCTTCCGGTTTGATGGGCGAACCTTCTTCTTTAAAGCCTTCCTTGTATTCTTTGCGATGTTCGCAGATAGATTTTTTGTAGCTCTGCCCAAATGTGGAATAACTCATTAAGATAGCAATTATCAAAGTAATTATTTTCATGTGTATAATATTTTTACTGATAAACGAGTTGTAGAAAATTACGAACCAACCAATCACTAATTAAAAATCATTTCAATTCCTTTTCCATCTTATAATGTTTAATGGTCACTTCCATAAAAGCGCGTCCTTTCTTCTTGTAATTCAGCTTTTTATAAAACGGAATGGCTGTGTCGCGTGCGTGCATAGTCATTTTGGTGAAACCCTTTTCACGGGCAATTGTCTCGCTATCGGCGACCATCAATTTACCGACGCCTTTGCCTTGGCAATCTTCACGGACGGCTACTTGACGCATTTTGATTTCACCATTTTCTTGCGGAGCAAGGATGAGACAGCCCATCAACTCATGCCGTTCATTATAACAGGCGAGGTGCATCATATCGTGTTCGACTGACAGGTATTCGGGCGTAAATTCCAAGCCGAGTGGCTTGCGGAGTATATCGTCCCGCAATTTGACCATCTCATCATAAGCAGGTGTTCCGAAATCTATGAGTAGTGTAAACATGGTTAAGTTTAAGTTTAAGCTCAAGTTGAAGTTTAAATTATTGATAATGAACGCATTAAATGTTTTTCGCTCGCCGTCTACCGTCCACCATCAACCGTCTGCCGTTTCCTGGCTTTCTACAATTTCAAAAAAGTGTCCGAAAAATACAAAGAATCGCATATATATCGCCCATATCTTTGTATCGAACTTAT
>JAHDEO010000167.1 GCA_020628725.1 Saprospiraceae bacterium
ATAAACTATATTGCAGCGCAGCTTAACCTACAACCCGTTTGTTTTACACTCAATTAAATTTAATTTATAACTGATGTTACGCAAAGTCCGAAAAAGCCGTTAGGCTTGACCGATATGGTAGCCCCAAGTTTCAACTTGGGAGAAATATTAACACAGACATTGAAGTGCCTTTAGGTACGGTGCATCCCAATATCTACCGTACCTGACGGCACTCGAAGATGTCTTTCGATTTTGAACCCCAAGTTGAAACTTGTGGTTACTAAATGAGCCACGCCTATCAGCGTTTTTGATTATCTGCGTAACATCAGTTTATAAACATCTTTAAAACAGACTCTAAATTCGTGTAACTATGAAAGCTTTTTCCATTTTGGGCTTTATTGCCTTCTTTTTCTTCCCTGCCAACTATCTATTTCAGGCGGATACGCCGCCTGCTACACCCAATATCATTTACATCCTCACAGATGATTTGGGTTATGGCGATTTGGGTAAATTTTACCAAGACAACCGCCTTGACTTGAAGAAATTTGACACACCATATATCGACCAAATGGCAGATGAAGGCGCGATGCTGATGAATCACTACGTAGCCGCGCCTGTGTGCGCGCCTTCGCGCTCGTCGCTTCTGCAAGGCTTGCATCAAGGACATGCACACATCCGCGACGACCAATTTGATAAAGAATTACCCGACGATATCAACATACAAAACGTCCTCAAAACAGCGGGTTATACGAATTATCTTGTCGGTAAATACGGCTTGGCAGGCTTAGAAGGTTCAGCACTTGACGGACACCCACTACGCGTGGGTTTTGATGAATTTTTCGGTCAATTGCATCACTACGAAGGGCACGAACACTATCCACAGGGCGATGCCAACGGCTATCGTTTACACGAAAATTACACAACGATTACGAGTGGCTTAGACCATGTTTACACCACTGATGTATTCACTGCCAAAGCCAAACAATACATCACCGACCACACCGCCCAATCACCTGACGACCCATTTTTTCTTTATCTTTCTTACGATTGTCCACATGCAAAAATGCAAGCTCCAACCCAAGCTTATCCCACGGGAATGGGCTTAAATGGTGGTCTGCAATGGACGGGTGCGGGCGCAGCTACGCCCTACGTCAACACTGCTTCCGGTACAGACGATTCATGGATTCATCCCGATTATGCCAATCAAACAGGTTGGACGGATATTGAGAAAAAATTTGCGACCATGATACGTCGCATTGATAATTCGGTCGGCGATCTTATGCAGTTGCTTACCGATTTAGGGATTGACCAAAATACGATGATTGTCTTCACTTCGGACAACGGACCGCACTTTGAAACGGGGCAAGACCCGCGCTCATTTCGCTCTTTTGCTTTAATGGATGGTATCAAGCGCGATCTCTGGGAAGCCGGGATTCGTGTGCCGACTATTGCATGGTTGCCCGGTGTCATTCCAACGGGAATTATTTCGACTGCGCCTTCTGCACATTGGGATTGGTTGCCGACCTTTGCAGACATCGCCCAAACAGAAAAACCTGCTTACACAGATGGTGTTTCACTGATGCCCGAATTGACGGGAAGCGGTACATTGGATAGGGAACATTTATACTTTGAGTATTACTATGGTGGTAGTCAGAAAACACCCAATTTTATTGAATTTGAAGCGGCGCATCGTGGTTCTGTTCGGCGACAGATGCAAGCGATATTTATTAATGATTATAAAGGTATACGATATAATGTGCAATCGCATGATGATGATTTTCTCATTTACGACATCGCCAATGATGCAAAAGAAACTACCGATATTGCAGCTATGAATCCCACATTGCAGCAGCAAATGAAAGACAAAGTTCTTCAACTACGCCGCACCAATGCCACCGCCCCGCGCCCCTACGACAACGAACTCATCCCGGATGAACCGCTTCAACTCATCAATGGTTTATCGTATAAATATTTTGAAGGGGATTACGATTACATTCCTGATTTTGAGGAAATGGCGCATGTTGACCAGGGTTTTACCTTTGGGATTTACTTGGGAATGCAACAGCGAAGCAATGACTTCGGAGTATATTTTGAGGGCTACTTTCTCGCACAAATAGATGGGGAATACAGCTTCTATACCAATTCAGATGCAGCCGTTCATATGATGGTACACGATATTCATGCGATTAATAATGATTGGGATTATAAAACAGGTGAATGTAGTTACACGCTCAACCTCAAAGCAGGATTGCACCCGATAAAATTATTTTATTGGCATGATGACGAAGCTACTTATCAGTTGGATTTGATGTATGAAGGACCGGGCGTTGCTAAGACGGTGGTTCCAAGTAGTTTGCTATTCAGCGATGAAGAATTTCTACCTGTAGAATTGGTTGATTTTTCTGCTAATAAAATCAATGCGCATGTATTGGTGAAATGGACAACGCAAACGGAAATAAATAATGATTATTTCGAGGTACTGCGTAGCAAAGATGGACTTTCCTTCGAATCGCTCACACGAATATCAGGTACAAATTCAAACCAAATTACCAATTATAATTACACAGATAAATACCCGAATTCAGGCGTCAATTATTACCGATTGAAACAAGTTGATTTTGATGGAAAAACGACTTACTCAGATATTGTTCCGGTTAATTTCCGTCCATCAGGTACACAAGCTTTTCCAAATCCGGTGGAAGATATATTCACCATTCAAAGTGAAAAGGAAGGCGCATTATTTACCCTGACAGATACTAAAGGCGCAACTATTCTTCAAGGGCAAATGACAGGTTTTCAATACAATCTCAATATCGGGCATTTATCAAGTGGAACATATTTGCTGAATGTTAATCAAGAAATCATAAAAATCATTAAACATTAAAAGCATTTAACCATGATAAATATATTTTAGCCTCCTTTGTCTTATTGTTTTTGTTGGGAATGAAAATATTGGGGACAAATGAAGAAAGAGGATTGCCTATCAAACTTGAATTCAATTCTAGCAAGTATCACGAATTCGGAATACCGATTGAAGGGCGAAAAAATAAAAGCTATTGTCTAGGAGACAACACTCAACTAAATGATACCATAGGAGGTCACATTGTTTCAATAAAAAGAAAACGTGATACATTGATAATTCGCGGAGAAAATGATGGATCTTCCTTTGAAGGAAAACTTTTAAAATTACCCAAACCGGAACTGAATTACCAGCAAACTATTGACCCAGCCACCTTTACGGTTAGTGAAATAAATATCCGTGAGTATTATAATTTTGTTAGAATAGGTGAGTGGATATTCAAAGAGGGTAACAAAACAAAAAGCATCACTTTTAATCCTGAGATTAACATTAAACCTTCATGTAGTTTTTAATTGTCGAATTTCATACAGACATCTTATTCAAACCGATGAACGATGAATCAATAAAATTAAAATTCATCGTTCATCCTTCATCATTTAATACCTATCTTCGCGTTTTATTTTTCACAAAGACGAAACACGCATACCAAAACTGCGAACTGCGGACTGACCAGCCGCCGATTTCGTCGAAGACGAACATAAAATGCAATACAGCACACTCGGCAGCAGCGGACTCAAAGTATCAAGAGTTTGCCTCGGCACCATGACTTTCGGGAAACAAAACACCCAAGCAGAAGCCTCAGAGCAACTCGACTACGCACTCGACCATGACATCAATTTTATTGATACCGCCGAAATGTACGCCGTACCGCCTACAAAGGAAACCTACGGCAAAACAGAGGAGTATATTGGTAATTGGCTCGCCGAAAATCCGGGTAAACGTGAAAAAGTAATCATTGCAACGAAAATTGCGGGACGAGGTTTGTCTTACATCAGAGGTGGTGATAAAATACTCGGCAAATATATTGAAAGCTCTATAGATGAATCACTTAGAAGATTGCAAACTGACTACATTGACTTGTATCAATTGCATTGGTCCAATCGCCCTTCTCCGCATTTCAATCGGCATTGGTTTGGGAAAGTTGATTTTTCCACAATAGATGTAGCGCAAGAAAATGAAGAGATTTTGGAAGTCTTGCAAGCATTGGATAAATGTGTAAAGGCAGGTAAAATCCGTTTCTGCGGCTTGTCAAATGAATCTTCTTGGGGCATCGAAAAATATATCCAACTCAGCAAAGACCACAACCTCCCGCGAATGGTTTCTGTCCAGAATGAATTCAGTCTTATTCAGACCAAAGATTGGCCCTACGTTACGGAATCTTGCGTACTCAATGATATGGCTTATCTTCCGTGGTCGCCGCTTGGAGGCGGTGTTTTGTCCGGCAAATACCTGAATGGTGCAATGCCGGAAGGCAGCCGTTGGTCATTTGCAGGACGACATGGAAATTTTCGTAATCAAGAAGCTGTACATAAAGCAGTTGCTGCATATGCCGAAATAGCTAAAAAGTATGGTATGACTACCAGCCAATTAAGTCTTGCATGGTGCAATCAATTTGAATGGGTGACGTCCACAATTATTGGTGCTACCAAAATGTCGCAACTCAAAGAAGACCTTGCCGGTTTTGAGCAGCCGTTAAGCGAGGAAGCGATGGCAGATATTGATAAGGTATTGAGACAGTATCCGATTCCATATGCATAGAATTGTCAAGAAGCAAATAAGATAAACGGTCAAAAATATTTTTCGGTAAAGTAATACCCAAATTAATGTCAAAAAATAAATTTTTGAAAATAAAACATTTATTTATACGCAAATTAGTTAAAATTTTCTTAAATTTGAGGCATAAAATCAAAGCACGATGAGCAGCACTTATTTAGACCAACTCAACGAGATTCAACGTCAAGCCGTTACAACTACCGAAGGACCTGTGATGGTCATCGCCGGTCCGGGGTCCGGTAAGACGCGAGTGCTTACCTATCGTATCGCACATCTCATCGAAAAAGGGGTGAAGCCGTGGAATATCCTCGCGCTCACATTTACAAATAAGGCTGCTCGTGAGATGAAGGAACGTATCAATAATACGATTGGTGGAGGCGTGGCAAGTTCGGTGTGGGCAGGGACTTTTCACTCGATTTTTGCGCGTATTTTAAGATATGAAGCGGAGCTAATTGGCTATCCATCAAACTTTACAATCTATGATACACAAGATACTAAGAGCGTTTTAAGTAATATTATTCGTGAAAATAATCTTGAACCAAAAGTCTACTCCGTGAATGGTGTGCGTGCGCGTATTTCTTCATGCAAATACAATCTCATTTCGCCGAAGGCGTATACAGAAAATAATGAATTAATTCAGGAGGACTACCAACGTAAGCAGCCGCATTTTCAAAAAATTTATAAGGCATACATGGCGCGTTGCAGGCGTGCGGGAGCGATGGATTTTGATGATTTGTTGTATCAAATGTTTATTTTGCTACACAAAAATCCGAATGACGTGATTAAGAAATATCACGATAAATTTAAGTACTTATTGGTCGATGAGTTTCAGGATACGAACTTTTTGCAGTATCAGATAGTACGCAAATTGGTGAATTATCCGGGCAGTCCGCACAATGTGTGTATCGTGGGTGATGATGCTCAAAGTATCTATGCTTTTCGCGGTGCGACGATTGAGAATATTCTGAATTTTCAAAAGAATTATAAGGATGCAAAGATTTTTAAATTGGAGCAAAATTATCGTTCGACCCATCACATTGTACAAGCAGCGAATGAGGTGATTATGAATAATAATCGCCAAATTCAAAAGAAAATATGGACAGATAAAGGAAAAGGCGAACCCATAAAAGTGCTACAAACGGTAACAGATACAGAAGAAGGCAAGCGTGTGGCAGATTTGATTTTGGAACAAAAAACGCGTTATCATTTACAAAATAAAGACATTGCTATTCTATATCGTACTAATGCACAATCGCGGTCGTTTGAGGAGTCCTTGCGAAGTTTGCGAATTTCTTATCGCGTGTATGGCGGCTTGTCGTTTTATCAGCGCAAAGAAATTAAAGATTTGTTGGCGTATTTGCGTTTGATAGTCAACAGAAATGATGAGGAAGCACTACGCCGCGTGATCAATTTGCCGAAACGCGCTATCGGAAAATCTACTGTAGATAAAGTCAGCGGACTGGCAGATGCGGAGGGCTTGCCAATGTGGGCTGTAGTCGAAAATATCGAGAAGTATCCTTTCCCTGCACGCGCCGGAAATGCGATAAAAAAATTCGTCAAATTGATACAAAAATTCCAAAAACAACAAGACACAAAAGATGCTTACGAACTCGCAAAAATCGTTGGTGCAGAATCAGGCTTGCTGAAAATGATGGGTGAAGACAAGACCATCGAGGGCTTGAACCGCATGGAAAACGTACAGAGTTTACTCGATGGTATCAAGATTTTTGTGGATGCAGAACCCATTGAGGGCGAAGATAAAAGCCTTGCGACTTACCTCCAAAGTATCGCCTTGCTGACTGACCAAGACACCGAAGACCAATCGGATGACAAGGTTACATTGATGTCGGTACACGCAGCGAAGGGATTGGAGTTTCCATCGGTATTTGTGGTGGGACTTGAAGAGGATTTATTTCCATCATTTATGTCGAAAAATACGGTCGATGAAATGGATGAAGAGCGTCGCCTCTTTTATGTGGCGATTACTCGTGCAGAGCGTTATCTCACCTTGTCGTATGCCAAAAGTCGCTATCGTTTTGGACAGGTTCGCTATAATGATTCGAGTCGTTTTTTGGAGGAAATTTCCAAAGAAAATATGGATATGGCAGTGCCTTTCAGCAAGTCTTCGGGAGGTGGGCGTTCGGGCGTAAGTGGCGCGAGCAAATATGGCGCAAGGACACAAAGACCACGCAGAGCACCGGTAGCTTCAAATGACCCGTCATTCAAAGCTGCTAAAGCTACTGACTTGAGTGTCGGGCAGCAAATTGAGCATTTTCGATTTGGAAAAGGAGCGATTCAGCGCATCGAAGGCGCAAAAGGCAATGAAGTATTAACCGTGAAATTTGACGATGCAGGTGAGAAACGCATTATGTTGAAATTTGCGAAGTTGAAACTGAGCTAATACATAAGATTTTGAATAACCTCAGCTTGAATGCTCTCTGTATTGTCTCCTTTGTACCATTCTTTTATAATGGTAAGAATTTCTTGCGCTCTGTCTTCCGCGGTAGAATCATCTTTCCTTAATAATTTATTGACGGCTCTGGTTCTGAGCATCATTTTGACTTGCAACTCAATTGGTCGCGGTCCCCAAGTACCCAAAACAACGAGCGACTCGGCATCTAAGCAGATAATTTTTGGAATAGACCGAGAACCGCGCGTCAAAAAATTATCTATTACTCGAGGTGGTTCGTCACGCAAGATAATTTTCATATCAATATTGGGATTGGTTTCCGACATTTTGTAGACAATAGGCAAACTGTGAGCACTATCTATGCACCACGTTTCGGTGATAGCCAACCACGTTATGGGCATTTCCTGTTTCGCAAGGGCTTGAAGTGTTTCTTCATAGAGCGTTGCGGATTGAAGGGACTTATCAATACGCGCTAGTGAGTCAATCATCATATTTACCCAAAATTCACCTCTGAATTCTTCGCTCCCAGTGGTTTCGCGTCGCGCACAAAAATCCCTTACCATCTCCACATAGGAAGGATAGCTCATGGCATTTTTCAATAATTCATGAGTGATAAGTGGCGACATTTAGGTGCTTCTCTTAAGGCTGTTTAGAATTATTTTTTTAGAAAACCTTTTCTCAGCATACAATATATACGGAAAAGAAATTCATCTTAAAAACAATCAAGTTTAAATCAATATGTTCGCCAAACTATAATTAACTTATTTTTTGTTTCATAAAAAACTTAAAATTAAATAGTTAAAAATTGTAAAATGTAATTAGTTATCAATTATACATTCTCAATTACCAATTTGGCGAAGACATTGTTAAATAGCCTCGTACTAATTAGCGCAAGTTATAAACATCTTTTAAGTAGTGGATAAAATTGTAAACCTAATTTTATCTTTACCTAATTACAAAATTAACCTATAACTTGAACTAAAAGTTTAAGTAGTTCATTGATGAGAGAGTGTATCTACAAATTTAAACATAGCTTTTTGGAAATACATCATAAGTTCATCTTTTTTATCGCAACTTGTCATCATCCCTTAGTGTCTTACTTACAAACTCTTGAACAAATTTGGCAAAAGTTGAGTTTCAGGTCAAATTTATCATTGTTCAATTGCTTGATGGTTCGATTGTTATTACGGCTTTTGGCTTCGCAAAAAATCATTTCAACCATGAAACAATACAACCATGAAACATGGTAGTGGCTTCGCCACGTTACCTTTCATTGTCGTTCCCCTTTAGCACAAAAATATAAGCAATCGCCACCGCACCCACCACCAAATAAAATACAATAGATTCATTGGAACTACCTGAATAAGTGTAGTTTTCGTAGCCCATCATATCCATAGCTATCGGTAGTAAGACCTCGCCCAAGCCGTTTTGAAGTGTAAAAGCAACAATTAAAATGCTAAATGCTTTGACAAGCGGATAATTGCGCTTGCCAATAATTTTTTGCCGAAAATTCAAGAAATTTCTAATCAAATAGAAACCCAAAATTATCAACAAAAAAACACAGAGATATAGGAAGCACAGATGTGCAGAATTTGACATAGTGGTTGTAGTTGCGGGTTACGAGTTACGGGGTGTGGGTTATTGAGTTTTTCGTGTTGTTTTTTGCTTTGCAAAAAAACGAACTCGCAACCCGTAACCCGAAAACCCGCAACCCGCAACCCGTTAGTCATATTTATACAATTCTAAATCCTCGATTACTTTGATTAATTTATCAGGATAACGAGGGTCGGTAGCATAACCTGCTTCCTTCAATCCACGCGCCCACGCCTTATAATCCTTGCCTAAGTCGTGCAGATGACGATACCGTTTTCCAGTGAGAAACTCACTATGTGCACGATAGCTCGTCCAAGCAGTTTCGTAACGCACGAAGAAATCTTTATGTGTATTATCAGAGAAATTCACACAATGTCCCTTCTTGCATTTCTTCGAAAAGCACTTAATACCAAAGTGATTATTATGCTTACTCGCCAATGTACTCGCCCCGGAGTTGGTCTCCACGACGCCCTGTGCGAGTGTGATGCTTGCCGGAATGCCATACTTTTTCATCTCCGACACCGCCACTGCCGCAAATCTATCGACATAGGCTTGCTGCCGTTTCAGTTTTGCCAACTCCTCCGGCGTGCGATGCCGGACAGGTGGTCGGTCGGGCGCACGGCGCGGCATCATATCTGCAAATACGTGCATCTCTTGATGTGATGTTGTATTCGGTAATGTTTCGGTCTCTTTGACCACTATCGGCGCACTCGCCGCAACAGCTTGTTCACCTGCATTAAAATTGAATGTAAAGCTGATATCTTTACGGCTCATCACAACAGCCAAAATGACCAATAAAGCCACTTTGAACCATACCATGTTCATGTACTGTTTCACTCGGTCTAATGCATTTGTTAGTCGTACTCTCATGTTTACTAAATTTAAGTGTTGCGGGTGGTCGGGTTACGGGTTGCGAGTTAACGAGTTGCGAGTTATGGTTTTTTGCTATGCAAAAAATAACTTTGCAACTCGTAACCCGCAACCCGTTAACTCGTAACTCGCTCGGTTTACAAATATAAAACAAATTGTTTCAAAATTAAAACAAAAATGATTTATTTTTATTGTTTATTATGAAAAAATTATAATTACGTATAAAAGAATCAGGAAAAGTTATTGATTTGGGGTTAATCAACTTGCCCTTATTTTTAATTCGTCTAAATAAAGCAACGAGAAAGTTCTTGATTGAGTTCCATAAAAACGAAAAAAATATTTTTTAGAAGAGAATTTTTTCGCTCAAAAAAACTTTGGTTCGCTATTTGTCATATAAAATAACAGACACAAACCTCATTATTAAAACTACCTCTAAAATGTTGTTTTTTAATGCTTTATAAAATAAATAATGAAACGACAACACGATAACACAACGCTACAACAACACGTAAAAAAACAACACATAAAAAAATTAACATTTTTTATTCTTTTGCTTGTATTTGGCGGAAATGTATGGGCACAAAAGAACGTAATTCATCTTCGTTATACAGTCAATGTAAAGGCTGACGGTTGGGGTATCCTCGGTTCTATCGAAACAGAAGAACCACAACGCGAAGAGCCGAATCTTGACAAACCTGATGCCGGGACGATTTTTAAAACACAAATCGACAAACTCGGTAAAAATGCTACCGAAGCTTATGGCGAACAAATTCGTGATTACTATGTGGGGGGCGATTTCATTCGATTGGACAGAAATACGAATAAAATGTCCGAGGATGAATTTGTATTAATTACGCCTTCGGCGAAAAAAATGACGACCTATTATATGTCATACGATGATAAACCAACGTACACCGAAGCACAACTCGTCAGTGGATTTACAGATTCGACATTGGTATTTGAGGTAGATACTTTTTTACGGGATAAAAAGAATATTCTTGGTTATAGTTGTTATAAAATTGAAATTATTCAGGGCAGGAAAAATGCTGATAATGAATTAATTACCGAGAAAAAATACGAAATGTACGTCACGGATGAGCTGCCACTCTCAGCGAATGTCGTCACCGGAATGTGGCAATTACCTTTAGATGTATGCGCTTTGGAAATCAAGGAAAGTACACCTGATAATTCAACCACATTCATCCACACCCAAGCTACCGAAATCAAGAAAAAACAGAAAAACGATTTACTCGAATTACCCAAAAAATACAAAAACGCAAAGATGAAGAGTTATTTCTAAAGCACAAGTTGCAAGGCATTTTCAAAATGCCTTGCAACTTATCTTTCCGCCAACATGCCTTCCTTCATCGCATACATAGACACGATAATTTTTTCTACTTCAATCAAATCTAAAACATAGTGAATTAGCACCAAAGCAACCACAATCAATTGAGCGCGTTGGGCAGGTAGTTTATTGATTTTCAAACGCTCATCTAAGCCCGCGCTGACGATTTTTTCATAAATCGGATAAAAATCTTTCGCCTGTAAGATAGCGTGTAAAGGATGCGGTTTCATATCCACCAACATCGCTTCCAACACATCAAAAGTTCCTGACGCACCTACAAGTGCATCCACATGATGTGCGCGTAAAGCCGTTTTTAGCGAAGCTAATTTTTTATCTAAAAATTGTCGAACATTGGCAATTTCTTTAGGGGAAATAGGTTCGTTTTTATGAAAGTCATTAAACAACACCGCTACACCGACCGGAAAACTTTGCGCCCAAAAAACATCTTCGTTGTTGGCGATAATAAACTCTACACTACCACCGCCGATGTCCATTATCAAAACGGGTTTTTCATCCATTGGAATAGCCAATCGCACTCCTTCCGTAATCAATTTCGCTTCCTCATCTCCGCCGATAACTTCTACCTCAATGCCTGTTTCTTTTTTTATTGCTGCGCGAAACTCTACACTATTTTCCGCACGGCGTAAAGCAGCCGTCCCAAAGGCACGGACGTTCGTAACTTCGTGTTTATCAAGAGCTTCACGATATTCACGCAAGGCGGTAAGTCCACGCTCAAACGCTCCCGCACCGATTCGTGTGATACTTTCTTCGGCAAGTTGTACAAAGATACGTTTGCGATAAATTTCTTCTAAACGACCATTTCCATTGCCCTCTACAATGAGTAAGTGAAAGGTATTTGTGCCTAAATCTATGACTGCTTTTTTCATGTTATGTGCTGATGTACCGATGTGCTGACGTGCTGATGTGTACACGATAATACGTCAGCACATCAGCACGTCAACACGTCAGCACATTAAAAAGGAACATCTTCAAAATCATCGTTCATACGCGAAGGACGTACGATGATATTAGCATTTGGATTTTCAAAACCCTCATTCGAAGTGGGGAAGGCATCAAAGCCATCGTTCCAATCGCTGAATTTTGCTGTCTCACCCGTAAAGCGGAGGTCAACTGTACCGAGTGCGCCATTACGGTGTTTGGAGATGATGACTTCGGCTTTGCCTTTGAGCGAATTGCCTTCTTCATCTTCCATAATCTGGTAATATTCAGGACGATAGATGAACATGACCATATCCGCATCCTGCTCGATGGCGCCTGATTCGCGAAGGTCTGACAACTGCGGACGCTTCGTCCCACCACGCGTCTCCACCGCACGACTCAACTGCGAAAGCGCAATCACAGGAACATTCAACTCCTTCGCCAAACCCTTCAATGCCCGCGAGATGGAACTGATTTCCTGCTCGCGGTTGCCACTGCGGTTTTTGTCCATGCTGCCTGTCATCAATTGAAGATAATCAATCATCACCATTTGGATGTCATGTTGCATCTTGAGGCGACGGCACTTGGCGCGAAGTTCAAAAATATTAATTGCGGGCGTATCGTCGATAAAAATATTTTTCTCACTCATCCGCTCGATGGCGGTATTTAGTTGTTGCCATTCGTAGTCTTCGAGTTTACCGTTTTTGAGTTTTTCACCTGTGATTTCGGTTTCCATCGAAATGAGACGCTTGACCAATTGAATGCTCGACATCTCCAATGAAAAGAATGCCATCGGCTTGCCGAGTGTTGCGGCGTTATTTGCCAGTGCAAGTGTGAACGCAGTGTTGTGCGTCACCGTCATATCCTCCAACAAAAACAATCGGTTGCCGTCTATTTCAAAGCCATAATAATCATCTACTTTATCATATTCGACCTGAATACCCGTTACGCGCCAATCTATCGGACTCGCCCATGCGTTGGCTTTTTTTCTTTCAATTTTAACAGGGATTCTATTAATATCACCATAAATTCTCAGGCGATAAACCTCTGTTTCATAGCCAATTGAAGCGATAGTTGCTTTTTTCTTTTTAAATGAAGTTCTGAAACCCAATGAATCGCAGAGAAATTTAATTTGACGGGTTAATTTTTCATTTTTCTGTGTGATTTCATAACCATTTGATTGGACGAGATAATGACCGTCACTATCAATTAATCCGGCAAGTAATTGTAAGCGATTTTTCGTAGAATTAATTAAATAATCTTCAGGAATGTGCTTATTATCAATAACGTTTAATTCGCGTAATTTGACTTTTGGTGATTGCGTTCGTCTTTCTTTAAAAGTGGAACCTGCTATCGTGTAAGAATTACAACGATTTTCAGGAGCTAATTCATGCAAACGCAAACCCAACCTTTCAGCATAATTTCCAAGATAATCAACTACCTCGGTATCTTGCGTGGTTATAGTAGATGATTTGCGAGTACCATCTCCTAACCAAATCCCCAAAAAATAAGGCTCAAGGTCTAATTTTCTCTCCTCAAATTCCACCGCTACACGATAGCCTTTATAATTCGATTGAAATTTATTTGACTTTGAAATGTAATCCTTTACAGAAATATTCAGCACTTCGCCTTTAGTATGTCCACCCCATCTGCGGCTACGTTTGAGGGATAAAATGTGGCTTTCATTCACCCGATAATCAATACCTTTATTTTGGCGAATCCAATACATGCGCTCACGCCCACGCGCAAGCGACAGCACCTTGCGCGGTGTAGAATCATCACCCATCAACAAATCGCCGACTTCTACATCTTCCACATTTTTCAATGTACCATCATACATGACGATTTTGGTGCCTTTTCCAAGACATTTACCCATACCCGGACGCGCTGCAACTATCACTAAATCAGAGGCTTGCCAGCCCGAAGTCATTCTATCTAAATCCA
>JAHDEO010000674.1 GCA_020628725.1 Saprospiraceae bacterium
AATATTTCATCCATAAACAACCAGGGCTGCGTACCTTTTCCAGCGTGCCAATCCGGGATGTTTTTATGATTTAAAATTTTGATAATCAATTTTTTATATTCATTTGGTGCAACATCAACTGCGATTGATTTCAGGGCAGATTTTTCGGCGGATTCGGGTGTATTTAAATTGGTCGTACCAAGCAATTCATCTTTATTCCACACTTCAATTTGCTTAGGGAAAAATATCCAAGAATTATGGTCAGACAATAAAGATAGATAAATTTTTTCCACCTTCGTCACCTTTTCAAAATTCAAACGAACCACAATCTCCTCCGCCTGAAAGCCCGACCAAAAATGCCCCGCCCGAAAATTCAACGTTCCCTTTTGCAAATCGATCAAAGAACTCGCGCCTGTTGCCGGATAATTTTCGTGGGCTTTGGGATTGACTTCAATCGTGGCATTTTGTGTTTTATCATTGACCTTAACCAAAGTCGTTTCTGTCCAGTCGCTATTTTGGAAACCGTTTTTTTGTGCTTGTACTCGTATGTTGGTGCTTTTTTGAATGTTGAATGGTGCGTCATATTTTTGGGGTTTTTCATCATTTAAGGTGTAGTAAATCTCCGTTTCCGGTAAGGCAAAATCCAAATTGACTCGCGCTGATTTTATGAATAACAAAGAATCGACTTGTAGGTTGGGTGTGCTGAGTTGGATTTGTTGGGTTTGGAGTAGGGAAGGGTGTGCCGGGGTACTGACGGTTAGTTTTCGGACGTTTTTTTGAGAACAATTTGTAAGGAAGATATTCGCAATTAATAGTAAAATTAGACTGATAAGCCGCGTATTCCTCCCCCCTGCCCCCTCCAAAGGGGGAGATACTTTTCGTTCTAATTTGATATTTGGATTTCTAAAACACATTTTATTCACGATGAACTAATTATCAATTATCAACTCTCCATTATCAATTAAATTCTATACATTTTAATTGGATAAGATCTACCCGAATTCCATTGCGCGACATACAAATTTTCATCCTCATCCACACATACATCATGCGGATGTTGGAAAATTTTTAAAGTCTGATACATTGGTTGCAATTCACCGTTTTCATATTGCGGCGTACTGCCTCCGGGCGCGGAAATCAGTTGATTATTTTTATCTAAAATGGAAACAAAACCCGTATTTGCACCACCATCGCCCGACCAAATGGTGGCAAGATACACATATTCCCCATGAATGACAGGTCGGCAAATATACGCACCGGGCAGGTCAATCACTTCCAATAATTGCCCGTCCAAAGTGAAGCGTTTGAGTTGGTTTTTCATGCGGTCGGTGATGAGGAGGCTTGGCGTATCTGCGCGAGTGTCGATGCAGATGCCGTGTGCGTTGTCGAAATATTGGTTGCCTTCACCGCGTCCGCCGAATGTATTGAGCAATTCACCTTTTGCATTATAGTGTAAAATATATTGCAATCCGTAACCGTCTGCTATATAGACACCTCCGTTGTCGGCTATGGCGGTTTCGGTGGGAATGTATTGGTTGGCTTTTTCGTATTTACCGCTTACTTTTGGATAGGGAAATACCTGCACGACCTTGCCGTCTATCGTCGTTTTGATGACTTCGTGGCGATTATTATCAGCGATGTAGAGCATGTCTTCGCCGTTTTCTACGTTCAAAGTCAGCCCGTGTGCGCCCGGAAATTCTGTTCCCCATACTTCCTGCAAAGTACCTTTTTTATCATAAATAATCACATTATTTTTCGTGTGATTGGTCAATAAAACAATTCGTCCGCGCGAGTCCTGCACCATTTCATGGCAATCATTGACGGGATAAAATTGATTGTTGAGTGCGCCCCAATTCATGTCGATTTTGTAGCGATGCGTATTGTGTCCGACAATGACATCTTTCCACTTTTTTTTGTTGGTGAAAACATTGCCAAACGCGAGTCCGCCCAATGCACAGGCGGATATATTTTTGATGAATTGTCGTCTTATCATTTTAATGAATGTTGAACCACGAAGGACACTAAGGACACGAAACTAAATTAACGTAAAAGAAAACTAAGTTCACAAAAAAATCATTATCAATTACTTAAAAGCACTTCGTGTACTCTGCGTCTGTTTGGTTTTCGTGTCCTTAGTACTACGTACTTATAAAAGTTTGTAAAAAAAACAAAGTT
>JAHDEO010000168.1 GCA_020628725.1 Saprospiraceae bacterium
GGTAGAATTGCAGGGGTGATTGGAATCGGGCAATGAAGAACAAAAATGAAAAGGGCTTAGGGGCAAATATGACGCATGGACAGGCGTATTTTCATCAAAAATTTGGAAAGAAAAAGCCTTTTGCATTGACGGCTTCCGTGCGTCGTTCATTTGATGAATTGTTGAAAACACCAACATTCAGGAGTTATTCGCGGTATAATCAGCAAGGCTTTGTATTGGGAGATAATGAACTATCTTCATTACCCGAACACATTGAAGTTAAGAGTGATTTTTATTTTTGGGATACACATTTGAAATTGTCAGGGAAAGTGAGCAATCGAGATAGATTTGAAATTGCAGGGACTTTTGCAGAAAATGATTTTACGGATAAAATTATCGATTCAAGAGGAAACAGAACACAACGAGATACTTTGTTTCTGAATAATCTGGGCTTGAGCCTGAAGTGGCAACACCAGTGGAATGACCAATGGCAAACAGAATTGAAAGCTGCAGGTACAAATTTTCAATTTGAATATAATTATGATTTAGAAAACGCACAAAATAATCAAATTGAAATATTGGGAAAGAAAGCCAATTCAATTCTTGACCAACAATTTCAACTCAATCAAATTTACCAAACAAAAACAGCGCAGAAATGGCAAATGGGGTATCATTTGACGCATTATGATGTCCGTGCTGATATACTTCGAGATTCGCCCGGACCGAATGTTGATACACGAGACGACAGTCGTGCGAACTTGCACGCACTATATGCGCATTACCAAAATCCGATTGAACGTAAAATCGGTGTACAGGCAGGATTACGTCTGAGTTATTATGATATAAAAGATAGAAGAGATAGATTTGATGAAACATTCTATGTGGAACCACGCATTCGATTGGATTACAGGTTGTTGGATGGCTTGACTGTTCATGTAAATTATGGCAAACATCATCAATTTGTTGGACAATTGACAGTGTTTGACGGTGACGAATGGGGCATTGATACACCAATTTGGGGACTTGCGGAAAGGGAAAGTATAGATGTACAAGGGGCAGATATTTATCAAGTGGGCGCGATTTTTCAACGCAAATCTTTGGTGGTGGATGTACAAACTTATATTCGTCAAGTTAGAGGCTTAAATAGTCGATCCTATGATTTTGAATCGCTTGAATCTGATAGACCGATTAGGGGGGATGCTCTTGTGCAGGGCTTGGATATATTAGTTAAAAAACGTTTTGGTAAGTTACGCTCTTGGGTGAGTTATTCGCTGAGTCGGGTGGATTGGACCTTTGAAGACAAAAATGATAATAAAGACTTAGGAACATTTCCTGCTGACCACGATCAACGACATGTTTTTCATTGGTCGAATCAATTAAGGGTGAATAATTGGCAATTGGCAGCAGGATTGCGGGCGGCAAGCGGTTTGCCTTACACGGAGATGGAAGGCTTTAATGTGGATTCTGATCCGGGAGAACCTTTTACATATGAAGGTATTTTCGGTGATTTAAATGTTAAACGTTTGAGGTCAACTTTTGCGATTAATTTGTCGGGCGTTTATCGTTTTGAACCTAAAAGTAAGCAATGGCGTGCATTTGCAGGTTTTTCTGTGATGAATTTATTGGATAATAAAAATGAATACGAACGCAATTATACGGTATTTGCACCAATCAACCAGCCTGCAAGCATTAATGTGGCAGATAAATCGCAATTGCGTTTCACGCCGAATGTGAGTGTAAGATTTGAATGGTAAGGCAAGTTGTCACCAACTTGCAAATTCCAAAACACAAGTACCAAATTCCAATAAAATATCAACAAAAACATACCTGAATTGGAATTTGGTACCTGTGAATAATTTTTTTGTAGCAAAAAATGTAATACTGCAAACCATCGTTCAACAGCAAATTCTATAATACCCAAACACATGATTTATGTTCAGTAATATTTCCCACATTCTTATTGTCCTTTTACTTCTGATAATGACTTTTGCATCATTTATTATTCCGCCGTATAGATACGAATTGATGTTAGAGGACAAACAAATCAGTGATGACGCGGTATTGGTTATTAACATAATATGCGTGTTTGTAATAATTGTTTGTGCAATATCAATTTTTTCACTTATAAAAAAGAAAAATAATGTAATATACGCATATGTAATGCTACTTTCGTTGTCTTTATATCGCTTTATTCAAGTATTATTTTTTGTAAATGGATATGAATTTTGAATAAAAAAATACAGACTAATTTACCATAACACGCCTCGTTACACTACCTTCCTCATAAGTAATCCGCACAAAATAAACCCCTGATGCTTGCTGCGACATATCAAGGGTATTATTCTGATAATCAATAGCTAAACGCTGACCAATAACATCAAATACTTCTCCATTATCCGGCACTTGGTTCGACTCAATATAAAGCATACCGTTGGTTGGATTCGGGAAGATTTTTAGACCTTTTTCGAGCGCAATATCCTCCACGCTAACCACAGTGAGAACATCATAACAGAGTTCTTGCACACTTCGACAGCCATTGGCATCTATCTCAGTGACACAGAGATACGCCATGTTATTTGGGTCTTGCCACATCACTTCTATCGTGTTGGTGTTGCCGCCGGATATTTGCGTGCCGCCTGAGATAAACCAATTATAAGTTGACCCCTGGTTAAATGGCGTCGTATATGTTTCGACAGAACCATTTACAGGAAATTCCTCGCCTGTAATTTCAGCAACAACAGGAAGGTCATAAACAACCACTTCTCGCTGTGTAGTACTGTTGTCAGTAGCGTTGGAAGCGGTGAGTATAATTGTATAAGTACCTGCATCGGGGAAATTGAAGGTTGGATTTTCGTCCGTGCTCATCTCAGGTGTTGCGCCCGGTGCCGACCAATTGTATGAGTCTGCATTTGTGCTGCTATTGGTGATAGTAACAGATTCACCTGCACAAATAGCAGAGGGCGAAACCGTAAAATTAGCCGTAAGAACAGGTTCAGCAGGATTGTATTTGAGTATAAATAAACCCTGTTCTATATCACTGACGATAATATTACCACTTTCAAAATAAGGATAATTGCTCCATGTCGCATTAAATTGTGGTGAGTCGTTTGCAGGATAGGTGTCAAAATACGCGACTTCCTCCAAATTAGCATTTTCAATATCGCTAATATCCAATATGCGTAATCCGCTGCGATAGTTGGTCAGATAGGCAAGGTCACCTTGAATGTACAGATTATGGTCAATAGAAATCACAGATGCTTCGTAAAATCCCATGTAAACGGGAGTATCCAAATCACGCACATCCCATATGTGTGTACGGGTATTATTTCCGAGAAATACTTCATCCAATTCATCATTCATGAGAAAATATTCCTGATTGTCTGTTAGCCAGCCTTGGTGAGAATATCCCTCTTGTGGGTAACCCGTTCTTGAAATGAGTGTCATATCTGTTTTGTCGCTAACATCTACAATCGTCAAGGTATTTTCATTGGAATTGAAACAGATTTCTATGCCTGCATAATCACTATCCGGTCCGATATAATTGACACATTGCGCATCGTGCGTATAGCCGTCCTGCGCAAAACAACCTGTGAAAACAGGATTAGCCGGGTCGCTGATGTCAATAGAAGTCAGTCCACCCGAACAGGTATTACTGCCCACAGTATAGGCAAAACCTGAACCTTCATTGACAACGATATTATGAGAATTACTGAGGCTAACGCCATTACCCAAATCATCCAAATGGGCAGTGGCATCGAAAATCACGGGGGGATTGGTAACATCACGCAATTGATTGAGGTCAAATACCTGCATACCGTGTCCGCCTGCTTCACTCACGATAAAAGCGTGGTCGGCGTGAACTTTCATATCTCGCCAAAGGGATGGCGTAGTATGCGTCAGCAATGAACCAATTAATACCGGCGCAACCGGCGTACTAATATCAATAAAAGTCGTTCGGTCGTTGCATCCAAAAACAGCGTATTCTTTTCCGGTTTGCGGGTCAGTCCAGCCCCAAATGTCATTGGCTTCGACACAACCCATATCAATAAGCGACATGTAACTAACAAGGTCAACATTATTACAAGGAAAACCGCCTGAATTACCATCTACGCATGGTATTACTTGTTTTCCGGTACAATTACAATTGCTATCGTAAGCATCCTGAATGGTGTTGGAATTACCATCGTCGCAAGGTGTACCTGCACCGCCGATGGCAGGGTCGTTATTATCACAATCTACTTCACCACATAGACCGTCATCGTCATCATCTGCTTCAAGGCATACACTTCCCGTAATGCAAAATTCAACTCTTTCTACGTTTGTGAATGCTCCGCCTGTTGCAATTAGCGTAGTATCTGTATCATTATTGATGGTGTAAGAGCCTTCACCGAAATAACAACAAATCCCATCTCCGTAGCTGTCATAAATTGTCCATGTATAACAGCCGTTGGGCAAGCACCATTCTTCATTGAAAGTGGTATTATTAGGATAAGGACCGCCGGAGAAAAGGACTGCATTATTGATATTGGTTAGTTCCCAAGTGGTTTCTTCTCCATAATCATCCGTGATAAGTTCCATGCTGATTTGTGCAAGGCTGTCGCAGTTTTGGTTTTCGGAAGATAGAATTGTACTTTCTTCGATGCTATGATTAGCAATTATTGTCGAACAAAAAAATAAGGTAAGCACTGTACATGCAAAGTAGATGGTTGTTCTCATAGTCTGATATTGTATGGGGATGTTGTTATCATCCCATAGTTAAGAAATGTGTTTATTGCGAAAATTGCTTGGTGTATAAAAAGACACTATGCTAAACATATAGCCCTAAGTTTTATTTGTTGTTGGTAATGATAGAGTCTCGACATTCAAAAAAATGTCTATGTAAAAGTACATTTTTAAAAATGCAATCCAAATATGTTCAAAAAAAATACCCTGTAACAAAAGTTAAAATACTTTTGTTACAGGGTATAGAATTTGAGATTTTAGTATAAACCTCGATTAGTTCGTCACCGCAATAATTTCAAGATTAATATTTTCACTAACCATAAATGTTCCGGTGCTTTCTCCTACTTTGTAGTCGTATCGGCTAATCTTTAGATTACCCTTGAATGTGCCATTACTGTAGGTAAAAGGAATGCTTACATTCTTCGTAACACCATGCATGGTCAATTGACCTTCAGTGACAAAACCACTACCTTTTTTGCTGATACTTGTTGAAACAAAACAAATGGTAGGATATTTATCAACATGGAAAAAATCCTCATTGCGTAGGTGTTTATCGCGTGCATTATTGTCTGTATTGACACTCGCAGCATCTACACAAACATTAAAACTGGAATTCGCCAAATCAGCTTCATCGAATTTTATATCGCCTTTCATGCCTGTAAAATTACCTTCAACTTCTATCCATCGCATGTTCTTGACTGTAAAATTGGCTGCTGATTTTTGTGCATCAATAGTTTGTGCTTGCAAAGACGTCGCAAAAAATACGACAGCTACTGCCAATAATCCTTTTTTTAATATATTCATAACTTATTATTGATATGTGTTTAGTTTGTAAAATAAATTGATTCAACCTCAATTGCAATCTCAACCTCAACCTCAACTTCAACTTCAATCTCAACCTCAATTTCTATTTCTATTTGCGGTTGAAGTTGAAGTTGAGGTTGCAGTTAAATTTGAGGTTTTTAAAGTGAATAAACAGCTCCTAACGATATCATCCCATAAGTTCCGCGGTAGCGTGTATTGCCTTCTTGCAATTCCGTTTCGGTGCGATATTCTGTAAATAAAGGTCCAAAACCTACTCTTGCCTTCCAATTATCATTGAATTTGTATCCGACAAAGAAATCAGAACGTACCATACCAATATCATTGGGTCCCCATAATAAGGCTGTAATCGACCCGGGATTTACTGTGGTAGCTGTTTCTGCCCCGTTGCCGGAAGTAGCGGTATGGGTCGCTTCTTTATCGCCCCCAAAAGTGTAGCCTAAGGCATCAATGTTAAAACCCAATTCGAATCTATCTGCGATTAGGTAAGATGCGCCAATATATAAGGCAATATTATTCATTTGTGGACTACCCACAAAGAGAGAATCCCGCATGGTTTCATCATTCCAAAATGCTGGTGGTGCAGAAGCATGGTTGCCATCACTACCGGAAAAACCGGTAAAACGGACACCATAACCGAGTCTGAGTGCCTTATTTTTGAGAACTCCCCAATCTTGAAAATATCCGACGCCTCCAATAAAACCACCGGAAGTAAATCCGACGCCAAGTTCGATACTGTTGTTAGGGTTTTTGAGTTCTTGAGCGTGAGTAGTTTGTACGTGCAGAAACATGCCAAATAATAAGGCAATCGCTACTGTTAATCCTTTTTTCATTGTATTCATTAGATTTAAAATGATTTGTTATTCAATTTCATCTCTTTGGTTTTCGGCAAAATTATGTGAAAGTAAGTTATGTTGAAAGTTATCTTATGTGCTGGCTAATACCTATGTCGGCGTAGGGACTTTTCGTAAGAGAAGATCATGGTTTGTGATTATTTTATTTTGTAATAAATTGATTTTGTGTAATTTGTAAAAATTAAGAAAAAGTTAAATGGTGTTATGCAGAAATTACCTTGAATTTTTACCCTTAATTATGTCGGCTTGCGGACTTTTGATGAGCAGGTTTACGGGTTACGAGTAGCAACCCGCTTCACTTAAATCGCTTGAATAAGGCAGGCAGAAAACAAACATCAGCGAGTAAAGCCGCCAGCACCGTAAAAGCACACAACAGCCCAAAGGTACTCACCGAAGCCACGCCACTCAAACCCACAATCAGAAACCCACAAACCAGCGATATAGTCGTGGAGATAAGCGCACCGCCGGTATAATCCAATGCCTTGTCGATGCTTTCCGTGACAGGCAAATTCAGGCTTTGATAATGCTTGAATTTATTGATTAGATGAATGGTATCGTCCATCGCTACGCCCAACATAATCGGGGCAAGCATCGCATTAGCAGCTTCCAAATGAATCCCGAACAAATACATCACAATAAATGCAGAAAATAAAGGCAATAAGTTGGGAATCAGGGCTAAAAGACTCATTTTAAATTGTCCGATAAAATAAAACAGAATACAAAATGAGATAAGAAATGCAGCTCCGAAGGAGCGAAATTGTGTTTGTAAAATAAAATTATTCAATTGAGCAAAAATGGGTGAGAAACCATGAATTTTTAGTTGATAATCTTCCGTAGAAAAGGTGTTTTCAAAATCCGTTTGAATGGATTTTAACAGTGGTCTTAAATCTTTTGTGGGTAATTCTTTTATGTTGATATTAATGGCTAAATAAGAAAAATCATCGTCCGTGAGCGAGAAAAAGGCATTGGATTGGTCGCGACTATTTTTGAAAACTCGCTCAAAATTACTTGCATTAATTTTTGAAAATGTAGGGATTCTATCTTCCAGAAACGTTTGGAAATCAACAATAGAAACAGGATGGGCTATGAGTGGATTTGTGTCGAGTTTTTCTTGGAAATTTTTTAATTTTATTAATGCTTCTCTGTTCAATATCGATGCTTCCTGCGTACTTGATACATTCAATTGCAATCGAATACTTCCTTCCAATGTTTCCTCAATCGCTTCCAAGTCATCTTTGACCTTTCCTTTACCCAATAAATCCAAAGAATTGGTGCTGACTTCCACAGAAAAAACGCTAATTAACCCGAAAATAAACACCAACACACCGATGCCCAACACCGCACCGTTACGATGCGTCGTCCAATAATTTATTTTTTGAGTAATGGCAGAAATATTGATTTTCTTGACATTTGCATGTAATGATTTTTCATTCAAAAAACTAAAACCAATCGCCGCAATCACATACACCAAACAAAAAGCAAGCATCAATCCAACGAAAGTAAACATCCCCATAATCTTAAAGGCAGGCAAGGGCGAAAGCACCAACGCGAGATAGCCGATTATCGTGGTTAATGTGGTATAAAAACAAGGTTTAAGGCTTTTTTGCAGGGCAATTTTGATTTGCTCGGTGCGAGTTTGTTGCGGATTTTCTTTTCGATGTAAATGATAAATATTGACGATATGAATAAAATCACTCACACTATAAATCATCAAAATTGTAGGGATAAGCATCGAAATCAAATTCAACGAATAGCCCATACTCGTCATCAATCCGAAGGTAATGCTCACCGGCAAAATAATCGCCAACAGCGCAATCGGGACATAATGCCAATGCGGTAACAAAAACAGCAAAAGCCCCAAAATCACCGCCACCGAAAATACTGCAAAAAAGATGCTTTCCCCGTAAATCGTCTCATTAAATGCCTCGCCCAAAACAGGTGCGCCTGAAATATGGCTTTCCCCAACGGTACTTTCGATAATACCTTTGAGATGCCCAATCATTTGACTGCGTTGCTCGATTTGATTGGCAGGAATCAGGCGCAAATAGAAGAAGGAAAACCGCTTATCCTCTGAAATTAATTGCCGACTGAGGGCGGGAAGGTCATCGAGTATTTTTTCGATATTTTCGCGGTTTCTATCCGTTTTATAAATGTTGCGATAGTAGATTTTTCGATTGGAATAGATTGGATATTTTGCATTCGCAAGGCTAAATGAGGTATCCACATAAGGCAGGGAATCTATTTTTTGATGCAGTTCACGTAGCTTTGCAACATGGTTTTCTACCAGCGCATCTTCTGTCGGAATCATGGCAATCACAAGTTCATCAGAGCCTTGCTCATCCTGAAATTGCAGATATTCCTGATAATCTTTATTTGATTCTAAAAACCAGATTCCCAACGAATTATCTACCGTCAATAGCCTCAAAGTTTGCGCCCCGCCAACTGCCACAGCAATCGCGAGCAACACCATAATGCCTTTTTTGTAATCTAAAACAGACTGGATAATTCGTTGAAAAATCATAATCTAATGATGAGCAATACGCTATTGAACGGCAAATATCAAAAAATTGATTCGAATAAACTCATCATTTATCATCCATCATTATCGCATAAGCTCCATAATGTCCATGATGCGACATAGAAATCATGACCGATTGTTTTTCATCTTGATAATATACGTGCGGAATTTGGTATTCATCCTTTTGAATCGTTAATTCATCGGCTGCAAGATCAGTTATTGCTGCATAATTTTTCAGTAAATGTCGGTGGGTAGTTTCATGTTGGGTTTGGTAATTATTTTTCTTGATGTGAAAGTGATTGGTGATTGGTGATTGGTTGTTATTATTCAATTGGGCGATGGTGTGGATGTGGGTGTCCGTTACTACGCTTTGTGTAGAAAAAATGTATTCTTTATACAATAGACAGTGGGTTGAAACCCACCGCTTTTGCGATGCTGTCATTTTTTTCGCAAAAGCGCAGGGTTTCAACCCTGCGGGTATCGTATGCACGACATTCGTAGGGACAGGGCATGCCCTGTCCCTACGAATGGGACGAAAATCGTGTTTTATTTTTTTCGGTGCAAAAAACCGCCGTTTTTCCAACCGCGCAATAATTTTATACACACTCTCTTTCCCACTCCAAAGCAACCACACCGCAACCTCCTTATCATTTGCTGTATGAATAAAATGCCGTTCTTCCTCCGTGAAAATCTTTTCTAAAAAACGAGGTC
This sequence comes from Saprospiraceae bacterium, assembly GCA_020628725.1. Lineage (GTDB taxonomy): Bacteria > Bacteroidota > Bacteroidia > Chitinophagales > Saprospiraceae > JAHDEO01. The sequence goes on from JAHDEO010000168.1 coordinate 9,607, forward strand.
GCTGCCAATTACTTTCCTTTCGAGCAAATTGTAAATCGACAATATCGTTACCTATCATCTTGTTGATTTTGAATGGAAACCAAACCTAACGCGGCGCGGGCTGGAAGCACCGCGCTACTTTGCACCAATTTTATCAGTAATAATATCCATTGCACCCTTCACAGTCAACATATTTTCCATAGCATCATCTTCTATATGAATGTCAAATTTATCCTCGACATCCAACACAATATCCACCAAATTCGCCGAATTGATTTTCAAATCATCAATAAACTTAGTGTCTTCCGTTAGATTCTGAAACGCAGCTTCATCCTGTATATAAGGTTTAATAATTTCTTTTAACGAGTCGATTAATTCTGTTTTATTCATTATTCTTTTTTAGATGTCAGAAGTCAGAACGCTTTGCTGTCAGAAGTCAGATTCCCCTATCTGACAATGAAATGTTCTGACCTCTAAAATTTCTTAAAAATCACACAAGCATTCACATCACCGAAGCCAAAGCTTGCTTTGGCGACTACATTGACTTCCTTTGTCTCAATTAGTTTCGTAGGCACTTTTTCGGGAGCAATTAACGAAGAAATTTCGGGATGCAGGTCATCACAATTGGTATTTGGAAAGATAAATTCATTTTTCAAACCCAATACTGCCGCTACACTCTCAATCGCCCCCGCACCACTTAGACAGTGACCAATCATAGATTTGAGTGAGTGAATGTAGGGAAAATCCTCGCCTTTTCGCCCCAGAGCTACCGACCAATTTTCTATCTCTACGGGGTCTTTTATCGTAGCGGTTAGATGACCATTAATGAGGTCAATATCGTCCGCTTGAATGTTGGCATTTTCGACGGCAGACTTGATACATCGTTGGACTGCGGTGCTATTTGGAGCAGTCATCGTACCACCGAGTCGTTGACCACCCGAATTGACCGCACCACCCAAAACTTCGGCGTAAACCGGCGCACCACGTTCCAATGCGCTTTCCAAACTTTCCAATACCAAAGCACCGCCGCCACTTCCCGGTACAAATCCCGAAGCCGTAGAACTCAGGGGACGTGAGCCTTCGGTCGGGCTATTGTTGTGTTTGTAAGTCATCACACGCATGGCATCAAAACCACCCCAAATGTACGGTCCGTGTTCACCACTACTTCCGGCTATCATGCGCGTCGCAAGCCCAGCACGGATACGCTCATAGGCGAGCAAAATCGCCTCCGTACCCGTAGCACAAGCGGATGAGTTGGTTGTTACCTGATTGCCCAAGCCGATGATACCGCCCAAGTAGGCACTCACGCCACTTGACATCGTTTGAGCCACAGAGGTACTGCCCAAACGTTTGACTTTTCCTTCGTCGAGTTTGTAGGTCGCTTCGCGCATTTTTTCCACGCCCGAAATCCCTGTACCGAAGATGCAGCCGCTATCCCAGTGAGGTTCATCCTCCGCAAACGACAAACCCGCATCATGCCACGCATCAATACCTGACATACACGCATACAAAATCCCAGAACTCGTAAAATTTCGCAATTGTAATGGAGTCAAATATTTCAACTTTAATTCATCTGAAACCTCCGGAATACCGCCGATACAACAAGAAAAATTCATATTTTTTAATTCCTCGAAATGTCGAATACCTGATTTTCCTGCTTTTATCGCCGCTTCAAAGTCTGCCAAGCCCACACCGTTCGGTGCGGCTACTCCTAATCCAGTTATCACAACTCTTTTGCTCATATTTGATATTTATTTTCGGGCAATCATTCCCGCGATTATGCCCTTACAAACCAATTCATCTTGTTCATTTCGCATTTCTACTTGGCATTTTAATTTTCCAAAACGAAAATATTCTTTTCGGGAAATTACGGTAACTTTTTCGCCGGGATAAACGGGCAAAAAATAGTCTGTTTGGTTGGAAGTCATTGCCATTTTGGGGAACTCTGCTGTTTCTTCTATTTTATCTTTCATTAAAAATATGCCTAAACATACTAAGCCAATTTGAGCCATAGTTTCCGTGAGAATGACACCCGGTGTGATGGGATTATTAACGAAATGTCCCTTATAAAAATACGATTCGGGCGGATAGGTATATGTGCCTGTTACGCCGTTCTCGTCTATATTTTCTAAATTATCTACAAACAAAAATGGTGTAGTATATGGTAGTACGGAAATAATTTTTTCTATTGTCATTACGTAGCGTGGTGCTTCCAGCCCGCGTGTCTCGCGTATATTTTGCAAAACTAACGTGGAACGAGCTGGAAGCGTCGTTTTACGTTATCTAAAGTGTTCACCGCCATCAACAGGAATGACCGCACCGTTTATCCAAAATGCTTCTTTCAGACAAAGTAAAGCCACCACATTTGCCACATCTTCCGGTGTCGTCAGTCTGCCGGAGGGATTACGGAGAAGACTGTGTGCTTTGAGCGTTTCGCTATCGGGAATCATGCGAAAAGAAGCGGTGTCCGTCACACCTGCCTGTATGCAATTGGCGCGAATCCCATAAGGCGCAAACTCCAAAGCGATATTGCGCGTAATGGCTTCCAATGCAGCTTTCGCGGCAGAAACGGCGGCGTAATTTTCCCATGCTTTTTGATTGCCTTCGCTGGTGAAGCTGATAATTCGCGTATCGTCTGCAAATAATTTTTCGGAAAAAAGATGTCGCGCCCAATCGTAGAGAGAAATCGCCATCGACTCTATCGTCAAATGAAAATCGTCATTTTTCAAGGTCGGTTTTTCGTCTGAAATCATGGGTTTTAAATTGCCCTTCGCTATGCTGTGAATGAGGGTTTTTATTTTTCCCGTATTGCCCAATTTTTCTTTTAAATTGTCAATGATTTCAGTGCGTTTTTCTTCTCTTAGCGCATCCATATTGAAAGAAAGAAAATCGACATTATGAGCTTCTATTTGGTCAAACTCTTCTTCAATCGCAGGAAGTGTAGATTTTCTATCTCGATGGATAACGCAAATATTTAATCCCAACTCTGCCAACTTCTTCGCCGTAGCCAAACCCAAACCGGAAGACCCGCCGAGTATGACTGCCCAGTAATTTTTATCTTTAAACTCTTCTGTCATAATAATGCGATAATGCTACAATGCGCCAATGCGATAATACGAAAACATTGTAGCATTGACGCATTATCGCATTGTAGCATTATTACCACTCTAATAAAACTTTTTGTGCCGAAAAACCGGGACCAAAACTCAACATCAATCCTTTCTCTCCCGCAGGTATATTTTTCTCCATAAAACGTTCTAACACATACAAAACCGTTGCGCTAGACATGTTGCCGTATAAGCGCAAAACCTCTTTTGTGTCGTCAATATTTTTACCCATTACACCAAATAAATTTTCAACAGTCTGCACGATTTTTTTGCCGCCGGGATGAAAAACCAAATGATTAATGTCCTGGATAGTGGTCTTGGATTTTTCTAAAAATGGATAAATAATTTTTGGAAAATGCGCCGCAATCGTTTCCGGTACGCTTGGGTCTAAGACCATGTGTAAACCACTGTTTCGCAGGTCGAAACCCATCATGTGCGTAGCGTCGTAGAAGTGATACATATCTTCATTCAACACCTTCACGCCCTCATCTTTTTCATTCGAAGAAAGCAATACACAAGCGGCTCCATCGCCAAAAATAGCCGCACTGACGATATTGACCATCGAAAAATCTTCTTGTTGAAAAGTAGCCATCGGCGACTCGACAGCGATGACTGCCGCACGTTTTCCGGGATTAGCTTTTAGGAAATTTTTTGCATAAATCGTTCCCGAAACACCTGCCGCACAGCCCATTTTAGTCACCGGAAGGCGCACTATATCTTTCCGCATTCCCACATTATTAATAAGATACGCATCCACCGAAGGAATCATAAATCCCGTACAACTCACCGTAATGATATAATCCAAATCAGTCGCTGCCCAATCGGCTTTTTTGAGGGCTTTTCTCAACGCCTTTTCCGCTAAAGGCAACGTTCCTTCAATGTACAGTCGATTCTTTTCCTCGAAAGT
>JAHDEO010000169.1 GCA_020628725.1 Saprospiraceae bacterium
TTTATTAATATTTTTATCAGGCGAATATTGACATTATGTCAATATTCGCCTTTTTTTATAGTGTTTTTAACTATTTAAAAGTCCTTAAAAAACAATTATAAACATTTTATAATCAGTATTTTAGTTAAAATTTAACTCAGATAAAATATCCTCTTTTTTTCAATAGTCGTTTGTCGCCCTCATGATTATTCCCTCATTTTTGTATTGAAATTATACAGAAAATAATTCATGTGAATTAATCCTTTTCATCAATCAAAATAGAATGTTATGAGAACTGTTAAAATGGCAATCGGCGTATTATCCTTTCTAATGTTTGTCACTTGTTTTGTGGCGGCTGCGCCAATGGTACAACAGCAAAAAACAACACCTTCCAATGAAGCGACGAATGAAGTCGTTACTCCTTCTAAGTCTGACAAGAAAATCAATTTTATCCAAAAAATTATGCTCAAAAAAGCACAAAAGAAAATGAAAAAGATATCTGACGAAGAGAAGTATCGTACATGGGCAGAGTTGTCTGTGTTATTTGGTGTGTTTGCCATTTTGCCACTTGTAGGTCTGTTTTTTATGCTTCTTTCAATAATATTGGGAGTGAGGGCAAGGAAAAAATCACAAGATAAAAAAACGAAAAAAATAGCTCGGATAGGTTTCCTACTTGGGATACTTTTTTTTGCCATAGGGATGGGATTAATTATTCACTCGCTTAGTGGTGGTTTGGGCGGAGTAAGTTGGGGAACTTGGGGTTGGTAGCCGTATATAGTTTATACATTCATCCTGAAAACTATAAATGTGAATATGTTTATTTTTAATAAATAATTATAATGTCTTGAAAATGAAAAAAATAGTAATTAGTACATGCTCTTTTACCGTTCTATTCGTATGTTTTATGACGGCTGCGCCAATGATTCAGCAAGAGCGAACAACTCTCCAAAATGAAGTCTCGAATATGCCTTCCAAATCAGTTAAAAAACTCAATTTTATACAGAAAATAATTCTCAAAAAAATACAAAAAAAAGCAGATAAAACATCCGATGAGAAACAATATCGTAAAATGGCAATATGGGCTGCCTTACTCGGTTTGCTGGCAATTCCTATGTTTTTCGTGATGCTATTCTTCCCTATTATCCTTTCCGGACTAGGGATTTTGGGTGCCAATTTTCTTTGGATGTTTCCGGGAGCTATGATGATTGGTGCTATCGTTATGGGCACTATTGCATTTGTACTCACTGAAAATAAAGTAACCCGAATGATAGCTATCTTAGGAATAGCTTTAGGAGTGGTTTCTATTAGTGTGAGTATTGCTTTTATTGTCCGGTTTATAAATGATTTTTTTGTCTGACTTTTGAGAGACTGATTTATGTCGCAGGTTACACTTTTAGCAAAATGTATAACTAAGCCACAAAACACATATTTCTAAATCAGAAAAATATAATACTATGACTAACAACAAAGTAATGTTTTTTTGCGGTGTTTTAATCGTAATAACGATGCTGTTTTCCGGTTGTGGTGTATACCTCGGACCGGGCTTGACCAATACCGCTGAACACCTCGAAAGCCCTGCCTATCAAGACGAGAAAGCGAGTGCTAATTATGTCAGTACCAAAATGAGTTTGGGTAATCGCTTTGACTACGATGACCGTAATTTGCATGGTCATATTAGCTTTCACCGTGCCAATACTTTTCAATATGGTAGCGTCACTTATGGAGCGTTTGGCTATTTAGGTAATTACCGTATTGCAGAGCCATTTGAGATACCTGCTTTCGCGGGAAATAAATCCTATGGCGGGATCGGATTGATGGGAGGCGGAACTTTCCATGTTCCTTTCAAGCATGTGGATTGGGAAATTGTCAAATTCACAACACGATTGTATAATGAGCTTGGCGAATATCCTCAATTCAAACGTGAGTTAATTTCCGTCAATCGCGAGGAAGATTATTTTGAAGATATGTATGTCAATCACGGGCGAATGGTTGATATGGCATTTGGTACAGGCTTGAAAATCAAATATAATGATGGCAATGTCACGCGAATAAGTACAGGATTCAACTGGCATGCTTTCAGTCAAGCCTGCTCCGATAATGGAGATTGTAACTTTGGAGAAACCGACCTTATAGGTATTAATTTTCAGATAGGACACACCTTGCCGCAAGGTATTTCATTGAATTATATGCTGGCAAGTGGAGTTAGTGGTGAATATTGGTTTTGGGCATGGGGCAATAATGCTATTTCGACCTTTGGAGTGAGTTATCAGTTTTAAGTTCAAGTTCAAGCATCAAGCGCAAGTTCAAGATACGGGATTTGCCGAAGGCAAATCCATAAATTGAACTTGCCTATATAAGGACAGGGCATGCCCTGTCCCTTCTTGAACTTGCACTTGATTCTTGCGCTTGAACTTTAATACCCTTCATCATGCACATCATCACAGTGATAATGATGCTCTTCTTTTTTCTTTGGTTTTTGGGTTTCTGCGCCGTCGTGTTTGGCTTTTAATAGCTTCTGAATCAGGCGTGCGCGTTCTGCGCGGATGGCTTTGCGTTTTTCGAGGTCGTCTGCTTTATCGTAGAATTTGATACCATCTACGAAAGTCATTTCTGCTTGTGCATACACCGAAAGCGGATTATCCGACCAAAGGACGATGTCCGCATCTTTGCCAACTTTGACACTGCCTACACGGTCATCTATACGAAGTAATTTTGCAGGATTTAGGGTCACAAATTTCCATGCTTCTTCCTCGCTCATATCGCCGTACATTACTGCTTTGGCTGCTTCTTGATTGAGGCGTCTTGCCATCTCTGCATCATCTGAATTGTAGGCTACCGTGACGCCTTGTTCATGCATAATTGCGCCGTTAAACGGTATCGCATCAATCACCTCGTATTTGTATGCCCACCAATCAGAAAACGTAGAACCGCCTGCACCATGCGCTTTCATCTTATCGGCTATCTTGTAGCCCTCCAAAATGTGCGTAAATGTATTGACATTGAAACCAAATGCTTCGGCGGTTTTCATCAACATATTTATCTCACTCTGTACATAGGAATGACATGTGATAAAACGCTGGCTATTAATGATTTCTAATAAAGTTTCTGAATCTAAATCACGTCTGACGGGCTTGCCTGATTTGCGTGCTTGCTCGTACTCGCGGGCGCGTGTAAAGTTGTCAAAAAATACTTGCTCGACCCCCATTCTTGTTTGTGGGAAACGGGTTGTATTATTATCACCCCAATTGGATTGTTTGACGTTTTCACCTAATGCGAATTTGATGAATTTTGGTGCATTTTCAAACTTCATATTCTCCGGTGCATAGCCGAATCGCATCTTGATAATTGCCGACTGACCACCAATCGGATTGGCGGAACCGTGCAGCAATTGAGCCGTCGTGACACCTCCCGCTAATTGACGGTAAATATTGACATCTTCTGAATTAACGACGTCACCGATACTTACCTCTGCGCTACTGTTTTGTGTGCCTTCATTGACGCCGCGACTAATGGCAATGTGTGAGTGCTCGTCGATGATTCCACAAGTGAGATGCTTGCCTTTTCCATCAACGACCGTAGCATTTCCGGCAGCTAAATCTTCACCAATTCGGGAGATTTTACCATCGCGTATAAGTACGTCTGTATTTTGCAAAATACCGTCTTCTTCATTCGTCCAAACTGTCGCATTTTGTATTAGATAATTGCCTTTCTTTGGAATTTCAGCGTTGCCATAGGCATTGAATGGGTAGACAATTTCACCCTTTTCATCATCTTTCTTATCCTCGTCTTTTTTCTTCTTTTTATCGTCTTTTTCTTCTTTTTTAAATTCTGCAATACGCTTCGCAGACCAGCTCACCCAATTGCCGTTTTCGTCTGTGCCGCTTCCTTGCCAATTATCGTCATTTGCTGTTCCGGTTAAGGTGTAAAATCCGCTTTCTTTATTGGGTTTGAAAACGAGATTAATGGTATTTCCTTTGATAGAATGTGTGACGTCAATTTTGTTAGAATCTGATTCCTCATAAACCATTTTGGCTTTTTCCATGGAGCCTTTTGATTTGATGAGATAGGTTTTTCCTGCTAATTCTAATTCATAATCACCGCGTACATCTACAGTAGCAGGTTCTTTCAAAATGAAAGGTTCGCCTTGAATCCAATTATGATAAATCGTTGCTTTTTCTCCAAAAATATTACCCGATGTAATGATAAAATTTGCCCATTTACCCGTCGATAAACTACCAATTTCGCTGCTCATTCCAAGCATTTTTGCGGGTGTATGCGTGAGGGCTTTCAAAGCGTCTGCCTCGGACAAACCGTTTTTAATTGCCTTTTTTAGATTGCCTAAAAACTTACTTTTATCTTTTAATCCATTGGTAGTCAAGGAAAATTCAATACCTGCATCCGCGAGTCGTCCGGCATTGGAGGCGGCAAGTTCCCAATGTTTCATATCCGTTAAAGTCATGATTTGGGCATCGTAAGGGTCTTCTACGTCGTATGCCTTCGGGAAATTCAGAGCAATGATTAAAGGTGAACCAGTGGCTTTGATTTCATTGATACGTTGGTACTCGTCACCTGCAATGTTGTATATGATATAGTTTTTGCCAAATTCTTTACCCAAATTTGCCAAACGCAGTATTTCCAATCTATCACGTACCGTCATGATTTGCGGAATAGAAGCGAGTTCATTCCACCTTTCGAGTTGAATATTCTTCTCTGATTTGTGACCGTGATTTTTATACCAATCTGCATCCAGATAGGTTTGGCGGAGCAGTGCCATTACGCCCATCAAAGAACTTGGATAACCTTGCGTGGATGAGCCTTTACTTACGGATAATTGGTGTGCAGAAACGTCTTTGAGCATGGTCATATGCTCGCGTTTTTTACCCAAAGAAACGACAGTCGCGCTGCCTCTCGAAATACCATCCGCGACAAAGCTTTGTACCACACCAAAACCTAATTTTCGATATGCCGCCGCTGCTTTATCATCGGTTTTAAATGCTTCGTGTGCGCGAAACTCGGTTTTCAAAGCTTGATTCCAACTGTATGCGCCATCTTTATTGGAATGTTCCTGCGGACGTCTCCCTCTGCGCTCGGCTTTCGGCACTTCGGGCATTCCATAGTTGGTTTGTAAATCTATGAAAGAAGGGTAGATAAATTTACCCGTCATATCTATCTCGGTCGCGCCTCTGGGTACGCTCGCGCTCGTGCCTACGCTGACGATTTTTCCTTTTTTAATGACCAAAGTCGCATTTTCTATTTTCGTCTGATAATCAGTGTAAATAGTCGCATTGGTAAAGGCATAATGTCCGTCGCGTTCGTCGTAGACGGCGTCTTGCGGGAAGGTTTTCTGAGCGAATATTGCCGTAGAAATCAGGCAACATATAAAGGTATACAGTAGATTTCTCATTGAAACATGTTTGATGGCAAATATAATAAAATGCTTACCATTTATTTAGGCTACGAAGTGTTTTATTCGACTCCAACAGCAGATGAGGACTAGGCTGTGGTTTGTCAGGCAATACACCAAGCATACGCAATGTATCAAAATCAAGATTGCCGACAGGAAGGTTGTTGTCTTTTTGAAATTGAACCAAAGCCAACTTAGTAGATTCGTTGAGTATATTACTCAAGGTATCAGAATAGTATCCTTTTTGTTTGAGCGATTTATGAATAGCCAGATAACTGGGAGCATAACATCCAGACCCACAAATTACATCTTTCCATTCCCCCCAATTATTTGAATCAGAATAAACGTAAACAATTTGATTTTTTTCATCTCTAAAATATTTATATTTACCTGATTCATAGGGGCTTAATTTTTTAAAATCCTCTTTTTTTAAAATGGATGATTGCAATACCCATTCTAAGGAAGCAGGACGAATGAGTCGTTCTATTTGTATGATTTTAAAACTGTCGTTTTCCGCAAAATGAATGATTTGAGATTGGGCAGGAACTTCAATATAAGCTAATAGCACACAATCAGAAGGCTGTGATGAAAGACAATTTTCATCTACGGGCGCAAAATGCCAGCGCATAGTAGGAGGTCTGGTGATATACCATTTCTTGTCAGGATTTTTGAATATCGTATCTGTGCTTTTTTCCCATTGAGGGAATACTACTTTCAATACATATTTTTCTTTGTATTGAATGTCTGATGTATTTTTAATGCAGGTGGCATATACCTTACCGGGTATAGGATTATTGGGTGTTTTAATATCTTGCCCTTGCATTTGAAAGGAGAGCAAAGCGATAAATATGAGTATAAATATTTTTTTCATAATACAGTCGAAATAAATTACCATTCATTTAATTGATGAAATCTTCTATCTGGTTGAGGCAATACACCAAGCGCACGCAATGTTTCAAAATCAAGATTACCGATAGGCAGTTCATTATCTTTTTGAAATCTGACTAAAGCATATTTTGTGGAGTTAGACAGTATATTATCTATACTTCCGGAATAGTAGCCTTTTTGTTGGAGTGCTTTCTGGATATTTTTTATCGATGAAAAATCATCATTATATGATATAAGACAAAGGAATTCCCGCCATGCTCTCCACTGATTCGAGGTTGAATAAACATAGATAGTTCGATTAAGCTCATCTTTGAAGTAACGATATTCACCTGATTCATAAGGTTTTACTTCTATAAAACTATCTGTTGAAGGAATGGAAGATGGTGTCACCCATTCGACTGAAGCGGGACGAGCAAGGTGTTCTACTTCTACAATTTTGAAACTATCGTTTTCTGCAAACTGAATGACTTGGCTTTGTTCGGAAATTTCTACGTAAGCCAAAGTTATACAATTGGAAGGTTCAGCAGAAAGGCAATTTCTATCCGAATGTTTGAAGTACCAACGCGTAGCGGCAGATTTGGTGACAACTCGCTGTATATTTTCTGATGTCTTGAATATGGTATCTATACCGTTTTCCCATTGAGGAAATGTGACTTTGAGGACACCACGCTTTTTGTACAATGTGTCAAATGGATGAATACACATAGCATATGTTTTCCCCGGTTCTGCATGAGGAATTGCGGATAGTTGGTCTTGCGCTTTGAGACACAGAAAGGATAAACTAAAGAGGAGAGACAGAATTGTTTTCATAGCTGTGTAAACGAATAAAATAATTGACAAACAACACTTTATCATCTATTTTAACGCTCAAAGACAGCTTTTTGGTTGGGTTGCATATAGATTATGCTATGGTCAAATCCTCCAAATTCAAATTCAAAATTCGTAATTGCCGTCGTTCATTGATTCTGAAGGTGCGTTTTCGGAAGCCCCAATACAATATTGCCCCCGCAACAGCAGATGCACCTCCGACTACCGCGCCGCCTATCGTAAAAATACTACCGAAAAGGACAGCATCTAAAACCCCAATTCCCATAAATGCAAGCCCAAAATTAAACAACTTCGTCCCCAATACTTGCTGCGTTTTGCGGTCATTAAGAATTTGAATTTCAGCGATTTCATGTAGAAATACTTCGCCTTTCGGTAAGATGATTTTGTTGGTAGTTTCATCCAAGTCCACGATTGGTAGGATATAAAATTTATCATCGCCCTTCACCTTAAATCGCAATTCATCACCCACATTGAATCGCATAGCTTTCTTTTTGCCAAACATATCCATTTGAATAAATTTCTGAGCGTGAATGGTGCAACTTACCAGTAACAAAGCAATGCAAATCAATGTAATGTGTTTCATTTTTTATATTTTATTAAAGTAAGAGGAAAAATCAACTGCAACCTCAAATTGAAATTTGAAATTGATTTTGAGGTTGCAGTTGCGGTTGTATTTGAGGTTGAAAACTCCCTAAACCGCAGGTCGTTTATACTTGCTATAAGGCATTTTTTTACTCGCATTTCTCATCAAATTATCCACTAAACGTGCCGGAGAACTACCAACTCGACCGGATACCCTGTCGCTGTAATTCCAGATAATTTTCTCCGCTTGTTTATCGTGGAGCTGAATGGTAGCGGTCGTTTCGTTGGTGCTGCCCCACAGTGCCGAAGTTCCTCCAAACCAAGGGACTATCGTACCACCAATACGCGGCTTACTCAAGGCATAATTCGAGAAAATCACCGCATCCACGCCCAATAAATCACAGAGTTCTTTGGGCGACATCGCTTGGGCATCGAAATAACCTGCTTTTCTTAATTTCACATTGGTCGTCTCGACATCTTGTATATCGACGAATATTTTGCGCTGCATTTTTCTTTTAAGTAGCCAATTCTGCATTTCGCGTTGAAAGTTGGCGGATTCTGTTCTTTGTTGTTCCTTCATCGCCTCTGCATCTATATTTTTTCGGGCAGCAATAGAAACCGTTGGCGGTATAATTGCTATATTTTCGTGTTGATACGAGAGCGCGTGCACATCAGGCGTACGATACACCTCCGCACAACTACTCATAAAAATAACGATAATTCCCATAGTGCCGACTAATAAGCCATTCATTTTTTTTGCATTAAACATAGTTTATTCAAGTTGCGAGTTATCGGGTTACGGGTTACGAGTTCGCTAAACAATCTAAAACCTCGAAATCCATAGGTCTTAACTCGGATTAGTTAATTGATTGGTGATGAATGAAAAAGTGAAGTAGCCGGCTTACTTTCTTTTTCCACTCATCCCAAATATGGTTAAAATAGAATTATCAATTGGGATTTGAGTTTTTTAGGTGCGTTTTTTGGTACAACGAACTTCGTATCACTTACGTTGCTACCCAAAAAACCGTATCTTTGTTAATTATTCATTAAGACTCAGTTGCTAGTTGATGGTTCATAGTTCATAGAAAGCATGATTTTTCTATGAACTATGAACTGACAACTATCAACTAAGTTGCATCCGCAACTTGAATTAAAGCTAACCAATGTTGGATTTTATACTGCTCTATCTCGACCCCGGAACCGGCAGCCTGATTGTACAGGCGATTATCGCCGGATTTTTGGCACTTGCTTTTTATTTTAAAATGGCAAAAAATGCCGTAACGGATTGGGTATTGGGATTGTTTGGAAAAAAGAAAATAACTGAAGAAGAGTTAACAAACGATGAAACCACTCAATAGTTCTTTCCGCGACCCAAGTGGTTTTATTTTTCAACGAGACAATCAGATTTTTCGCGTTGTAAATCACTCATATCAAGCGAATTATGACTTGCTGATGTCGAAATTGTATCCTGCACTCACCAAAGCAGGATTATTGATTCCACACACGGAAGTTGGTTTCGATGTTACGAAAAACATCAATCAATACAAGCTCCTACAAGCCGAAAAAATCCCCTTTATTTCCTATCCTTACGAATGGTCGTTTAGCCAATATCAAGATGCTGCCTTGACCACACTCGCTATCCAACGCAAAGCCCTCGAACATGGCATGACACTCAAAGATGCCAGCGCATACAACATACAATTTCACAGGGGCAAACCCATTTTTATCGATACACTTTCTTTTGAAAAATACGAAGAAGGTAGTCCGTGGGTAGCCTATGGGCAGTTTTGCCGGCATTTTCTCGCGCCGCTTGCGCTCATGTCGTATCACGACCCGCGTATGGGGGCGATGATGCGCGATTATATCGACGGTATTCCATTGGATTTGACGAGTGGATTATTACCATTTAAGAGTCGTTTTCGTGTGCCTTTGTTTTTACACATTCACTTACATGCAAGTAGCCAAAAACGACATGCAAATTCCGAAAATGAAGCTGCAAAAAATACTCGAAAAATCAGCCGTGCAGCCATGATGGGTTTGATAGATAGCTTAGAAAACGGCATTAAAAAATTACGATTAAAAACCAACAAAACGGAATGGGGCAAGTATTACGAAGAAACGATTTTAAGCGATGATTATTTAGCAAAAAAACAAATGCTCGTTAGTGACTTATTAGAAAATATTAATGCAAAATTAGTGTGGGATGTAGGGGCAAATGACGGCACATTCAGCCGCCTCGCTGCCCAACGAGCGTATACGATTGCATTCGACATCGACCACCTTGCTGTCGAGTATAATTATTTGAAAATCAAAGAAAAAAAAGAAAAAAATATTATCCCATTACTACTCGACCTCACTAATCCAAGCCCTGCTATCGGGTGGAATAATGAAGAACGCGACAGCGTATTCAAGCGAGAAAAACCTGACTTGGTTCTCGCATTGGCATTGGTACATCATTTAGCGATTTCTAATAATGTCCCCTTAAATAAATTGGCTGATTTTTTCGCTCAATTGACCTCGCAGCTTATCATCGAATTTGTACCAAAAAGCGACCCGCGTGTACGTACATTGCTCGCTACGCGCGAGGATATTTTTCCTGATTATACAGAGGAAGGTTTTGAAGCGGCTTTTAGCAAGTATTTTACGATAAAAAACAAACAGAAAATTGAAGAAACTGACCGCATTTTATATCTGATGCAAACGTAACACGGTGCTTCCAGCCCGTGCTGCGTTAGTTTTGCCAAATATACGCGAGGAACGAGCTGGAAGCGTCGTTCTACGATACACTCGAATTATGAATACCGCATTTCTCACCACACGCATCCTACATCCATTCTTGCTGATAACCTTTTTCGTGTTATTCTGCTGGAAACAGACTTCCTATTTTTTTGACTTGAAAAAGGGAATAATTGCGTGGTTGATAGGCTTGGCATTGGCGGGAACGGGGTGGCTTTTTTATCGTTCGATTATCAAAAATGACATTCGTGCGGGTGTAGCTTGGACATTGTCGCTGTTACCTTTGCTGTTTTATTCGCCGATATTTAATGCTTTGCAAAACACATTTTTAGGAAAGCATTATTTGCTCATTCCTCTTATTTTGCTCTTGCTGGCGTGGTTATTTTTTTATTTTTTCAAACAAAAAAAATCATTTAATACGCTCAATAGCTACCTTAATACGCTTTTTTTATTGCTTTGTTTTTTTGAAATATTTAATCTCATTCAACGTCTGAATCATGATAAGGTCTGGTGGGAAAAAGTTCAGGGTAAATTCGAGCAGACGCCTCCTAATTCACTCCAAGCTGCTGATTCATTGCCCGATGTATATTACATTTTGATGGATGCTTATGTGAGTCCTGTGGGCTTGAGCGAGTATTTTGATTTTGACAATAGTGAATTCGGCAATTTTCTGGAAGAAAAGGGCTTCTTCGTAGCGAAAAATGCTCATAGTAACTACGATTTTACGGCGCGATGCATGTTTTCTACTTTTAATATGGAATATTCGCCGAGATACATAGATGTCACAAAAGACAAGTTAGTAAACGGTAATATCCATCGTCTCGGCATACAAAAAAGCAAGGTTGCGCGAGATTTTCAAGCAGCAGGATACGAGTGGATAAATTTATCTTTATTCGATATTTTGGATAGCCCAAAATATTATCAAATTGCCCGCCTACCAGATGCGGCGATGACTTGGGATTATATGGCAGATATGACGCTGCCGGGAAGGTTGCGAAAGGCATTTCCGCTGACGCCCGTGTATGAGGTTAATTTGCAAATTTTTGAAGATTTAAAAACCTTATCAAGGGAGGAATCAAATCAAGTACGCTTCATTTACGCCCATCTTTTCATGCCACACAAACCTTATCATTTTGATAAAAAAGGAAATTTGTATAAAAATGGTATTCAAGGAAAAACACAAAAAGAAGCTTATCTTGAGCAATTACAATTTGCCAATCAGTTATTAAAAGAGAGCATCACAGAAATACTCGAAAATTCCACATCGCCACCTGTGATTATAGTGCAAGGCGATCACGGTTCGCGCATTGATTCGTCGGAAAAAGATGAACGTTTTTCCATTTTATATGCCATGTATTTACCGGATGGAAACTACGATTTTTTTCACGATACTATTTCTCCTGTCAACACTTTTCGCATTCTCTCCAATCGCTACCTAAATACGTCATTTGAGCTATTAGAAAACAAAAAAAATCACTTCGTCGAATTCTAAATTGATAATCGCTTCCTTTCCATTCATTCATTCAATATTCGACATTCATTCATTGGATATTCCCGTCACATTAACATAAGAATTACTTATAACCTCACGCGATTTCTTGCCGTTTAAACAATCATAAAACAAAACACGATTAGCACGTTGCAAAAATGCAATTACCCTAATCAATCATTAATTTCTAGTATTATTTTTTAAAAGGCTAAACAAAGCGGGCTATTTCACATTGGTGAGATAGCCCGTCTTTTTTTTGTAACTTTGTCGGGCGAAAAATCGTATATCCTTTTATTTGTGGTTCATACTTTTTTAATTTGGGAACGTATTTTGCTAAACGAATCACGGATAAACGAGTCCACGAATTAACGAATTTACAGAATCAAATAACATAATTCAAGTTGCGAACAACTTGAAAAATTCCAAAATCCAAATCCCAAATTCCAAACTCGGTGCATTTCATATGTGTTTTATTGGAATTTGGTGCCTGGAGATTGGAACTTGCTCAAGTTGGCGGTTTATCCGCAAACTTGTGTTAACATAACATACAACATGCGAAGCTTACTCTTCATGCTGATGTGTACTTTTTTGTTCACAACAGCCTCTGCCCAATTATCTGTCGAATGTGTCGTTGAAGCCAAGATTGGTTGTGCGGGAACGCGAGTCGGGTCATTCAGAGTAGATGTCAAAGGTGGTACACCTCCCTATCAATACACTTGGAGCAACCCAAAATTAGAAGGACGTAAACCCAAAGGTATCCCCGCCGGTACTTACACTGTAACAGTACAAGACTCAAGGGGCAAAACCGGCTCGGCGACGGGTACGATGTCCGAACCTCCTTTTCTCATCGTTTTTATAGATGAAGTTGTGGGTGTGAGTGAGATAGGTGCGCGAGACGGACGTGCGCGTATACAAGCAAAAGGCGGTACCTCACCCTTTGCCTATAAATGGGATAATGGGGCAGATACACAAACGCTACTCGGCTTGGAATCAGGGAAATATACAGTGACGGTGACAGACCATTATAACTGCCGTGCAAAAGCTGAAATTACTATTGAAGAGCCGAAGCAAGAAACTATCCCCGAAATCGCAGCAGAAGCAACACCCGAACCTGAACCCGAACCAATCGTAGAACCGGAGCCGGAGCCTGAACCCGAACCAACCGTTACTATACAAGAGGTAAAATCTGAAACCAATCTTGCTGTTGGGCAGGTAATTCAAGTAGAAAAACTATTCTTCAAAGCGGATGCAGCCGAAATAAAGGAAGAATCTTATCCTGTTTTGGATGAGATATATGACTTCTTGATTACCAATCAAGTAGTGGTTGAAATTGGCGGTCACACGAATAGTATCCCTACAGATGAATACTGCTTCACACTCTCCAATGCGCGTGCCAAGACAGTCGCAAAATATCTATATGGTAAAGGTATTCCTGAATCACAAGTCAGTTATAAAGGTTATGGTAAAACACAACCCATCGCCGATAACTCGACGTATCAAGGAAGACAAAGAAATCAACGTGTAGAAATTAAAATACTTAGTGTAGAGTAGATTGGAGACGAGAGATTTCAGACAAGAGACAAGAGATTTTGCGCCTGATTTTTCTATAGAAAAATCAGGCGTTTTTATAATTAGGGTATCCCTGTAAATTATTAAGAGGCTGACTACGTTGTAGTTAGCCTTA
>JAHDEO010000675.1 GCA_020628725.1 Saprospiraceae bacterium
AAGGCTAACTACAACGTAGTCAGCCTCTTAATAATTTACAGGGATACCCTACACACATTCTTCTGACAATAAAATGTTCTGACTTCTGACAGCGAAGCGGTCTGACTTCTCAATAATATCTCAATCGCCTCACCTGCGAAATATACTTTGCAAAACGTAAGACCTGACAAGTATAGCCATACTCATTATCGTACCAAGCGTATAGCGTGACCGTCTTACCATCCGCCGAAACCTTCGTAGATGGTGCATCAAATACAGATGCAGCTTCTGCTCCTACTGCATCGCTTGATACAAAATCCTCGGAAGTCGAATATTGAATTTGCTCAACCAAACCACCGTGTAATGCCTTTTCTTTCACAAGCGCATTCACTTCATCTATAGTTACTTCTTTATTGATTTGCAAATTCAAAATCGCCAATGATACATTTGGTGTGGGAACGCGAATGGCATTGCCCGTCAATTTACCTTCGAGATGTGGGATGACTTTTGCGATTGCCGTTGCCGCGCCTGTTGTGGTGAGTACCATGTTGACAGGTGCGCCTCGTCCGCGGCGTGGTTTTTTATGGAAATTATCAATCAAATTCTGGTCATTCGTGTATGAATGTACGCTCTCCACATGTCCCTGCACAATGCCATACGCATCGTCAATCACCTTAATCACAGGTGCAATAGCATTCGTCGTACAAGAAGCCGCACTCAGTACCGTATCTTCTTTGAAGTTCACTATTTTATGATTGACGCCATGTACGATATTCGGTACTTTTTTACCCGGTGCGGTGAGCAATACCTGACTCACTCCGGGGCGCAAATGTTGGCTCAATGCTTCCTTATCGCGCCATACGCCCGTGTTGTCAATTACGAGGGCATTTTCGATACCGTACACAGAATAATCTACATCAGTTGGTTGCTTCGCAAAAATCATCTTGACGCGATTTCCGTTGATAATCAACTCTTCTTCTTCATGTGCCACTTCGACTGTACCTCTGAATTTACCATGCACAGAATCGTTGCGAAGTAGTGCGGCACGTTTTTCCATTTCGGCGCTTCGGTCGCTCAATTTTGGTCGAATCACGATAGCTCGCAGGCGCAACTGCTCTCCCCTACCCGTCATCTCCACCATGCGACGCGCTGCCAAACGCCCGATACGTCCGAAGCCATATAGTACGACATCTTTGGGCGTCAACATCTTTTTATCTTGCCCGATGTGGTCGCCCAGATAATGATTCAAAAAAGCATCTACATCCGCAAATTGTCCATTAGAAGCCAAACGATTTATCGCCAATTTACCAATATCAATGCGCGAAGGTGCTAAGTCCATTTTCGCAATACCACGCGCCAATTCAAGGCTCGTATACACCGAAAGCGGCTGCTCCATATACTTCCTGCTATTCAAATGCAAATCCAACACCTCACTCGGACGCGCATCATAAATTCCACGTCGAAATAATATTAATTCGATAGAACGGTCGAAGCGCAATTCGCCAATAATTTGTAGCAATTCAAGGGCTGCTTTTTCCATTTCCCGCCAATCGGAAAGTGTAGCGGTATGTTGTGCTATTGTATTCATTTTAATTTTGAATGAACGTAGCGTAACGCCTCCGGCTTGCGCCTCGCGTACTACTACAAAACTAACTTGGCGCAAGCGAGATACCGTCATTCGTCGGTACAGGCGCATTACGCTACGGTTGAAATTTGAAGGCGCAAATTTACGGGGTTTTTGGTGGGAAATGAAGTTTGGGAAAGGTAATTTGATAAGTATTATGAATAAATTGCATCATCAGATAAAAAGTATCACATATTCCTACTGACAATCATCTTTTTAGAAGTATAATTTCCATTTTTCCCTATTGAATAGAAATACATACCCGAAGATAATTTGCTGCCGTCAAATGGAATATTATTTTCCCCTGCAATAAGATAAATTTGTTCATTGTGTACAATTTGCCCCTCCATATTTATCACACGAAAATCAAAGATATCAGACTCGTTTGAATGGATGATAATATTGGTGTTTTCGTGGAATGGATTAGGTATATTCTGTTGGATATTAACTGTATTTTCCAAGACATTATTTACACCAACAGTACATGAATTGCACATGTTTTCAGGACAAATATTGATTCTA
>JAHDEO010000676.1 GCA_020628725.1 Saprospiraceae bacterium
TAGTTGTTGGCAATGTGTTTTCCGAAATTGCTATTCGACTCCTTAAATATTTTTTGTGTATTCTTTTTTGAAGGAAAATTTTGCTTTGCATTTTTATGAGAAATATTGTGTAGAGTATTAATTTTCGGATTGTCAATAACCTGAAATTTACCATCTGCCCAAGTGATTTCCACCTTTTCAATCGCTGTATTTTCCCCTAATCCAAAATGCAATTTATAATCCGTCGAAGATAAATATCCGCGTGAGACGAACATGTTACTACATTGTGTATTTTCAATATAATAAATACAAACCTTCGTACCGAGTCCGAAGGGATTTTGTTTTGTTCCCTTGAATTTGAATTGAATGTAATTATTCTTTGCGGAAGTATTTTCGTACAAAAAGGCGGTTTCATTAAAGTTGTTCACCACAATATCTATATCTCCATCGCCGTCAAAATCTGCGGTGGCTGCACCTTGTGAAAAACTCGGTTGGGATACCCCCGCACCACGTGTAGCATTCACAAATTTGTGCTGCCCGATATTCATATAAAGGTAATTGGAGAGTTTTTGGGACGGCATCATATTGACCATATTTTTGAAATCATCGAGTGTGAGTTTTTGCCCTGAGTTCAGGATGCGTTGGGTGCGGCGTTGTTTGGCATCTATATCTGTAATGTCGCGTCCGATGCCGTTGGTAATATAAAGGTCTTTGTAGCCATTATTATCGTAATCTTCGGCAAGTACTGCCCAACTCCAATCGGTTTTATTGACGCCTGCAAATTGAGCGATTTCTTTGAGCGTGTTGTTGCCCGTATTGATGTGGAGCATGTTGTGGGTATATTGGCGGTGATGTCCGGTCTCAATCATCCCTCTGAAAAAGTTGGGATCCATCATAGCCATTGCTACTCGGGAGCGTTTATAGTCTTCGGCGAGCATATCGGCTACGCAAAGGTCGTCTAAGCCGTCGTTATTGAAATCGCTGACATCCGCGCCCATTGCGTTGTAGGCGGTATGTTGGAAATACGTATCCCGCGACTCGGTGAATGTGCCGTTGCCATTATTGATATAGAGCAATTCGGGTGAGATGAAATCATTGGTCACGTAAATATCCGTCCAGCCGTCATTATTGAAATCGCCAAGCGAGGCGTTGAATCCGTAGTACATTTCAGGTACGAGTCCGGCACTTCGGGTCACATCGGTGAATTTGCCACCATCGTTGCGATAGAGTTTATCCTGTGCGTAGGATTGTTCGATGATGGATTGTCCATATTGGAATTTATCGAGTTCGTAGATTTTATGTGTGAGGTCAAAATTGGAACTGGTATTCACCAAATACATGTCTAAATCGCCATCTTTGTCGTAATCGAAAAAGGAGGCTTGGCTGGAATTGTCCATATTGGCAAGTCCATACTTAGCGGCTTGTTCTTCAAATTGAAAGTTGCCTTTATTGATGAGGAGTTTATTGGCTTTTAGATTTTGCGGCATATTCGCCGGACCGGAATAGCATAAATAGACATCCAACAAACCATCCGCGTTTATATCGACCAAGGAAATACCTGTTCCGACCGCGTTTTTATTTAATAAATTTTCACTCAAACTTACCTTCTCAAATTTCATGTTGCCTTTATTGGCATACAAAACGGCTCCACCGAAATTACTCTGAAAGAAAATATCGGGTAAATCGTCGTTATTTAAATCACCCGCGGCGACTCCTGCACCATTATATAGGTATAGATATGAGAAGTAGTTGATTTTGGTGCTTAGTTCATCCACCCGATTGACGAAGTCAATGCCGGATTTTTGAGCGTTGATTTGGCTGAATTTAGCTGTGGGTGTGTTTTTGTGTTTCTGTGTTGTGGTGTCGTTGTTTGTTGTTTCGACGGGTTTATCGTTTGCACAGTTGTAGAAACAGATGCAGGAGAATATGATTAGTGCGATATTTAGTCTCATAAGATGTTTGGTTTTCGTTGTCTTTGCTACTTTGATTGTATTGTTTTTTGAGACATAGTTTATAGTCTTTTTATTCGGATAATTGACACCGTTCTTTTCCTTAATGAAAAGAACCAAAAATCAAGGTTTGATGAATTTCTTTACGCCCGAATGTCTCAAAAAAGCTACGTTTTGCAAACTCGCT
>JAHDEO010000170.1 GCA_020628725.1 Saprospiraceae bacterium
CAAAACAAAACCAAAAGCTAAACCTCGCAAAGAAAAACCAAAACCGGAAGCAAAATCCGGTGGCAGAAAGCGTACCCGTCGCAGTAAAAAAAATAATGATGCCGACGAAAAAGCTAAACAGCAAATCAGCGAGGTAGAAAAAGCGGCGAAGGATGTGGAGGATGCGGCTAAGAAGTTAGATTCGTAACGCGAGCATCTTGCTCGCAATAAAAAAACACACCGAGTTGGAAGCTCGCGCTACGTCAAACATCGTAACGCGAGCATCCTACTCGCAATAAAAAATACGCCGAGCTGGAAGCTCGCGTTACGACCATGCACAAAGAATACTACAAAAGAAATCTACCGCATTGGCAACCCGCTAATGCGGTATTCTTCATTACAGCCCGTCTAAGTGGCAGTCTTCCGAAAAATATTGTTTTAGACCTAAAAGAGCAAAGAGTGTCGGCTATCAACTTGCTGAAAGACAAAGGATTACCAGAAGAAGAACTCGAAGAAGCACTCACACAATGCCACGATGTATATTTTGGAAAATTTGATAATTTACTGGATAACAGTACAACTGGACCACATTGGCTTAAACAAGATAACATCGCTCAAATATGGATAGATGCACTGTTTCATTTTGATGAAAAAAGATACAAACTCATCTGTTCAACGGTCATGTCAAATCATGTTCATTTTATTTTTTACAAACTGGATAGACAGTTAGTAGATGTCATGTATTCCCTGAAATCGTACACTTCAAATCAAGCAAACAAAGCCCTCAACCGGACAGGTGCTTTCTGGACACATGAAAGCTATGATAGAGTAATTCGCGGTAGAGTCGAATTGCAAGCAAGGGTAAATTACGTACTGAATAATCCCGTCAAAATTGGTTTGGTAAATCATTGGTCGGAATGGGAATATAGCTACATTCGACCGGAATATATGAAATTCGTAATAACGTAACGCGAGCTTCCAGCTCGCAGTAAAAACACGCCGAGCTGGAAGCTCGCGTTACGCATTATATGAGAATGAGGTGTATAGTGGGAAAATTGTGGTGGAGTGAGTAATAATATATTTTCTAATTCCCCTTCCGGAATGTCAGATGCTTTCAAAGTATCTGACATTTTTTTGTGGGAAAAATTAAATGAAAATATACATGTTTTGATTTTTAGCCCTAAATTAGCTGATGAAGAATGCTTTATTTTATGAAGCGATTTAAACTTTTTACTTAAAAGCGAAATCGCTTCTATAATAACTTACAAAATAAATTTACCATGAAATTTAACATCAAAATATGCTTGCTAATCTTAATGCTTAACATTTCGACCGACGCTTTCACCAATGATAATTATCAAAAAACGAATATTAATACATGCCACGAAACCGATTATATCGCTTTACGGGCTTTGTACCTGAGCACCGATGGCGATAATTGGAGTGACAATACAGGTTGGCTAACTGCCGCTGAATTTATGACAAACCCGATGATACCCACAGGAACAAATGTCGATACATGGTATGGCATAGAAGCGAACTCGGATGGTTGTGTGACAAAATTGGATTTATTGGGTAATAATCTCATCGGTCATATTCCGCCGGAACTTGGAAATATGACCAATCTGCGTATATTGAGTTTGACGGGCAATCAATTAACCGGAACCATTCCAATAGAACTTGGAAATTTGGCCAATCTGCATCAATTGTTTTTGACGGGCAATCAATTGACCGGAAACATTCCAACAGAACTTGGAAATTTGACTAATCTAGGTACATTGAGTTTGGTGGGCAATCAGCTGACGGGAACTATTCCGATAGAACTTGGAAATATGACCGATATGGCACTATTGCTTTTGGCGGGTAATCAATTGACAGGTAGCATACCACCCGAACTTGCAAATTTGACTGATTTGGATCTATTGTATTTGGGCAATAACCAACTGACCGGAACCATTCCTGCCGAATTCGCAAATTTGACATATTTATCAACTTTAAGTTTAAGTTCCAATCAACTTACGGGCGGCATACCACCTGAGTTTGGAGATATGCCTAGCTTGTTAAGAATGGATTTATACGACAATCAGCTTAGCGGTTGTTATGACCCCAATCTGGTGTCGCTATGTTCTCAACTTTATCATTTTTATTACGATTTTTATAGTACCAATGCTTATATCTCAGATGGTAATAACTTCGATGTTCCTTGGGAAGATTTTTGTGCCCTTGGAGCAGGTACTTGTACCACTTCTACTTGTCAAGAACAGGATTATATCGCTTTACGGGCTTTGTACCTGAGTACCGATGGTGATAATTGGGTAAACAATACAGGCTGGTTTACCGAAGCCGAATTTATAGCGAACCCCACCATACCAACGGGCATAAATGTGGGGGGATGGAATGGCGTAACAACAAATTCTGGAGGATGTGTGACGCAAGTAAGCATGCTTAATAATGACCTCAACGGCAACTTACCGCCTGAAATCGAAAACCTGAGCGAATTAAGAGAACTATGGCTGCATGGCAATCAACTCAATGGTAGTATCCCCTCTGAATTTGGGAATTTGCCAAATTTGAGAGAGTTTGGCATAAGCTTTAATCAACTTAGTGGCAATGTTCCGCCCGAACTCGGTAATCTACCACAACTAAGACATATTGGGTTGGACTATAATCAACTTAGTGGGAGTATTCCGCCTGAACTTAGCAATTTAAATAATTTAACTTGGCTCGGCTTGAGCCACAACCAACTCAATGGCACCATTCCGCCTGAAATTGGCAGTTTAATCAATTTGAGACAATTGCAGTTGAGTGATAATCAACTTACCGGAAGTTTTCCGGTAGAATTTGGAAATTTAATCAATTTGGAGCACCTGTCTTTAAGCTATAACGAACTTAGCGGCAATATGCCTGTAGAAATTGGAGATATGACTAATTTGAAATGGCTATTCTTGAGTGATAATCAACTTACCGGAAGTCTATTGCCAGAATTGAGCAATTTAAATAATTTGATTCGATTAGAAATTGATAACAACGGATTGAGTGGTTGTTATGACACGACTCTCAATATCTTATGCTCCCAACTTACTGAATTGTCCATTTCCGAGGGGAACAACTTCGATGCTCCTTGGGAAGATTTTTGCGCCACTGGGGCAGGCACTTGTACTACTTCTACTTGTCAAGAACAGGATTACATCGCTTTACGTGCTTTGTACTTGAGTACTAATGGCGATAATTGGGATAATAATACCGGCTGGCTTACTGCGACTGAATTCACAGCTAATCCCAACATGCCCGTAGGTACGGACGTGAGTATGTGGTATGGTCTGACTACTAATGATGAAGGTTGTGTTACCGAAATAGATATGTTCCAAAACCGACTAACTGGCAACATTCCGTCCGAACTTATTAGTTTAAGGGATTTGACTATTTTGGACTTAAGCGAAAATTACCTAGAGGACAGCATTCCTCCCGAACTTGGCAACTTAGCTAATTTGACAGTTTTGAGTTTGAGTAAAAATTATCTAAATGGAAGTATCCCTTCCGAACTCGGCAACTTAAACAATTTGGCACGTTTGAGTTTGAACGAAAACGCGCTTAGTGGCAGTATCCCTCCTGAACTTGGCAGCTTAACTGATTTGACAAACTTAGGCTTGGTCTCTAATAATTTAAGTGGCAGTATTCCCTCTGAACTTGGCGATTTGTCGAATTTAACATATTTATATTTGTATAATAACAATTTAAGTGACAGTATTCCTCCCGAACTTGGTAACTTAACGAATTTGATACATCTGTATTTTTGGAATAATAATCTGAGCGGTAGCATTCCTTCCGAACTTGGTAATTTAACGAATTTGGTTGTTTTACTTTTTCACAGGAATAACCTAAGTGGTAGTATTCCCCCCGAACTCAGTAATTTACCGAATTTGATATATTTAACGGTCGCCGATAATCAGTTGAGTGGATGTTATGATGCCGATTTATCAGTGTTATGTACTCAACTTACGTCTCCTTTCTTTGATGGAAATGATGACATTTCTAACGGCAATAACTTCGATGCCCCTTGGGAAGACTTCTGCGCCACTGGAGCAGGCACCTGTGTTGTAAATATAGACAACACCCATCAGAGCCACTTCGCAGTCTATCCCGTTCCGGCGAAGGATTTCGTCATATTCGACGTACCTGATATCGCGGAGGCAGACCACCTTATCTTATACGACATCACAGGCAAGGAAATCAGCCGCCAAGCCTTTCCGCAGGATAAACGGCTCGTGGTCAGTCATTTGAATGACGGGGTTTATATCTATCGTATTTTTTATGAGGAGGAAGTGTATAGTGGGAAAATTGTGGTGGAATAGGACGTAAAACGATTTTGCAAATCGTTTTACGAAATATAAGCCCTTTGATTCAGTTTAAAATGCTGTTTCAAAGGGCTTTTTTATTTTGTAAGATAAAAAAATAAGAAAAATTAATATTAGCGAAACCCTTTTAAAAAACTATCGTAAAAATAATCCAAATACCATAGAGCATAAAGTTCACCTTATGTTATTTTGAACTTAGTATCTCGTAGTTAGAAGTTGGACACCCGCCGACAAGAACAAGCAAGCTATACATTGTGGGTATCTATATTTATTGGATAAGTTGTTTGCAAATAACTCACCTAATAACTATACGAATATTTCTATACACATAGGAATGAAACAAGTTACTTGGTGAGTTTTGGATTTCACCAATGACAACTTGCTTATGAGGTATCCTATTCCATCATATTTTTAATTTTATCATGAGGAAACTACTTATTTACACAAAATTAAGACTACAAGAAGAAATGACCACAAAAAAAGGAATTACACTCAAAGCAATACAAACCTCAAATTGGAAAAGGTTTTTATGCTTGGTTGCTGTGGTGTCCTTGTCAGCATTATACAATTCTAATTATACTGAGAATCATGAGGATAAAACATTTCAAGATACGCATAGTGTAAGTCACACAGCCCACATGGGATTCTCCTTCTCAGACGTGTGGGATATACTGACTAATTGGTTCTCAAAAGATGAGCAGGAGCAAGCTCAAAAAATTAATGACAATACAACACTCTATGACAAGCAAACTTCAAATCTACTCAAACAAAGCAATAATTGTAGTCCTGTACTTGAGACTGTATCACAAGCAACTGGTGGATCGACAATTACCATAAACACACCGGCAGGAACCGTTCCGGATGACCTGTTGATTGCAATGGTAGCAAATAACGATGGACAACCCATGACAGCCCCTGCCGGATGGACCAATATTATACAAGATGGAAATGGTAATGATATTCAACTGGCTGTATTTTGGAAATTAGCCGTTGCGGGAGAGGCTGCCTCTCATACGTTCAATGTCGGTACAAATTTTCAAACCGCCGGAGCTATTGTGAGGTATTCGGGCATAGACACAAGCAATCCTATAAATGCTTTTGCTCAGGTCGTGGCGATTAATGCACCTATATGTCCTTCTGTCACTTCTACTTCCAATAACAATATGGTACTTAGAATTGCGGGTCTTTATGCAGATGATAGTGGATTCACTATACCGCCGGGTACTACCGAAATTGTCAGAGAGCAAGCCAGTGGACTTTTCTTTAATTCAAGTGTAATTGCTACAGAAGAAACTCAAGCGGTAGCCGGTGCTACCGGAACAGCAGCTTTCAGTGGACCAAGCGAAGATAATGTTGCCGCAACTGTGGTGATTACAGCCGCTTGTCCGGCTGGTCCGTTTGCGGATTATACCATAGATGCAGGCGGAACAATAAATACCTGTACAGGTACTTTTGCTGATTCGGGGGATGGCGGTGCAGACTATGCCGATGGCGAAACGCAAAGCATGACCTTCTGTTCTGATATCGGCAACCAAATTTCTTTTACCTTCGAACATTTCAATACAGAAGCCGGAGCCGATATACTCACAATATACGATGGTGCTGATAACACTGCCACTTCGCTGGGCAGTTTTTCCGGTTTTGGAGTTGCCAATTCTCCGGGAGTAGTGACCGCATCAGGTCCTTGTCTTACCTTTGAATTTGTTTCTAACGGAAGTGTAACTGCACCCGGTTGGTTTGCTTCTATCACATGTACGGGTAGTGTACCCGTATCAGCTACATCAGGTACATGGACGGGCTACCCTGAAGGTAGTGTTTGTCCGAGTGGTACAGATATAGGAGGAATGGTTTATGAAGATTTGAATAATGATGGAATTGTGAGCGCAGGCGAACCACCTGTATTCGGAGTAACAGTTACTTTGTATGATGATAATGGACAGGTAGGCACTCCGCTTACTACTGATGCTACAGGTTCATATACTTTTTCCGGCTTGACTGCCGGGACCGTTTATCGGGTAGAGTTTTTGACACCTGCTGGATTTGAGGAAGGTGTTCAAGGTCCCGGTGACAACACGGATGTACAATTCGTAGATGCAGGAAGTTGTGATGTTAATTTCGCACTAATTGACCCTAACCAGTTTTGTGCTGACTCCAATCCTTTGTGGACAATTCCTTGTTACACCAATGGTGATCCACAACATTCCAGCAATATCAATACAACAGGTGTAGCACGTTTTGAATATACAGATTCCGGTAATTCGCCATCATCTACTTATATAAATTATGTTACCACCGGAGCCGTAGGTTCTGTATGGGGTAATGCATATGATTTTGAAGGAAATACACATTATTACAGTACTTTTTTGAAAAGACATGTAGGGCTCGGTCCGGGAGGAATCGGAGCTATTTACATGCACGTAGATGGAACACCGAATACCTCTGCGCCGGTATTTTATGATTTTGGAGCAGCCGCGGGTACAGTCGCTTCTAATGCGACCAGATTCCCCGGTGCTGGTGGTGGTTTCGGTCAGGAAGGTCCTTGTGGAGCTTGTGATAATATTGACCCGACCACCTTTGCACAAATAGGTAAAGTCGGATTTGGAGACTTGGAAATAGGACCTCAAGGTGAATATATATATGTGACCAATCTCTATGACAGAAAAATATATAAAATCAGCAAGGACAACCCTGCTCCTGGTAGTGCTATTCCACTTCCCGGTATGCCCTGGCTGGATAATTCGCCATGTAACAATGGTGTTGCCCGACCTTGGGCATTAGAATTTAGAAGAGGTATATTGTATGTAGGAGTTACCTGCGATGCAAGCTTGAGTTCTTGCGCTATCGGTTCTGCATGTTCCGATATTACTATCAATGTATTTGCTTTCGACGGTGCTACATGGACAAATAAATTGAGTGTTCCTTTAGATTATTACCGAGATGCGTATTCTTCCGGTTCGGATTATTTTGTAAAATGGATAGACGACTGGAATACTATGGCACCCTTCGTATCAAATGTTACGGATGCCAACTTTGCACAGGGTATCTTAATGGACATCGAGTTTGATGATGACCATTCCATGATTCTGGGTATTGGTGATCGTTCAGGTGCACAAATGGGATACCAAGCTCCCAACCCAACCGCCAATTCCGGCAATACGTCTGAACGAAATATGGCATTCGGTGATATACTCAGAGCAGGTTACAATATTGCAACTGATTCATATACTATTGAAAGCGGTGGCTCTGTAGGAGGATTGACCTCAACGAACCCGACAGGAAATTCAGGAATTGGCGGAAAATCGTTCTATTGGGGAGATTACTGGACAGGTATCGGACGAGACAGATGGCAAGGTGGTGTAGGTTCGCTCGCTTTATTGCCCTGTTCAGGTGAAGTCATGTTTCCGATAGGAGATGCGATAGATTATTACTCCAATGGTGTAATATGGATGAGCAACACCAATGGTTCCACCACACGTAGAATTGAAGTTTATCAAGGTTCTGCTGATGGTAGTGCCAGTAACTTTTCTAAAGGTTCAGGTTTAGGTGATATAGAACTTATCATGGCAAGAGCACCGATAGAAGTCGGAAACATAGTTTGGTGGGATGATAATGCCAACGGGCTTCAAGACCCAAGTGAGCCGGGTATTGAAAATGTCATTCTCGAATTATGGAAAGATGATAATGGAACTTTAGTAAAAGTAGCTCAAACAACAACCGATGCTTACGGTAGATATGTATTCAGCAACAGTACAAATTCAAATGGAATAAATGCAGAAGATTGGAGTTTTACTGCGGATAATGAGGTGATGCCCGATATGAATTACGAAGTCTTAATTCCTAGTTGGCTCTCGGATCCGGGTATAGTTGCTTACAGAAATGCACTCGGCTACTCTGCCCATTTAATTTCCCCACTACAAAATCAAGGAGATACGGGATTTGAACGAGACAATAATGGTGAAGATGATCCCGGTGTCGTGGTGAATATCATTGCTGCTGCTGTCGGCGATGCGGTTACATCCACATCCACCGGATCTTATGCACAAAATGATCACAGCTACGACTTTGCATTTTATGGACAGGGAGGTTGTGAACAACCACTCATCATACCTACAGCGACTACACCTTGTCATGGCGAGGACATCACATTTGGACTAACTGTTACAGGAGGACAAACACCATATGAGTATATGTGGGCAGGTCCAAATAGCTTTACTTCCAATATTCAAAATCCAACGATTGTAAGTGCAGATTCTACACTACATCCCGGAACATATACCATCACCGTTACCGATGCACTTGGATGTGAAGAAACGGGAGCGATAGATGTGGTTGTTAATGGAATAAGTTTATCGGCTGTACCTACACAAGCCTCATGTGGTGGAGCAGATGGCTCAATCGACCTTATTATTGAAGATGGTCAGGCTCCTTTCACTATTGATTGGGATAATGATGGAGTAGGAGACAATGATGACACAGAAGACTTAGCCGGTCTGGCAGGAGGAACCTACAAAGTAACCGTAACCGACGCAGACGGATGTCAGGCAGAAGCCGTTGCTATTATCAATGAAAACGGTGCGCCTACTTTGGCAGTTACACAAGTAAATGATAATTGCGGAGCCGGAGTCGGAAGCATCGACTTGACCATAACAGGTGCTTTTGCCACCATTGATTGGGACAATGACGGTGTAGGAGATAATGATGACACCGAAGATTTATCTGGCTTGAGTGCAGGTACGTATAATGTAATCGTGACCAATGCATCCGGCTGTTCGTCAGGGGTGAGTGTTGTTATCGAAGACACGCCCGTGCCGACTGCTTCCGCGACACCTGTAAACACAGTTTGTGGAAACAGCGATGGGGCAGTTGATTTATTAGTTTCCGGTGGCGTAGCACCTTATAATTATTCATGGAGCAATGGTGAAACTATAGAAGATATTTCAGGAGTTCTTGCGGGCAGTTATACCGTAACCGTTACAGATGCCAACGGTTGTACAGTTACCGCCTCCGCAACGGTTACAGATACACCCGGACCTACACTCGCAACTACACCCACAGATGAAGCATGTGCTCAATCTAATGGTGCGGTAGATTTAACAGTTACAGGCGGAACTGCTCCCTACGTTTACGCATGGAGCAATGGATTGATGACAGAGGATATTGCTCTTGTTGGCGAGGGTACTTTTACCGTGACTGTAACTGATGCCAATGGTTGTGAGGCGACTGCCGCACAAACCATTACTAATGTTCCCGGTCCTGAATTAAGCGTAGTACCGACCGATGCTACGGATTGTAACACCAGCGATGGAGCCATTGATTTGACCGTAACAGGCGGAACCAGTCCTTATGCCTATGCATGGGACAATGGCGCAACAACAGAAGATATTAGCGGACTGGCGGCAGGTCCTTATCAGGTAACTGTGACCGATGCCAATGGCTGTATTGAATATTTAAGCACCGGAATAGGTAATGCCAATGACCCTGTATTGGATATTGTTGTTACCGATCCGGTCAACTGCGGTGATACAGGAGATGTAGATTTGACCATCACAGGAGGAACTCCACCTTATCTTATAGATTGGGATACCGACGGCATAGGCGACAATGATGACCCCGAAGATTTAACAGGCTTACAAGGAGGTGTATATGGTTTGATAGTTACTGATGCTATCGGATGTAGCTCTCAAGCGAATGTAAGTATTAAAATTGTTCGACCACCGGCATTGGATGGGGTAGTAACAAGCCCGACTTGTGGAGCTGCCGACGGAGCTATCGACTTGACCATTAGCGACCCTGACGCGGGTCCAACTCCTACATATAACTTTACATGGAGCAATGGCGCAACTACGGAGGATTTGACAGGACTATCTGCCGGAAATTATACCGTAACAGTCACGAATAATATCAATTGTGAAGCCGAGCTTACATTCTCACTTTCTGATGTAGGTGCGGCTGAAATTGTACTCATTCAAAACAATCCTACATGTGAAAATAGCACAGATGGTGATATAGATATGACTATTTCTGCCGGAACACCACCTTACACCATAGACTGGAGTAATGATGGTATAGGAGACAACGATGATACGGAAGACCTCGCGGGTTTATCTGCCGGAATATATGACGTTACGGTAACAGACAGCGGTGGTTGTCAAGCAGTAGGCTCTGTGAACCTTGTCGGCAGTCCGCCACCGGAATTAAGTGGTCTCGTAACCGATACAGATTGTGGAACACCGAATGGAACAATAGATTTGACCATATCGGGTGTGGCACCTTTTACAATAGATTGGGATAATGACGGTATAGGAGACAATGATGATACCGAAGACCTCACAGGTTTGTCGGCAGGTATCTACAACGTCACTGTAAGAGATGCCAATGGTTGTATACAATCACAGGTATTTACCGTTAATGCCCCTCCACTCAATTGCTTTGGCATTAGTATTCAACAAAATTAAATAAGAATGTGAAACAAAAAATTGTGGTGGAATGAAGAAGAGATATTGATGCTATAAAGAAACTGAAAAATGAAATTCTTGAAGGATAGATGCCGGATACTTTGAAAGTGTCCGGCATTTTTATTTTTCGGAAAAACATATGAAAAATATGTACCATTCCAATTTTTAGTCTTAAATTGACCACGCAACATTTTTATTTCAAATTGATTGGTCATGAAAATTAACGCAACACTTAGCTTACTTTTCGTTTTTACGATTTCATTGAATGCTTTTTGTCAAGGAAATAATTGTCAGGAAGATGATTACGTCGCTTTACGTGCTTTGTATTTGAGTACCGATGGTGATAATTGGAACAATAACACAAATTGGCTCACTGCCGCTGAATTTACAGCCAACCCTACCATGCCGGCAGGGACAGATGTGGATATATGGCATGGAGTGACTTTGGATGGAAACGGTTGTGTGAATGGGCTGTATCTGGAATTTAATAATTTGAGCGGACCTCTGCCACCCGAAATAGACAATCTAATTAATTTAACCTTTTTATCCTTGAATTTCAACCAATTGACCGGACCCATACCACCCGAATTGGGCAATCTGAATTTGATAACTTTGGGGCTATCCGACAACCAACTAAGTGGTTGTTACGATACAAATCTGACAAGTCTTTGCACTCAATTAAACTCAAACTTTAATAATAATGGCAGTATCTCAAATGGCAACAACTTCGATGCCCCGTGGGAAGATTTTTGTGCCGCAGGTGCAGGTGCATGTGTTGAAACCTGCCCTTTGGATATTACCGTCAATGACATACCAATACCGGATAGTCTCTATCAGGCTCAACAAACCATTACGTCTTCCGGTCAGGTGGCATCCGGCAGTGATGTTACATTCAAAGCAGGGGATTGTATTATGCTTGATACGAGCTTCACAGTATTTTCCGGCGGAAACCTTACTATTCAGATTGAGGATTGTCAATAAAGCTATTTTTTCGCGTTCCATAGTGGGAAAATTGCGGTAGAATAACGTAACGCGAGCTTCCTGCTCGCAGTAATTGTGAGCAGGAAGTTCGCGTTACGTTACGAATACTCACCCAAACCCGACGAATACTAAAAACCCAATTCAAAGTCTCTCCACACCTCATAACTTGCAATCAAAATCACAGAGATTATTTTGAAAATGTGATAAGAATGAATTTTAAATGCTTTGAAATTCATTCATTCAAAATTCAAAATTAAGCAGTTATGAAAAATATCATTTTAATATTCGCCGCATTGTTGACCATTAGTTCAGCCATTTTTATAGGAAAAATTGCTGCCGAACGAGAGGCTGCACCTACACCCGTATTCGTCAACTCAACACCTGAAAACATCAGTACATCAGTACATCAGCACGTCAGCACACCAACCCGTCAAAACATCACCTTCATAATGGGAGAGGACAAAGACCCCGACAATCCCTACTACACCCAAGCCGAAAACTACTATCGCACCAATCCTGAAGCCCGCACCGAATGGTTGGTTACACACCTGCGTTCGCTCAAGGAAGTCCGTGACTATCTCACCGAACATGCACAAGGCAAATGGGGTATCATCAACCTCGTCGTACACTCCAACGAATGGACGGGAATGGGTGTCAATGTACTCCCTGAAGGCGCACGAGCTACCTCCGAAAGCATCTACGCAGCCATTGATGAGGGACATTTTCCACCACTTCCGAGCGACATCGCGGATGAGCGTACAGAGTTGCAATTACACGCCTGTGCATTGGGCAAAAATGAAGACTTACTGGATGCTATTAGCACAGCATTTGGCGGCGAAGCGAAGGGGAGTCCGACCGTACGTTCTACCAAGAAATTTATCCAATACATCACAACAGCAAATAATACAGAACGCCATTTGAGCGAATACTGGTACACCACCTTCAAAACGGGCTATCGTCCACACAACATCCGCTTGACCAAGGAATTAGAAGGAAAATATCCTTACGCACCCGTCTATTTTTACGAAGCATTAAAACGTACACAACCGCGTTTTGCAGGCGATAGCTACCATTACTTCTTCAATGTCCCGGTGAATTGGGTCGTGACTTTCCCCACCAAAGCAGACCGTCCCAAATTAGATACCGACGAAGCCAAAGAAGCCTTTCTCCAAAATCAAGTTGAGCTGCTCGAACAGGTCGCAGAGTTGGGCATTGCCCCCGAAAAATTCCGTTGGCAATACAAATACATCGACCATACATTTGAAGACGGTACTACCGAACCCGCTATTTTAATAAAAGGCAAAACATCGGTGCTCTGTATCCTCAAATCCATCACTGCCCCCCAACCTGAATCAACGATGCCCCAAGAAGCTATTTAATCTTAAAATTCCAAATTCCAAGCACCAAATCCCAAATTCAGACGTGTTTTTACTCCATTATTTTATTGGAATTTGTTTTGTGAATACAAAACAGGCAGAGGATTCGACATAGGAAAAGGCATATCAAAAAGGCGGAATATGCTCAATCCGGTCAGGCAATGTCGGCTTCTCTGCCTGTTTTTAGTAGCGCGGTCTGTA
>JAHDEO010000171.1 GCA_020628725.1 Saprospiraceae bacterium
CTTGCATTATAGGCGTCTTTTTCCTCTTGTGTACCATCAAAATCGTCTATGAACTGGTTGAACTCATCAATGGCTTCGCGACAACGTCCGTCCCGTTTGAGCATTTGAGCGTAATCGTAACGCAGTGTCGGCGCACCCAAAATAGAGTCTATACCTTCTGTCTGCAATAGCGTACCGTAATACTGTGCCGCCATGTTGTAATCACGGGCTTTATTGTAAGTATCTGCAAGTAACTGAACGTATTGCGGCTCGTTAGGACGTGCATCTATGACTTTCTGAATGTACTCCGTTGCGTTATAGTAACTGGATTCTTCCAGTAACTTGAGTGCACGTTCTAAGTCTTCCTCCCAAGTATATTCGTCATAACCCACCTGCGCCTGCAGCATTCCTGCACTACAAATTATCAGTAATATATATGTAATTTTATGAATAAATTGATTCATGTTTTTGTTTATTTAACAATGAGTGAATGAGTGAATGAGTGAATTTTGAATGAATGAATTGTAATGCGATAATGCTGAAATGCGTTAATGCTACAATATTTTCTTTATTATCGCATTGTAGCATTGACGCATTGTAGCATTAAAAACATTCACTCATTCACTCATTCAAAATTCACTCATTAATTAATTATAACGAATAGCCGGAAGAATTGGCTCGACTTTATATGCTCTTCTGAATATTTTTAATAGAGAAAGTTCAAGACCACCGCGTCCATTAGTTGCGGTGTCTAATGATGAAATATTGAAATCATAACTGACTCCTACATCCCAATCCAATATTCTCAATCCCACAACTGCGATACCTGCATCTGTATTGATGCCGCCATTTACGCTACCATCGAGGCGAATTTCGCCACCGAGATAAAGGGATGCTTTATCCACTATCCTAATATCAAATAGCAAACCGGGAACGAGTTCCATAGCTTTGGCTTGTGTCTGGAAGAAAGCTCTCGGTTCAATGCCAAAACGTCCGCTGCTACCAAATCCAAATCGTGCATCAGCATGTGCAGCAATACGAAGCGGTAATTTATTTTGAATACCTACGAAAGTCTCAGAAGGCTGTAAAAGGTGGAATAAGCCCACACCGATTTTGTAGCGCGTCTTGTATGAAGGAAAAGCCGCAAAGGTCAAACCCAAGCGAAAATCCGGCATAAAGATGCTCGTATTGTCGAAGATTTCATTACTTGGGAGCGTCGGTTCTCCATTAGCGTCTATCTGGCTGCCAAAGAGAATTTCTTCTACATCCAGCCGCTTATTGATAACACCTGCTTGCAAGCCTGCTGAAATGTAGTATTTCATATTTTCTTGCAAATCAAGGTGATAAGCAGCCGAAAGCATGACTTCGGTAGTATTTAATTTTCCTGCACCACTTTCATCATTCATCAGGTGGATACCCAATCCGAGTGAATTATATTGGTCATTGGTACGCAATATATTCGCGTCGAAACCCACCATATACGTGCGATAGGTCGTTCCGCCTACGGGTACCTGGGGCCACTGGTCGCGGTACATGCCATTTACGCGAAACTTAGCTGGCATGTGTCCCGTCAATGCCGGATTGAGCGACAGTGGCGATTGGTAGAATTGCGAATAATGTATGTCCTGTGCATGTATGGTCGATGCCACCAAGGAACAAACCAACAGGATGAGAATGGTACGAAGTATTGGTTTTATCATTCTTTAATATTTAGTAGCGAGTTGCGAGTTGCGGGTTACGGGTTGCGAGTTGTTTCGCTTCCGTCATTCGTAACCTTGAGTCTCGTAACTTTTCTTTTGTCATTTTCAATGTGGCAAATAGCAGGTTACGAATTACGATTGATTAGAAAAAAAAACTCGTAACTCGTAACCCGCAACCCGCCTATCTTATTAATACAAAATCCCCTTTTAGTACTTCTGGGTCTTTACCCGGCAATTTATACTCCAACACATATACAAAAGTACTCAAAGGTTGTTTTACTGATTTATAAAAACCATCCCAACCCGGAGGTGCAGGATTGTCATAGATTTTTTCTCCCCATCTGTTCCAAATAGTAAATCCGAGTACATCTACATTACCGTCGATGACAGGGTAGAAGGTATCATTATTACCATCGCCATTTGGTGTGAAACCGCCCGGGACGACAACGCTTACATCTGCTTCTATCGTGATTTCTGCTGTAGCCATACAGCCTTCAATTGTAATGATTTCTACGGTATAAGTCGTTGTCTCAGAAGGTAATGCACTTGGATTTGGGGAGGTTGGGTCGCTCAAGCCATCCGGCGGTGACCACATGACAGATGCAATATCAAAGTTGATGTCGATTCCCAATTCTATAGAATCATCCACAATCTGGAAAGGACCCATTGTGGTAAACATACCGTCCACAGTTACTCCAAGTTCTACATCTACGGGGTCGTATGTGATGACTTCTATGCTGTCAATAATGACATCACACTCTTGCGAATCGCTCACTGTGACGGTATATATGCCGCCGGGTAGACCCGAAAGGTCTTCGGTATTTGCACCATTATTCCATACATAGGTATAAGGCTCAAGACCACCTGTTACATTCAGATTGATTGCCCCTGTATTTGACTCGGCACAACTGCCCATAACGCCATTCATGCCATCCAATTCGGCAGAAAAAGAGGAACAATCCGGTCCTGAAATAAATAATACTCCAGTAGATTCGCACAAATTGGCATCTTGTACCAGCACATTACAAGTATCACCTGTCATCAGTCCGCCTACAAAATATCCATTACATGCGCCGCCTTGCATAGCAGTTTGACCACAAATCGTAACCGTATAAGGTGGCGTACCCCCCATAGGTTCTACGCATATTTCTCCATCATTACCGCTTATGGTAGATGTTTCTGTAATGGTAAATGGCGCACTCAATATTTCAGGGGCATCTATCGTGACCGGATTTCCGGTGAATCCTATCGTACAATTGTCAGCAGAAGTAACTTGAATAACATAATTACATGGCTCTAAGCCTGTAAACGTAAAGGTCATATCACTGGTCGTCACTGGATCGACACCGCAACCTATATCTATTATATAAGGCGCAGGCGCATCGCCCACGATAGTCACTTCTATAGTTCCGTCAAATGAAGGGTTGGTTGGACTAATACCACAGGAATTATCCATAGCTACGACCTCTGTAACAGAAGTACACGCAGGGTCGGGAAGCTCGACGATATCATCCAATATTTCCATACAGCCGTTGGCATCGGTTATCGTCACATCATATTCGCCTGCCGGTAGCTCTGTAATTGCAAGGGATACTCCCGGTGGGCAATTGGGGTCGGTGCCGGGTCCTACACTTCCTACATTAGATGGTGACCATGTCACGGTATGGGGTGGTGTACCACCTTCTATGCAAAGTTGTATCTGACCATCATCGCCACCTACGAGTGTAGTACCAATCACCAGTTCTGTAGTATTAAGCGAATCCGGTTCTGTAATTTCAATATTCACCGGACCTGCGGTACAGTTTTGTCCGTCTCTGATAAATACCAGATAATTTCCCGGAGCAAGATCTTCAAAAACATTGGTAGAGAAGTAGGGTTCTCCACCGGTAATACTATATTCGAGTGGTGGTGTATCGGTCATACCACCTATTATAATGCTACCGTCATTTTCGCCGTTGCAAGATACATTACTTATCTGTATATCCGAAACATCTAAGGATATATCGCATATTGGCGCATTTACGGTGATGTCATTCGAGCTAAATTCGCAGCCATTGGCATCTACGACCATGACATCGTATTCGCCTTGGGTCAAGCCTGTAATAATTTGATTATCATTGCAATTACTGGCATTGGGGTCGGGACCGACAGTGCCGCTATCCATAGGTGTCCATGTAACAGTGTACGGACCTGTACCACCATTGATACATACGGCAATGCCTCCATCTGCACCACCTAGAGTGGCAGTGGGAATACCCGTCGAAGTGACAGCAAGGGGATCAGGTGCAGTAATGATGACCGGATTGCCGATATAAGAATCTGTACACAGTCGTTCATCACTGATGAATAAGTTGTATTCCCCTTCGGGTAAATTTTCAAATGTATAAGGATTCTCGGAAGTCGTTACGTCAGGCACACCATTGACATTTCCTACTGAATAAAGGATATTCCCTTGTGCATTCAATACTTCAACGGTGATCGTACCATCATCGGATTCGTCGCAAGACTCGTTGGTGCTTGTGATCAAACCAAAGTCGAAATCGCTACAATCAGGATCCATGATGGTAATGGTATCGCCGGGGTTGCTGCCATCTCCGAGAATATCGAAACAGCCATTGGCATCTGTGATGGTAACGACATAAGAATCTGCCATCAATCCACCGATAGTGTAACTGTCACCGGGACATCCCGGATCGTCGGTTTGCTCAAGTGTATTCGTATTTGTAACCGGCTCCCAGACAATGTCGAATGGTGGTGTACCATTTTCTACACAAATATCGATAGAACCGTCACTTCCACCAACGGTGGTTGTATTATTCACTTCATAAGTGCCGACAGGTTCTTCAAATATTTCTACTTGAATGGAATCAGACAAATCGCAATTGCCTTGTGTCAATGTCCAATAAAAATTGTGTATACCCGGCGGTGTGCCTGTCACGGTCACATCAGGCGAAGTCGGGTCGGAGAACATCGCACCTGCCGGACCTGTCCACATACCTGTCTGGTCGGCATTTGGTGGGTCGGCAACGAGGTTGAGTTCGCCATCAGCACAAGCGGATGTGTCGCTATCGCCTATATTAATGTTGACATTATTCGGTTCATTATTGGTGATAACGAGGGTGTCCGAATTAGCAGGACAGTTTCCTCTACTAATTGTCCACACCAATACATTTTCTCCCGGCAGTAAGCCATTCACCGTAGGTGCTTCCGAATTAGGCGAGAAAGTAACGCCCGGAGGTCCTGACCAAGTACCGATTTCACCCGGAACAAGTTGGTTGTCGGGATCGGAAATATTGGCAAAAATCAAATCAAAGCCATTTGTTACACAACTTTCGGTTTCTGAAAAGAATTCGATAGCTGCCGTAGTAACGACTTCATTATTGATAACAGTGATAGATGCAGGGTTGGCAGAACATGAGCTGTTGGAAATTGTCCAAAAGATGACGTTATTTCCCGGTCCGAGATTGTTGACTATTGTTGTCAGCGAATTAGGATTCTCGAATGTGACATTCGGATTGTCGGACGACCATGTGCCTATTTCTCCCGGCAGTAACATGCCATCCATGT
Source organism: Saprospiraceae bacterium (assembly GCA_020628725.1). Taxonomy (GTDB): domain Bacteria; phylum Bacteroidota; class Bacteroidia; order Chitinophagales; family Saprospiraceae; genus JAHDEO01. Next base: position 5,247 of record JAHDEO010000171.1, read on the forward strand.
TTTCATCTTCTGCTTCAACTTGAAAACCATTTTCATCACAAACCTCGGTATTATTTGGAGTAGTGATGATTGGTGTGGTTTGTACCTCGCTGTTTATCAGTGTAATTTCGGCAACACTACATGGCATACCGGAACTGTCGAATATCGTCCATGTGACGACATTATCACCGGCATTGAGGTTGGTCATAAACGTTGTAGCCGCCATAGGGTTAGCAAAACTGGTATTAGCGGGACCTGTCCACATACCTGTTTCACCTGCTTCGGGCGGTGTAGCGATAACTTGGAAAAAGTTGTCACAAATTTCTTGACTTGGTGTGATGATTTCTGCTGTACATGGAGGATTTTCATCGGATGAATGATAATTATCCGTAGCGAAAGTCGCATAAGATAATAGCAGCAAAAATAACATCACAGGGGCGTATATTTTCTTCATAGAATAAATTTTGCAGGATACATAAAAGTATTTCGGAGCAGCGCTAAGGGCTGTTTAAAGTTGTTTGTACAGCCCTCTTAGAGAAAATCCAAATTCAAAATCACAAGTTTCAATTAAAACATAGGTTGTATACGTATATAAAGGAAATTTGTTATTTCATAACTGGTATTTATTTATAAGACCAATTTAACGCTAAATTGGATGCACTTTGGACGCATTTAAGTGGGTTTCGTAACCCTCAAAACGATAATATATTTAAAATTCTCTTGCGTTAAAAGGCATAGGTAGAGGCGTGGATTTTTTTCAAGGCGCAATTACGGATAAAAATAGGATAAAATCAATAGCTTTGCCACAAAACTGGGGTATTTTTTTGTATAAAACGAAAAATTATGTGCGATTTTTAGTGACATTAGTAATGATGACATTTTTAGGACAAAAATCTACTGTAAATTATATTATGTGCGAGATAATTATTGGAATATCAATTAAATAAATAAAAAAGCCCTATCTTCTTAGGAAAGATAGGGCGGTATATTTGTGACCATATTTTTAACATATGGCGTTTATTTATTACATTAAATCATGACTTGTCTGCTTCAGCATCCGGTGTCTCTTGAACTTCCTTAACAGGAGCTTCTTTTTGAGTTTCCTCTGGTGCTTCTGCTTGTGGTTTCTCTTTCTTCTTATCTTGCTTAGAAGAATCCTGCTTAGGTTTTTTACTTGCTTTGAGCGCAGACTTTTTAGGTGCAATGAGTACGAACATTCGGCGACCTTCCATGCGTGGCATAGATTCTATGGTGCCAAATTCTTCCAAGTGTTTCACAAAGCGCAACAAGAGTACCTCACCACGTTCCTTGAACACGATGGTACGTCCGCGGAAATGTACATAGGCTTTTACCTTTGCACCATCTTTTAGGAATTTTTCAGCATGACGCGCCTTAAAATTAAAGTCGTGGTCGTCTGTATTCGGACCAAAACGAATTTCTTTGATGACGGTTTTGACCGTCTTCGCCTTCATTTCTTTTTCTTTCTTCTTCTTATCGAAAAGGAATTTTTTGTAATCAAGAATGCGACATACAGGTGGGTCTGCCTTGGGCGAGATTTCAATCAAATCCAAGTTTATGGCATCTGCCATTTTGATGGCTTCGCGCGTAGAGTAGATGTCTGACACAATTTCTCTACCAACAGCTTTACTAATGTCAGCTAAATTGTCTCCGACCAAACGGATTTTCGGGGATCTGATTTGGTTATTAATACGAAATCGCGGCTTAGGAGGCCGTCTGGGTTTTCTCTGTCTTCTTGCCAATATCTAATTTTTAAATGATAAAATAAATACGCTTACCAGCGTAAATTCCAAATTCCAAAAAACAAGTTCCAAATTAAATGAGGTCTAAATTGGAATTTGGTGCTTGGAATTTTGGATTTCCTAACAAATATAACAACAACTTATCAAGGAAAAGTTCCATTTAGGGCATTTTTTTTATTTTTTACGAAAAATAATAACGAGTGTTACATAATTCACTCATTCACTCACTCGAAATTCACTCATTAATTATTGTAGCATTTCATCATTATCGCATTGTTACTGCGCTTGTACGCGACTGAAAATATTTTCAAAGAAAGCCAAAGCCGCCTCAGACATCAAACAAGCATATTTTGGTCGTTGGTGTTTGTCTACGAAAATGAAATATTTGCAATTATCGCTATAGTGCATCTGTGCGACAGCAATTTCTACACCTTCCGAACTAAAGTACATACGTCCCATGTAAGGTGTACAATTTATATCTTTCACAGCATCTTGTGAAAGGTAAGTGACATTGCGTTGTGCATTCGCTTTATCACTCACGCTGACACTAAAATTGGTTTTGTCAAATACAAAGTCAATATAATCGACTCGTTCATAGATGTCTTGTAAGAAGTCGGTCGGAGGGGTGGGAAAGGTTGCTTGCTGTGCTGCGGGCGTTTCAGCAGTTGCATTTGCGGTATTTTCTGATGAACCACCATTGCAGGAAATGAACATTACAGAAAGTCCTAAAAAGCCAATAGTCAAAAGTTTGTATAATTGAATCATCTATTGCGTATTTTTATTTTTCGTAAAATTAAGAAAAATTGCTTCATTGTTTTATTGTTATATGGTTTCATTGTTACATTGTTTCATTGTTAATGTGTTTTTTACAAAGCAAAAAACATTAAAACAACAATGAGACAAACAACCATGAAGCCATGAAACTACTTCTGCGCTCTCGAAATCAAAAATAAGGTAACAGCCATAAATATCAAGTTAGGAATCCAAACACCGAGTTGTGGGGATAATCCGGCATTGGTAGAGAAGGTAGTCGAAAATTTGGAAAGGAAAATATAGATTCCACCCAAGCCTGCGCCCAAAGCAAGGTGCAAGCCCATCCCGCCGCGCACCTTACGCGAAGCTACTGCCAGTCCAATGAGTGTCAGGATGAATATCGTAAATGGTTCGGCACTACGACGGTGAAGTTCGACTTCGTATTTTTCAAAATTGGCGGCTCCGCGCTCACGCTCACGTTGGATAAATACACGCAGTTCGGGCGTAGTCATGGCTTCTTTCAAATTGTCGCGTCTTTCGATGTCGCCGGGTGTGAAATTGAGGAGGGTATCGAGTTTTTTTCCAAAAGAGAGTTTTTCATCTGTTCCGTCGAATTCTCGTAAACGGTAGTCGCGGATCAGCCAAGTGCCAGTCTTGCCTTGCCACTCGGTACGTGGTGATGAAAGTTTGGAAATCAATTTATTATCTTTAAATTTTTCCAGTGTAAAATCATAACAAACGGTATCGCGACGACTGTATCTGCGGGCATACATTTTGGAATTATCATCTAAAAATAAGTGGATATTTCTGGTTTTATTATCAAAATTATTTTTCCAAACATAGGTGTTTTCAAATAAGGTTCTATGCTTATTTCCCTCCGGTATCAAATAGTGATTCCCAAAGAAATGTAAGCCTGCTATCAAAGCTGCTGATAACATATATGGTACTGCCAAACGATAAAAATTCATCCCTCCGCCCATCATCGAAATGATCTCGGAGTTATACGCCATTCGTGAGGTAAAAAATATTGTTGTAATTAGTGCATATAGGGGCCACAACAGACCATTTATGTAAGGCATAAACGGAAGGTAATACTCCATAAAAATCGACCCCGTTGGGATTTCATCTTGTATGAGGTCATCAATTTTTTCACTAAAATCAATCACCACCGCTATCAACGTGAATATCAGGACGACAAAGAAGAAAGTCGTCAGGTATTTTTTGATGATGTATCTATCTAATGTTTTTAACATAAGTAGTCGATAGTCGATAGTCCATAGTCGATAGGCAGCCGCGAGTCTGTTATTTTTGCGAAGCAAAAAACGAAACTATGGACTACGGGTTATCGACTATGGGCTGCTTAGAGCCTCTGCGTCAGCCGTTTAACCATTGTGTTTTTCCATGATAAAAAGTCGCCTTCGGCGATATGTTGTCGGGCTTCGCCCATCAGCCAAAGGAAGAAACTCAAGTTGTGCAAAGTAGCGATTTGCGAACCGAGTAACTCCTTACAGTGAATCAAATGTCTCAAATACGCCTTTGTGTGATTGCGACTTGTAGGGCAAGCACCATTGGCATCTATTGGGCTGAAATCATCTGCCCATTTTTTGTTTTTTATATTGATAATGCCTTCCGACGTGTATAAAAGCCCATGCCGCGCATTGCGTGAAGGCAAGACACAATCAAACATATCCACGCCCAAAGCGATACATTCCAACAAATTTACGGGTGTGCCGACGCCCATTAAATAACGTGGTTTGTCTTTTGGTAAAATGCTGCACACGACCTCTGTAGTTTCGTACATCATCTCTGCCGGTTCGCCTACCGATAAGCCGCCGATGGCATTGCCTTCTCGTTCGTGCGAAGCGATGGTTTCAGCTGATTGTCGGCGCAAATCCATATATGTACTGCCCTGAACGATAGGGAAAAGCGTTTGCTCGTAACCATACAAACCTTCCGTAGCATCGAAGCGATCACAACAGCGTTTGAGCCAACGATGGGTCATTTCCATCGAATCTTTGGCGTATTTGTATTCGCAGGGGTAGGGGGTACATTCGTCGAATGCCATGATGATATCTGCGCCAATTTGACGCTGCACATCCATCACATTTTCAGGGGTGAAAAAGTGCCGCGAGCCGTCAATATGAGATTGAAAGGTCACGCCTTCTTCCTTTATCTTTCGTCGATGACTGAGTGAATAGACCTGATACCCGCCACTATCCGTCAGCATTGGTTTTTCCCAATCATTGAACTTGTGCAAACCACCCGCCTGTTGCAAAATCTCCATGCCCGGACGCAAATACAAGTGGTAAGTATTTCCCAAAATTATCTGTGCCTCAATGACTTCTCTCAACTCATGTTGGTGAATACCCTTGACCGTCCCCGCCGTACCGACCGGCATGAATATCGGAGTTTGAATACTACCGTGCGCTGTCTCAATCGTACCTGTACGCGCGCTCGAAGCCGCATCGCTGGCGTGTATTGTAAATTTCATATCTGACACAAAAGTACAATGATTTTTGGTTTCGTGATTTTGGATTGGGTAGTTTTTGATTTATTTAAATGGAATGCTAAAAAAATCCTAACGTGAAATCTATATTTCCAACTAACTTTTTACCATTCATATTGTTAATTTATTATTGAGAAAAATGCACGATTTATTTGATTACATATACGATATTTTAGAACAAACACACATCAATCCGAAAGGGGATTTGATTGGTTTTTCCAGAAACGGACTGGAAATTTATGGCTATAAATTGGGTGAAGGTACTACGCGCATCAGCTTAATTGCAGGCAATCACGCCGACGAACCCGTAGGACCGCTTTTACTCAAAAAGCTGGTTAATTTTTTGACCGCACTGCCCGACCACCATTTTTTGTTAAAAGAATTTAGTTGGTACATTATCCCTCACAATAATCCCGATGGCGAAAAAATAAACCAAGCATGGTACACTTATGAAGATGAAAAGACTGATTTGTACAAATATTTAAAGTTTGTTCAAAGAGAATTGCCGGGTGATGATATTGAATTTGGTTTTCCAATTAAAGGCGAATTTGAATCTTTAAGACCTGAAAACAAAAATGCATATCAATTTTGGAAATCTGCGAAACAACCTTTTGATTTACACGTCTCTTTGCACGGAATGAAAGCAGCTTACGGGACTTGGTTTTTGATTGATGAAGATTGGATTGACAGGACGAAACAATTGCAAAAGCAATGTGCTGCGAAAACACAAGAGTTTGGTTATCAGTTATTTGATTTGAATAGGTTTGGCGAAAAGGGTTTTAAACGAATCAGTGAAGGATTTTGTACAAGACCGAGTGGAAAGTACATGCGCGAGCATTTTAATTATTTAAATGATGTGGAAACGGCAAATAAATTCCATGCGAGTTCGATGGAATCTATCCGCAGTTTGGGTGGTGATTGTTTGACTTTAGTGACTGAAATGCCTTTGTTTTTGTATCCGCATAAAGAACGAAAATTAACTTGGCCCGATGCTCACATCTCACGATATTCTAATCTATTCAGCAAGTGGCAACTTCAAGTCCAGACGAATCAAATTTCATCTGAAGATTTGACATTAGAAATGGAAAAACATACTATTTCGGCTATGCCCTGGCAGCATCAAATGCAATTGCAATGGCAATTGATTTGCTCAGGATTAGAATGTATAATGCGCCGATGAATCGTCACCAAAAAATAAAATTCATTCTTTTCAACTAACTTTTTCGTTATTCACCTCGTTAATTTAAATGAATGGCATGGAATATGTGCCTTTTATTAAAATACAACGTCAAAAAACACATGTTACAAACGTATAAGTTTTAGTGTTTAGATTAATTTTTAACATAAAAAAAATTGACTGTCAAATAATTATAATAATTTTCAAAAATCAATTTAAACTTAAACTTCGTCTTAAACTTAAACTTAATTTAGTTATCTTCGCCCTCAAATCATAGAACACAATGCAACGTTTTACTTATACTCTACTGCTTTTGATAGCTACGTTGACTTACACGGCTTGTGTAAGTGATAGCACTCCTGACAATACACCGGAAAAAGTCCCTGCCCCTGTGGTTGTCGAAAAACCGACACCCAAACCGGAGCCGACACCTCCGCCCGTTGAGGAGAAAAAACCTACCCCGCCACCTGCACCTAAGCCAACTCCATCACCTACAGCAACTAAACCGGTAACACCTCCACCCACTCCCAAACCTGCTCCGGCATCCGCGCCAACTCCTGCGCCACAACCTGTCAATAACACTCAAAAAGTAGTGACTCCACCACCGCCCCCTCCACCACCACCAATACCGACAGGAGGAGGTAAGATGACTTTTGATAATCGCACATTGGATTACGGTTATATCGAGGAAGGAACGGTGATTAATCACACCTTCAAATTTAAGAATACGGGAACGACAGCGATTAACATCCTCAATGCGGATGTCTCGTGTGGGTGTACGTATCCGACTTATTCATTTTTGCCGATTGAACCGGGTAAAACGGGTGAAATTGGTGTGCGCTTTGATAGTAAAGGAAAGCTCGGTGTGTCAAAAAGTACAGTTACATTGTTGACAGATGCACGTCCCGCGAAACAAGAATTATTTTTAACAGGTACGGTCATTCCACCAAGAAAAGAAAAGGAAGAAGAAGAGAAGGAAGGTGAGGAAAAAGAGGAAGAAAAAACAGATGAAAAAGATACCGAAACGGTTGAAAACAAAACGGCTCCTAAACCGGATTCTTTGAATTTCAAACCACGAGGTCCACGAAAATTGCCGAAAGGCATACCGCCGAAAACACAACAAGATGAAGATGATACAGGAAAGAATTAATAATTGAGAATTAATAATTGAGAATGGATAATTGAGAATTGATAACGCAATCAATTCTCAATTATCCATTCTCAATTAAAGTTGCTTATCTGCTATCTCATTAACGAAACCCCTCAACAAATCTACTGCCCATTGTTTTTCTCTATCTGAAACGTATTCGAGCAAAGTTGCTTTTTTGCCACCATCATAAAATACAGTTGGTACACTCGAACTATATCTTGGTGATTTGGGTGTACCCATATTGTTGAGATTGGTAGAAATTAACTTGGTGCCGGGGCGTGTCAAGCCAATTTTCTCAATTTTATGGTAGGGAATGCTGATATTTTCCGAATTAAAAATGCGGGTTTTATTTATTTTTAAATGATTGCCAATCAAATCAATATCTTGCTTCTCGGTCAACGTTTTGGACATTCCATAGAGCATCGACAAACCTACAAAGAATAAGGGTATAAAAAATAACAACAAAATCGACCCTGCACCTGCCATCATGCCCGACATCAAAAATATCAACACAAACCACCCACCAACAAACATCAAGGGACGATACATTCGCGGATTAAACACCGGACGCGGAGCCAATATTTCCATTACCGACGGGCTATACCGATACGATTCCAAACGGCTACCTTCGGGCGGTACGATGACGAGTTGTTTGTCCTTTTCCGGTTGGAAAACTCGCTCCTCCTGCTGCGGCGCGGGCAGTTCCTTGCGCGGCATCTCA
>JAHDEO010000172.1 GCA_020628725.1 Saprospiraceae bacterium
GTTTTAACCCGCCGCGAATCAATGGAACGATTTATTTATAAAAATCAATAAACCCGCCGCTTTTGTGATTTATGTAATTTATCAAAAAAACTAATCGCATTAAAAAGTAGCTCATTTACAGGTGTTTGTACGTCATATTGCTTACCCAATCGCATCACTTCTCCAGCAAACATATCCACTTCAGTCACTCGTCCTGCTTCCAAATCTTGTAACATCGAAGTTTTTCCCTCAGTGCCCATTTTCCGCATAATTTCAAAGGTGAATTCTATATCTTTTGGAGTCAATCCTGTATTCATTTTTTGAGAAATTTCCATGACCTCGCGCATGGCTGCACGGGCAATAGCTGTTGCATGAGTCTCTGATTGAAATGCGCCATAAGGACAACGCAACAAAGTGGAGACTTGATTAATGCCTACATTCGTCATAAATTTCCACCATTGACGATACTGAATATCATCTACACGTTCGTATGGAATGCCGCTTTGTGCTAATATTTTTTCGGTTTTTTCGGCAAATACTTTTTGTTCGGGCAGCAGATGACCAAATACAATTTTTCCTTTTGAGGTATAATGAATCTCAGTGCCTTCGCGCACCCCATCGGTAGCCATTGAGAAGGCGTTGATGACATTTTTTGTATTTAATTTTTCTGAAACAATACGTTCACTTGAAATGCCATTCATCAGTGAAACTATTGTCGTATCATTTGATACATAAGGCTTTATCGCTTCAATAGCTCCTGTAAGCTGATTATCCTTCACCACGACAAATATCAAATCAACTGCTCCGTCAGGCTCGGTTACATAATTGAAATCGTAAGCTTTTCCATTTATCGTAAAACCGTTTTTGGTGTAGCGTTGTTTCCTTTCTGCATCACAAATTATGGAGATAGGAAGTCCGTTATCGTATGCCATTGATGCGTAAGTCGCGCCGATAGCTCCCAAGCCAATAAGATATACGTTTGGTTGATTCATTTGACTAATTTAAATCATTTCACTGAAAATTACGTCATAAATACAATGAATGATTTTATTTGTTTAATTTGGTAGAAATGTATCGAACAAACTGAAAAAAATGATATTGAGTTGTGTTAAAAATTAACCGTTAACCATTAATCGTTATACATGTTTTTCAATAAAAAGAAAAAAGTCAAAGCACTGGAAATCACAGACAAAACTTTCAACAACCTGATAGTAGAGACAGAAGAACCGATTTTAATTGATTTTTGGGCAAATTGGTGTGGTCCATGCAAAGTGATGGGACCCGTGATAGATGAATTGGCAAAGGAATACGAGGGGCGGGCAGTAGTTGGTAAAGTTAATGTAGAGGTGAACCCAAATTTACAGCGTCATTTTGGGATAAAAAGCATTCCTACTATCATGCTCGTCCATCGTGGTGAACTCAAACAGCGCATTCCCGGCATGGTCACCAAGCCCGATTTGGAGCATTTGCTGGAACATTATATTGCTGAACATGAAGCATATACAGACGAAGAAGAGTAAAGACAATTTAGTGATTTTTGATTCAGTGATTTTTGATTGATTTCAACTACGCGAGGTAGAATATCTCTCAATCACGGAATCAAAAATCAAAAATCACTCAATCCGTAATGTGGCAATCGTATATAAAAGGTTTTCAGAGCTATCTCATGTTGGAGCGTTCTTTATCGGAAAATTCGATAGAGGCATATATACGTGATGTGGGGAAATTCGTGGAATTTCTAACGCTCCGCGAATATGAATTAAACTACAAAGAAATCGAACTCACCCATTTGCAAGAATTTATACATTATGTGAATGAATTGGGCTTGCATCCGCGCTCACAGGCGAGAGTGATTTCGGGTCTAAAGGCTTTTTTTAAATATTTGATGGTAGAGGATTTGTTGGATGAAAGTCCGGCAGCACTGCTGGAAGCACCACGATTAGACCGTAAAATTCCGCATGTATTGACACCTGATGAAATTAATCTGATAATCAGTACATTGCAATTTGAAAAGAATGAATACATCAAAATCAGAAACGTAGCGATGCTCGAAACCTTGTATGCCTGCGGCTTGCGCGTGAGTGAGTTGACGGGACTACGAATTTCCAATTTGTACCTTGATATTGGCTTCATCAAAATACTCGGAAAAGGTAATAAAGAACGCCTCATTCCCATCGGAGAAAGTGCACGAGCTGCTATCCGCACCTATCTCGACCACCACGACGGCAGACTTAGCCTCAAACGCATCCACCCAGAACATGCTGATATTCTATTTCTTAACCGACGTGGTAAGCAACTCACTCGCGTGATGGTGTTTACAATTGTGAAGAAATTAGCAGGATTAGCAGGTATTAAAAAACGGGTGAGTCCGCATACGTTTCGACATTCATTTGCGACGCATTTGATTGAAGGTGGAGCTGATTTACGAGCGATTCAGGATATGTTGGGGCATGAATCTATTACGACTACAGAAATTTACACACACCTTGATACGGATTTTTTGCGGGAAACGATTTTGCAATTTCATCCACGAACTTAATACGTAGCACGGGCTTCCAGCCCGTGTCCGCAAACTATACAATCGCAATACACGGGCTGGAAGCCCGTGCTACGTTTTTAAAATGCTACGACCATCCCGACAGTCGGCAGCGTTGCCCCATTATTCGTCGGCAATAATTTCATTAAATAAGCTGCCTCATTATTCGGGTTAATTTGTGGATTGCCCAATTCATCTCTATCCAGCAATAGTACATTTTGTATAAGGGCATTTCCATAAATATTTTCAAGATCCAAGTACCAATTCAAGCTCCAATGCTTGAAAAACCACTTCTTGTCCACGCGCATATCAAGCGTGTGAATCGCAGCGTATCGTTCCGTATTCAACCTATCCCAATCCAACAAACCGACGCCGCGTACCGACCAATTTTCGATGAGCGAAGAACGCTCCACATCAAAAGGTGTATAAGGCAGCCCCGACTGAAAACGCCAATTCATACCGATTTCCCAATTGCGCTTGAATCGCTTGCCACCGGTCAGATTTATCGTATGTCGGCTATCCCATGAAGAAGGTACAAAGTCGCCGTTTTTATCCTCAAATTCACTCCAACCTATTGTGTATGAGACGAGTCCGTAAAACCCTTTATGCAGTCTTTGTTGGAATAAAAACTCCAAACCACGAGTAATACCCTGCTTGCCGGAAACCGTCGGTTCATTGCCAATAACACCAAAATCACCACCGAGATTTGCCATATTAATGCTATCGCGCAGCAGGAAGGGATAATTATCATAAAACTTATAAAAACCTTCGAGGGTAATCTTCGCATTGGTCGTCGTGGTATATTCCAGTCCTGCTACGGCGTGGGTATTTCGCATGTAGGATACGCCGTTTTCTTTGTTAATCAAGCTACCGTTTTCATCCTTGTAGCCCAGAATAGTGTAGGGCGGCAGTTGGTAGTAAATCCCCGAATTGAGATTGAATGAAAGCCGTGGACTAATGGCATAAGCGAGTGAAAAACGCGGCGAAACCTGCTTCAAGGGATTGTTCATGTCATCCGAATAAGAGTTGGCATCAGTGCGAAGTCCGAGCGATAAGACCAAGCGGTCATCTATCATTTTTTTGCTGATTTGCCCGAATAAACCATAAAATAACATGCTGAATTTTGTAGCATAATTGACCGCAACCAAGCCTTCGGGCGTACTCACCTGCGTGAAAGTAGCATTATTATAATCGGTCAATTGATAATTAATGCCATAATTCACTTTGAAGCCGTTTGAGCGCAGGGTATGCTCTGCCCTCAATTTATTTTCAATTTCCTGCGATTTGTATTTGAAAATTAAATTATCGTCATTTTCGACATTATTTTCATATTTAATGGCTTCGTTATTGAGCATATTGCGACTAAAAACGACAGTAGTATAACCATTTTTGGTGTAGTGCTTATACACCATTCCTCCGGTATAATTCCACTGTGAATTGTCAGGATAACTATCAATGATAAATTGCTCGGAATCAATGGCGTCGAGGTCTTCACGGGTCGGATTTTCGAGATTGCCGAGGCGATTGAGTCCTCTTTTAAAATTGAGTGAAAAATTATCAATTGCCCCCAAACCAATAATCGTCAATTCATTTTTTTGGTTAAAACGGGTTTTAATTTTCCCTTGAAAATCATTGTAAACCGGCAGATAAGGTAAGCCAACCAATCCGGCTATAAACTGCAAATAAGACCGCCGCGCCGAAGCCAAAAAGGTGGTCTTGCTACCCAAGGGACCTTCCAGTGTGACGCCCAAATCGCTGGCACCCCACGTACCGGTCACTCCGAACCTATCATTGCGCCCGTCTTTTTGTTTGAAATCAAAAACCGAACTCAAGGCATTGCCCCGATTAGCAGGAAAGGCACTGCTGTAAAAATCCACTTCGCGTATAAAATCCACATTAATCAGCCCTACCGGACCGCCCGATGCACCTTGCGTAGAGTAGTGGTTGATATTCGGTACTTCTACGCCATCGAGGTAAAAGCGATTTTCGTTGGGTGCGCCACCGCGTATCAGCAGGTCGTTGCGAAACGAAGCGGTAGAAGTGACACCGGGCAAGGAGCGCACCACACGCGAGATGTCGCGTCTGCCACCGGGATTGCGTTGTACCTCTGCCACGCCGATAGTGCGAAGCGAAACCGGACTTTCCTCCGACTTGTAAAAAGACGAGGCACGCACGACGACTTCCTCCAAGTTGGCACTTGCCTCTTCCAACGCAAAATCCGCAACCGTCGGGCGGGTATTATTCACCTGAATTTCGTAGAGTGTTTTGTCGTCAAAGCCAATGTAGGTAACTTGTACATTATACATACCCGGCTTGAGTCCTGCTATGGTATAGTTGCCGTCCAAGTCCGTTGTTGCACCTATATTCGTACCTTGTACCGCCACATTGACAAACATAATCGGCTCATTATTAATAGCATTATACACACGACCTTTTATCACCCCCATATGGTTTTTTTGAGCTTCAATCAAGGGAATAAAAGCAAGCAACAAACCAAGTATAAGTACGTATTTTTTCATTTCTGTTTTATACAAATTCTGAATTAAAAGTATGTTTGGATTTTTTCTATCCGAATTAGCTAATAGTTATCGCATAGCTATAAATAATTCATTATCAATTAATTGAAAATAAATTATGAGTTTGTGAATAACGGCTAATGTCAACTAAGATGTTTGTGGAGAGGGAATAAAAAGCGAGTTTATCTTTTGAGAAACAAGAAATAAGCAGTTTTGTTATGGTTTTCTCAATAAAAATATTTGAGCTAATGATTAATTAGAAATTATTATATGTTTTTTGTTGTACAAATTGTTGATAAATATTAGTTTAAATTATTAAAAAAATGTCAAAATTAGAAACCAAATCAAACAATATAGGCTTCCAAATCTGCACTCGCAAAGGTACACATTACGCGAGTGCAGGCTGGAAGCTTGTGTTACTAAAACGCCACGACCACCCCAATCGTCGGCAAGGTCGTACCATTATCCGTTGTCAATAATTTCGTCAGATAAGCAGCCGGATTATTCGGGTCAATTTGTGCATTACCCAGCTCATCTCTATCCAATAAAAGTACATCCTGCTTCAAGGCATTGCCGTAAATATTCTCAATATCCAAGTACAAATTCAAACTCCAACGCTTGAAAAACCACTTCTTGTCCACGCGCATATCAAGCGTATGAATGGCAGCGTATCGTTCCGTATTTAGCCTTTCCCAATCCAATAAACCAACGCCGCGTACCGACCAATTTTCAATCAGCGAAGAACGTTCTATATCAAATGGTGTAAAAGGTAATCCCGATTGCAAACGCCAATTCATACCTAATTCCCAATTGCGTTTAAATCGCTTGCCACCGACCAAATTCATCGTATGACGACTATCCCATGAAGAAGGTATGAAGTCGCCGTTTTTATCTTCAAATTCACTCCAACCTAATGTGTATGAGACGATTCCGTAGAAACCTTTATACAATCTTTGTTGGAATAAAAACTCTAAGCCGTAGCTACGTCCTTGCTTGTTGGAGACCGTTGGTTCATTGCCGATGACGCCAAAATCACCACCCAAATTCGCCAGATTGATACTATCGCGGAGTAGGAATGGATAGTTGTCATACAATTTATAGAAACCTTCAAGGGTAATCTTTGAATCGGAGGCGGTATTGAGTTCCAAACCTGCAACGGCATGGGTGTTGCGAATGTATGATACGCCGTTTTCCTTATTAATTAATGTCCCATTTTCATCCTTGTAGCCCATGACGGTGTAGGGCGGGAGTTGGTAATAAATTCCTGAATTGAGGTTGAGTGAGAGTCGCTCGGTGAAGGCATACGCCAATGAAAAACGCGGTGAAAGCTGCTCCAGCGGATTGCTCATTTCATCCGAATACGAATTGGCATCTGTGCGTACTCCAAGCGATAAGACCAAGCGGTCATCTACAAATTTCTTGCTGATTTGACCAAACAAACCGTATTTATGAAAATCAAATTCAGCAGCATAATTCACTGTAAACGGACCTGCGGGCGTACTGATTCGATTGAATGTCGTGTTGTTATACTTGGCGTATTCGTAATTTGTTCCGTAGGTCAATTTAAAGCCATCAAAGCGGGTGGTGTGCTCTATTCTGAGTTTGTTTTCAATTTCTTGTGATTTATAATTTAAAATTAAATCATCCTCATTATCAGTGTTATTTTCGTATTTAGTTGCGGTATTATTGAGCATATTACGGCTCAAGACGAATGTCCAGAAACCGTTTTCCGCGTAGCGTTTATACACCAATCCATTCGTATAATTCCATTGTTCATTGACGGGTAAATTATCTAGCAAATACTGCTCTCCTTCAACTGCATCTAGGTCTTCCTGTGTGGGGTTTTCAATATCAGCGAGACGGCTGAATCCTCTATCCAAATTCAAAGAAAAATTATCAATTGCGCCCAAACCAATAAATGTCAATTCATTTTTCTGGTCAAAACGGGTCTTTACTTTCGCTTGAAAGTCATTATAAGTCGGTAAGAAAGGTAAGCCAATTGCCTGAAATAGAAATTGCAAATACGACTGTCGAGCAGAAGCCAAAAAAGTCGTTTTTTTACCCAACGGACCTTCCAATGTAATCCCTGCATCACTCGCGCCAATAGTGGCGGTGAGTCCGAGTCGGTCATTGCGTCCGTCTTTCTGTTTGAAATTAAATACCGAACTGAGTGCATTACCTCGATTTGCAGGAAATGCGCCACTAAAAAAGTCTACCTCGCGGATAAAGTCCACATTTATCAAACCAACCGGACCACCCGATGCGCCTTGCGTAGCAAAGTGGTTGATATTCGGCACTTCTACGTCGTCGAGATAAAAACGATTTTCATTGGGTGCGCCACCGCGTATGAGCAGGTCGTTACGGAAAGAAGCGGTGGATGTAACGCCCGGAAGCGACTGTACCACCCGCGAAATATCACGCGAGCCACCGGGATTGCGCTGAATCTCCGCCACACCAATCGTGCGGAGCGAAACAGGGCTTTCCTCCGTTTTGCGGAAAGGGGAGGCACGGACGACAACTTCCTCCAACTCCGCCGTAGTTTCTTCTAAAGCAAAATCTTGAGTCGTCGGACGGGAGTTGCTGACTTGTATTTCGTAGAAGGTTTTTTCATCGAAACCGATGTAGCTGATTTGTACATTATAGAGCGCAGGTTTAAGTCCGGTGATGGCGTAGTTGCCGTCCAAATCGGTTGTCGCGCCTACGCTTGTGCCTTCTATGACGACGTTGGCAAACATAATCGGTTCGTTATTGAGCGCATTATATACGCGACCTTGTATGATGCCTGTACCGCCGCGTACATCGCCCGAAACCGTAGTAGTAGCAGGTGCGGATGGGGGAGGGGTTTCCTTTACAATGGATTGTAATTGAGTGCTTTGTGGGTTTTTATCTTCAAAAATAATTTGTTGGGAAGTTGTATTTTCTTCACGAGTCTCAGTGGGAAGTGTTTGCTCATTGCCTTCTGCATCGATGATTTTTTTCTCAATGACAGTACGCTTAATAACAGACATTTCGACTATCGTATCATAAGTGATTATCTCGCGGTCTTGGGCTTGGAGGTGAATGACAAAAGCCGGGATTAGGCTGATTAACAGCAAGTATTTTTTCATTTTTGTGTAGTGTAGTCCGCAGTTTTCATGCGCTTTTTTATAAACAGATAAATCCGCGTCTTGATTAGTGAAGAAAATGAAACAGCAAATAAGTGATTTTGTTATGAAAAATCCTTTGAAATAGAGTGGGGAAAACAAATTTTGAAATTTTTGATTTGTAAAAATGGGGCAAACTGTTCCTATGAACATTCAAAATAAACCTGCACCTTTGAATTGTTAATGATTTACACACACTATCAACAACAGAAATTATGAGAGGAATTACAGTTTTAGTCGCGTTTATATTTTTACTGATAAATGTCAATACAGTATCAGCACAATCGGGGGTTAATTTTGATAATAATACAGAGGTTGTAGAAAATATAAGACTTATAGATACCGAAGGTGGTTCGGATATTATTTCATTGAAACATGCTAAGGAAAACGAATTTTCTGTTTATCCAAGCCCGGCAAAGGAGGATATAAATGTTCAATTTGAAATTAAACAGGCAACGACCATTCGTATGAGCAATATCTTGGGAAATGTGCTGTATGAAACCACAACTTCTTCAAATAAAAGATTTTATTCCACGACTTTAAACGTCAGTAACTTACCAAAAGGCTTATATTTCATCACGATTGATGATGGAGTAAATGCACAAACCAAAAGGTTTGTAAAACAGTAGATAATCTCAATTTTAACAGTGAGAAAGAACCGGGCAGAAAGCTGATAATCAGCTTTTTGCCATTTCTTTCTTCTTCTTATCCTTTTTCTTTTTCTTCTTCGGGTCAATTTCAATAATATAAACAGCCTGAAAAATATTAGAATTGAACGCAGACATATTCGAGCGTATGTACGCGAGGCGCAGCGTATTTTTTTTGGTTAATTCATATTCGACACCGGCGTAGATGCGAAGTTGGTCGTCAATACTTTCAGGGGAAACTTGATAGAATAATTCAGTGGCAAAAAACGGCTCTATGCGTCCATATTTGGGTTCAAAACGTGCAAAAAACATGGGGCGCACGTAGAAAGTTTCGCTGGCATCTCGTTTATCAAATTCATATTGAAAATTGGTGCTGAATTGTATTTCGGTACGAATGCTTTTTATTTCACGGCGAAAAAGCGGCTGTATAAAAAAGCGATGACGGTCGTATATCGGACGAATTGCAAAGCGATACCCTCCCAAGAAACGGAGGAATTTTGCCGCTTTGTAGGTGGTATGAAATTGAATTAAATTTTGCTGAAAATCAGAGATATTATTTTCGAGTCGAAGTTCGTCGTGAAGGTGGAAGATGATTTTGTCGGAAGCTTCGTATTCGAGCGTGACACCTTGCCAGAGTTGGTTGTCGATTTCCTGTGCGGGGAGCGTATTTAAATGTAAAATAATAAATGTAAAATGTAAAATGTAAAACTTGTGTAGTGCGAGCATTTTCATTTTCAAATCATTAATTTTTCAATTAAACAAAAAACATATTTCCTTAATAAAAATGCGTCCTGTTGGCACTTTTACATTTCACGTTTGATATTTTTCATTTTACATTTTCTCTATACCCCTTCATATTCATTGGGCTGATTGGCTTGAACGGTTTGGGTAGTATCTTCTTCAAGTGGTTCTTTATAACGTATACGGGCAGTAGACTTTAAGGGTTCAAAATGAACCATTAATACGGCACTATCATTCAGATAATTCATGGAAAATACATCCACTTTTGCTACTTTTCGTCCGGTACGGGCTTCGAGATCGGCGATAAGTTCTTCTTCTTTTTCGGGGGTAATGCGGTCTACGTATTCATAAATCACCTTTTTGACGTCGTATGCCTGTCTGAATATCAGTTTTTCAAAGATAAAAATAGACGCTACTATAAATGCATTGATGAGTGTCAACTCAATCATGCTGAATAACTCTATACTGATAGCATTGATGACGGCTACACTGACTACCGCAAAAAGATAGGTCATATCTTTAATTGAGATAGTCATGGTACGATAGCGCATGATGGAGAATAGCGCGAAAAGTCCAAATCCAAATCCAATACCCAATTTGTCGATACTTGCCATGAGATAGCAAATGAAAAATATGAGTACATTGAATATTAGATATGTAAATGTGTATTCGGGCTTGTCATTGGCGGGTCGATAGATAAGTAAGACAATGACGAGGGTCACTGCCACATTAAGTACCAACTTTAGTCCCAATTGCTCTATATTTGATATGTCAAGTAGTACAATGTCCATATTTAAGTTGCGGGTTTTCGGGTTGCGGATTATGAATTTTCGCCATGCGAAAATTAAGGTGTAAATAACTCGTAACTCGTAACTATATTATTTAACATTCAGCCAGAGAACGGTAAAAGTTATTATTTGTAATTTTCGATATTTTTAATAACTTGTTTTTGAAGCCGTTCCGCTTGATTTCTCCGTTGCAACAACTCATTACACCAAGACAGTACTTGCTGACACGGATAGGAAATATCCTTTCTTGGTGCAAGGTACGTAATGCTACGGATTTTCTATTAAATCTTTGCTGTTTTATCTCCATGATGGCGAGCTCAGGGCTGCCAATCGGTGCGCTTTGGGTATTATATTTTTCAAATTCGACATCAAAATCAATGGTTACACGTTCTGTGTGGTCATTGCTGACGAGCGTGATACGTTTGTAATTGACCCAGATAGTAGGTTTGAATTCAAAGGGATTGAGTGGGGTATGGTCTATCAAGAGATTGCTCTCTGGCAGACCAAGTTGGGTTTTGATAGTATCGGTTTCGATGCGGGTTTTGACGGTCCGGTTTTTATTGGTTTTGTGTTTGATTTCAAAGAAATTGAGGTCGGAATCTACATAACTGCGGTAACGTATTTTGTAGCGATTTTTTCGTTGATTGTGGTGTTCGTAATAGCTTTCCCAACTCTCTGTATCGTAATATAGCGAATGATATTGATTGATTTGTCCACCGTCGGTTTCCAATACACGATAGTGTCGGGAAAGCGGTTCGATAATCGAAGGCAATTTGTGTAAGGGCAAGACCATCTTGGTATCTTGTCTATCCAATAGACTGACCCTGTCCATTTCCATAAGAGAAATTGGCACAAAATCATTCAAGATACCTTGAATAAGTGGTGGATAATTTGTTTGTTTCATAGTTCGATTAAATTGTTTAATTGTCAAATTGTTTTACGGAATTATAAGTGTTTTTGTTTTGTAAAATACTATAAAAAACTGACAATCAAGCAATTTAATGTTTGTTTCTATTCAATCACCGTAATTGTGGGGACTTCGTAAGTTTCGCCTTTTTGAGTAATTTGTATGGTATCCATGAGCGGCATTCGCCCTGAGGGACACTCCGGCAGGGAGTCGTTACACTCTGTAAAAGCATACACAATATATTGCCCTTTGTGCAAATAATTGAATTCGTACGTGCCATCAAAGCCCGTACGAACATCGTCGTCCGGAATCGCACCTTCACCATAAATGATATATACATTACGGTTTTGAGCAAAATATTCTGCCTGAAACTCATTCGTTTCGTCATCAACGTCTACTACAAATATTTTTCCTGTAATAGTCGCAGTCCCACCTTCACCGGGATATTTTTCACAACCAATCAAAGGTATCAAATATAAAGCAAATAAACTATACAGCAGATATTTTAGTTTCATAATCTAAAATGATGAATGAGTCAATGAATATATGAGTAGATAAACAAATGGGGTGTATGTCGATTTTGTTTTTTTATAAAAAATTGCAAATGAATTATTTGAATTGTTCTTCAATGTAATATTGCATAATTTTATTTGTATAGTGTCATGTAAATAATATTTACTCATCTACTCATTTCTTGAATAAACGATGGTTATTCAAGAAATGTTACGCGAAATAATGACGTTAATATTTAACTTACCGTTGCAAAGCTACGTATAATAAACAAGTTCAAGCACAAGTATCAAGTTCAAGTTCAATGATTTTGGGAATATCATTCACTCAATCAAAAATCAAAAATCACTGAATCAAAAATTCATGAAGTTACTAAAATTTGCGGCTATTGATGTCGGTTCTAATGCCGTACGTTTATTGATTAATAATATTATTGACGACAAGGAAAAGCCTTATTTTCAAAAGGCATCGCTCGTGCGTTTGCCCATTCGACTTGGTGCAGATGTATTTAAAAACGGCAAAATATCCGACACCAATATCCAACGCCTGACCGATACCATGCAAGCCTATCGACTACTCATGGAGACACACGGCGTCACCGATTATCGTGCCTTTGCAACCTCTGCTATGCGCGAAGCCGAAAATGGCAAAAAAGTCGTCCGACACATCAAACAAAAAACAGGCGTCGAACTCCAAATCATTGATGGGATGCTGGAGGCTGAGTTACTATTTGCAACGAAGGTTACCAAGCAGTTGGATGCTTCTAAGTCTTATTTATACGTAGATGTTGGTGGTGGAAGTACGGAGTTTACATTGTTTAGCGATGGTAAAAGTACCGCTTCGCGCTCCTTCAAAATCGGTACGATACGCTTACTCAACAATCAAGTCAGCGATAAAAAATGGAATAATTTAAAAGATTGGTTATCAGGAATTAAACCAAAGAAAAAAGAACTCATCATCATTGGTACAGGCGGTAATATCAACAAAATTTCCAAAATCATCAATGGTAAAAAACAACCGACTATATCAAATCGCCAATTGAGAGATTTGTACAAAGAACTCACCACGCTCAATATGGAACAACGTATGCGCCGATACAGCATGCGCCCTGATAGGGCAGATGTGATAGTTCCCGCAGCACGTATTTTTACAACGGTGATGGCAGTTACGAATGCAAAAGAATTGTTTGTCCCAAAGGTAGGTCTGTCGGATGGTATGATTCGGTGGATGTATGCTAATAATGAATAATTTTTGATTTGGCGATTTTTGATTTTTGATTGAATTTTGCTTCGCAAAATTTCTTATTTATTCGCAATCGAAAATCAAAAATCATTCAATCAAAAATCGAATTTGTATCCAATTCCCTTAATCGTCTTGATATACTTGCTGCCGATTTTCTCGCGCAACTTGCGGATATGTACATCAATCGTACGATCGCCAACAATGACATCAGTTCCCCAGATATGATTGAAAATTTCCTCTCTTGTGAATACCCGTC
>JAHDEO010000173.1:0-3723 GCA_020628725.1 Saprospiraceae bacterium
CTTTATCCGGCTTGTGTGACTTCGTTTTCATTGGGGCAAAGATACGGTTTAGTTTGGGGAGTTTATTGAGTTTATTAAGTTTATTGAGTTCGTAAAGTTTACAGAGTTTATTTAGTTCATTGGGTTTATGAGTTTTACGAGCGATATGAAACCTAATGAACTTCATAAACTCTATGAACTAAATAAACTACTTCCGTCTCCAATTAAAATTAATCGTATCAAAAATCATTTGTCCCACGCTTGATGTGCTTTTCTTGGAGTTACTCAATACCACGACTGCGGTATGCGAGTGCGGTGCAATCGCGATGAATGAATGACATCCATGCGTCGCGCCTACATGTATGTACACATCAGGCACACGACGGCGTGGCGATTGAATATGCCAACCTAAACCTGAATAGGTATCACTACGAAAATTGGATTCATGATGTCGTTCAAAGTTTTTGCGGAGCGTTTCATCGAGGGCTTTATGGTGGTCGCCGAGGTGCATGGAGAGGAATTTGAGGAGGTCATTTACCGTAGATTTTAGTCCTAATGCGCCTTCAAACGAACGATATTCCCATGCCGGAACTTCGCCTCCGAGTGAATTACCTTGTGCGAGTCGGGTTTGTTGTTCGTCATTCAGAATGATGCGTGTATCGTTCATTTTTAAGTGATTAAATAAGTTGTTTTGGAGTAATTCGTCAAAATTGGCGTTGCCTGCTTCTTCTATAATTTCTGTCAAAAGGGCGTAGGCGGTGTGTGAGTAGGTATATTTTTCGCCTGAAGGCTTGGTAAGCACGTATTTTTCCAGAAAAAATAATAAATCCTCTTGTGTATAATTGGCGTAAGGTTGGTTCGCGTCTTGTTCTTTTGCTCCGAAATTATGGGGTAATTTTGGAAAACCGGAACTATGATTAGCGAGTTGAAGTAGTGTGACAGGTTGTTTTAATTCTGAAAAATGTTGTCCGATTGTATCTTCATAACTCAATAGATTTTCATGTTCCATAATGGTCAAAAGGGCAGCGGTGAATACCTTTGTAACTGAACCTATTTCATAAATGGTGTTGGCATTGGGTATCTGCTCGTTGCCTTTTTGAGTTTCGCCGAAGTTGTAAGTGTATGTACTGTCGGGGTCGATGATACCAATGGATATGCCGGGTGTTTCCTTGAAATTGACCTCTCGCTTGATGATGTTTTTGATGAGTTTGTCAAGTGATTCGTTTTGGGCGAAAATTACAGTAGGGGAGAGGAGTATGAGAAAAATTATAGTAAAAAATGACTTCATGTTTGGGTAATATTAATAAAGTTGAGCGAAGATAACAGGCATTTTCAAAATGGCTGTTACCTTTGGCTATATAAGTCGTCAGACGAAGGCTAATTTTAATATTATCGTTTATCTAATTCATGTCTTCTGTTTAAATTGATTCGTCGGACGACATTGAATAATTTATGCAAAATCCATTATACAATAAAAAATCACTACCGGAACGATACCTGAGTGACCATAAGATTACGTTTGGGGCGCTGATTGTATTGCTTTTAGTGGCAATAATTTTGCCTAAATCGCCGATGGCAGTTTTGGCGGTGATTATTTTGTTGGTTCATTCGCATTATAGATTCCAAGCAGCTCGAAATCAACAAATTAACTTGTATAAACAACAACAAGCCTTAGCTTCGATTCACAATTTAATTGACTTGCGAAGTCCGTTACCTATGATGGGGGAGTGGGCTGCTTCGCCGGATTTTTTGCAAATTGTTTCCGAAATTATATTGGATAGCAAGCCCAGAACTGTAGTAGAATGTGGTAGTGGCGTATCAACGGTAGTTGTAGGTTACGTATTAGAAAAGAATAAACGCGGGCGTATTTTCTCTTTAGAGAATAAAAATAATTTTTATGAAAAAAATAATCACCTGATTGCGCGACATAATCTAAGAAAACACGTCTCAATAGTACATGCCCCGCTTGTTGAATGTAAAGTCAACGACAATTCGTATAAATGGTACGATACGGCTCAAATTGCTGATTTAGAGTCGATTGATGTGCTGATAGTGGATGGTCCTGCGGGAAATCGCTATCCGGCATTACCTTTGTTATTCAACCAATTATCAGATAATTCGTTTGTTATTATAGATGATTGTAATCGGGAAAAAGATGGTGAAAATGTACTTCGTTGGTTAAGTGAATTTCCACTTGAGGCAGAATGGATAAATACAGAGAAAGGAACTTGTATTTTACGAAAAAAAATGAACCACTAAGGACACGAAGAACATGAAGCCAATTTAACCCCGATTCGTCGGGACAGGCGTAAAAGGAAACGAAGGTTTCCAAAAATCTCTTTTAAAATCTTGTGTTCTTCTGCGTTTATTTTGTTTTTGTGTCCTTTGTGTTCTTAGTGGTAAATAATTAAAAAAAGCCCAATAAAATTCCTTATCTTCGCACAAATTTTAAGATCATTATTAAATAAATAAATTTTAAATATATAAAATGTCAGATACAGTTAAGTTGCATTACGACGGAAAAGAGATTGAACTTCCGGTTGTAGTGGGTTCGCAAAATGAAAGAGGCATCGATATTAAAAAATTGCGTGGAGCCACAGGTTTAGTAACACTTGACCCCGGTTTCAAAAACACAGGTTCAACGACCAGTGGAATCACTTTCTTGAACGGTGAACAGGGCGTTCTACGCTATCGAGGCTATCCGATTGAGCAATTGGCAGAAAATGCGACTTTCGCAGAAGTAGCTTATTTGCTTTTGTACGGAGATCTGCCCACCAAGGCTGAATATGAGCAATTTGACCACAATCTGACGATGCATACACTTGTGCATGAAGACATTAAGAATTTCTTTTTGGCTTACCCGTCGAAGTCGCATCCAATGGGGCAGTTGATAAGTATTGTGTCTTCACTTTCGACATTTTATCCTGAATCTCTTGACCCGAATCGTTCGGAAGAGGCGCGTCAATTGACGATGATTCGTTTGTTGGCAAAATTTCCGACGATTGTATCTTGGATTTTTAAGAAAAATATCGGGCATCCGATTGTGTATCCGAAAAATAAATTGGACTATGTATCCAACTTCCTGCACATGACTTTTGGAAATGTGACGGACGACATTGAGGTCGATCCGGTGATTTCGGATGCAATGAATAAGTTATTGATTCTCCATGCTGACCACGAACAAAACTGCTCTACTTCGACAGTAAAAATCGTAGGCTCTTCTCATGCGAATCTATACGCATCGGTATCGGCGGGTATTGCGGCATTGTGGGGACCGTTGCACGGTGGTGCAAATCAGGCGGTATTGGAGATGTTGGAAAATATCAAAAATGACGGTGGCAACACTAAGAAATGGCTCGACAAAGCTAAAGACAAAAATGACCCGTTCCGCTTAATGGGCTTCGGACACCGCGTATATAAAAACTTTGACCCAAGAGCAACGATTATCAAGAAATCCGCTGACCAAGTACTCGACAAATTAGGCGTTAATGACCCTGTATTGGAGATTGCAAAGGAATTGGAGCAAGCAGCATTGAACGATGATTACTTCAAGGATAGAAAACTCTTCCCGAATGTTGATTTCTATTCAGGTATCATTTATCGTGCGATTGGCTTCCCTGTGGAGATGTTTACGGTCTTATTTGCTTTGGGTAGATTACCCGGTTGGGTAGCGCAGTGGAAGGAAATGCGTGACTTGAAAACACCGATTGGTCGTCCACGTCAAATCTATACAGGCGAGAATGA
>JAHDEO010000173.1:3823-13240 GCA_020628725.1 Saprospiraceae bacterium
TTCTCTACTACCTTTATCAACATTCCACTTTGTAAGGGCGAATTGACTTGCATACCGTTTAGAATAGCAAGTTCGTTGAAGCGTGAAGGCTGCATTCCGAAATTCTGCAATGCTTTCTGCAATGTCATATTGCTTGGTACAGTCTTAATCGCAATGCGTTCCGGCTTAACATTGATTTTGCTTGGGTCGTTCAACTTATTAAAACCTTCTCCCGTATTTCTAAACAATTGGAAAAAGCGGTCAAAATCCTGCTGAAGCGACATTCCGTGAATCACATAAATCAATCCATTATACTGAATGAAGTAGGACAAAATACGGATGGCTTGTTGCTGTCCTGTCTGCTGATTTTGGCTCACTTGGTCAGAAACAACAGCCGTAGCAGGAAGTCCGTTTATCTGAATACTTTCCTTAACTTCTACCACCTGCAATTGATTTTCCTGAACAAATGTTTGTGCTGCTTGAAGCGTTGAAGTTCCTTTGCCCAATTGCAACATCATCATCGCCTTACCATTTCTTTCCACCATTTGCACCTGTTGAGGCGTATTGACAATTTGCCAATTGGTTGGTGTCGGGAATTGGAATTTTAATTCAGGATGATAGAAGGTATTATTTTCGACATAACCCTGACGAGGATCTTCACCATATACCAAGCCGTCAATGCGACGTAGATATTCGTTACGCTTTATATCGTATTTTGGGCGCGGGTCTTTTTGCTGCCAACCCTTTGCGAGTGCCGCTACTTTGCGGTTGCGGTCTGCCGGGTCGGGGTGCGTTGACATAAAAGTCGGAATTGCATCCGCACCTGCTTGTGCGCTAAGGCGTTTGAGCGTGCTGAAAAAGCCAGCCATTTCCTCGGCATCATAGCCGATTTTTGTAGAATATTCTACACCAAGCTCATCAGATTGTGTCTCATCGTCACGCCCGAATTTGAGAAATAACAAACCCAAACCTTGCTGCGCTTGGTTTGCAAATTGAGCAAATTTTTCACCACCTGCGACCAAGCCCGCGACCAAACCAACTTGTGCAAGTGTAGCTTTGGTCTGCTGTTGGGCACTGTGGCGTGCGGTGACGTGACCGATTTCGTGTCCAAGTACACCCGCAAATTCAGCTTCATTATTAAAATGCGCCATGATTCCGCGTGTGAAATAGATGTATCCACCCGGTACAGCAAAGGCATTGACCACCGGAGAATCCATGATTTTGAACTTGTAGTCCAACTCCGGGCGGTGGGAAATTTTTCCCATTTGCTTGCCTTTATCATTGATAAATGCCTGTAATTCGGCATCCTGATAAACGCCGTACATGGCAGAGATTTGAGGGTCATACTGTGCGCCCATCGCCAACTCTTGTTGTTTGGAGATGAACATAACTTCTTTTTTCCCAGTCACCGGATTACGCGAACAACCGTAGATAACAAGCCCCACGAGTAACAGTATCGCAAATCCGCTGAGATATTTTACCCAATTTTTCATCCTAATATTTATAGTTTGAGGACAGGTCGGGACCTGTCCGTACAAGATTTAGTTTAAATTCAGTGTGAATCCAACTCTTATATTTTTTTTTATTAAAAAATGATACCAATTATTAGACGGCAGACGGGTTGCGGGTTACGGGTTGGCGGGTTACGAGTTATGGGTTTCGCGTTATTTTTTTTGCTTTGCGAAAAAACTCAACTAACTCGTAACTCGCAACCCGTAACTCGTTTACCGCTTAAATACCACAGGAGCAACCGCCGATGCTAGTGGAATTTCCTTACCCGTCGCGTCGATAAAAAACAGACGTGCGGTGTAGTTCGTTCCCATATTTTGCTTGTCTTGATAATTGACAAATTTGACTTTGACAGGATTCCCTGTGAAGGCAAATTCTACGCCCTTGGCATCAAATGCCCCTTTATTGGATTCGCGGGGAGAGAGTGCCTCGCCCGTGTCTTCGTCAATGAGTTGAAGAGAGAAATTTTGATTGGAGAGATTGTCGATATTCGGATAAATGAGGTCAAATTGAATCTCTGTATCTTGCCATTTTCGTGTACTTCGGGCAGGTTTTCCTTTTTTGGTGAGGGCTTCTACACGCCCAAATTCAGCTTCGATAGCATTGATATTGACTAAGATGCCTTCGCTGCCTTCCACACTATATTCGCCTTCTCCTGTAGCTCCGGCGAGTTCGTTTTTGGTTTTGTCCAGTTCGCCTTGTACAGCATCTCTTTTCTTTTCTTTTTCGACTAATTGTACGACCAATTGACTATTCTCTTGCTCCAATTCCTGATTTTTCATAAATAAATCGCCAATCTGCTTGTCGAGTGCAAATCTTTGATTTTCAAGTTCTTTCAACTTGTTGGCGTCTGCTGTAGTGGTGGTGGGGCGATTTCGCAGCGTAGCAATTTCATTTTCAAGTCCTGACATTTTGCTACGCATACTGTTGATACGCGCCTCATTTTGAGCGATGGTCTCGACTTTTTCACTGAGTTGCTTTCTGAGTCCGGCAACTTGTCTTCTGAGTATTTTTACGCTATCTCGCAAGATAAGATTTTGGTCAGCATACTCATTTAAATCTCTGGCCAGTCGTTCCTTGTCCAATTGCTCATCTTCGAGTTGCTGCTTATATTGAGCAGTGAGTTTTTCATTTTTCTTTACGGTTTTTTCTTGATTCCAAATGTGATAAGCTGCATACCCCAAAAGTAGTAGCAACAAAATGGGGATAAAAATTCTGAAAAATTGCTTCATAATTTTTTATTGGTTGATGGTTAAATTAATAATTGAGAATGTATAATTGATAATTCAAAATTAGTCAATTGTCAATAATTCCAAGATGGATAATTCTTCCTCCGTTCATGTTTATGGGATTGCTGCTTTTTCCTATCACGATACCATCTTCAGGACAATAATATTGATGAAGTATATCGCCAAATGGATTTCTCATAATAGCAATCAAATCTCCCTTTTTTACTTTTTGTTTTAATGCGACTTTAATCTCTAAATATCCGCCTTCTTCAACGTAAATCCAATACGACTTCTTGCAAAGTACAGGATTTGCTTTCATTTCTACCTCCTTTTCAATCATTTTTAACCAACTCAAAATATTCTCTATCCCACGCTTACCGCGTTCAATGATTTCGGGCTGGAATATCTGCGGATTGCCATATTCTACTGTAATTGAGGGGATTCCTTGCAGCATTGCCTCTGCTCTCATCGTTCTTGTGGCGGCAATTTGTCCGTTGACACTTGGTATTCCTTTGTTGTTTAGGATAATGTCAGCATCTTGCAAAGTTGCCATTTTTGCAATTTGTGGGTCGTCAAGTTTCGCTCTTACGTACAACGAATTTTCTCTTCCAAAACTCGCCGTGTGCATATCCACCAAATAATCAATCTTTGAAAGGATTTTTTGGTTGATTTGCCAGACGTATTGTTGCGATCTGTTTCCCTTTTCTTTGCCGGGAAATTTTCTATTCAAATCTTCTTCATCTACATATCGCCTTCTATGTTGTGTGATACTGATGGCATTGAGTCCCGGTATTGCCACGATTGTCCCGTTGAAAGTCGATAAATCAATATCATCTATCACTTCTTGAATGACTTTGATACCGTTCAATTCATTACCATGAATAGCTGCGAATAAACCAACAACAGGAAAGGCTTCCTTTCCTTTGACGACAATGACAGGAATGTAAACAGGTTGTGACATTCCATCATCTATCATTTTCAACCAATATTTTTTCTTGGTTTGTGCTTCGATTTTATCTAAGTTCAATTCCTCTATCCACTCTATATCAGATTGACTCAGAGCAAATATTGGTAAGGCTAATATGAGCAATGCACAAAATGCTTTCATATGATTTGAATCCAAAATTTGAGCGAATGTTTTTCGTTATTTAAAGGGAAAAAGTATCAAAAATAAAAACACTAAAAACGTACAAGATAAATCAAAATGCACTTATTTTGCCGTAAAAATAAATAAAAATGAGTAATAACGTTTTTTTTAAATGCCTAATCTTTTGTTTTTCAATTGTACTCATACAATGTACGCCTACGCGCGAGGTGCAGAGCGATACAGGAGGAGACACTGAAACCGCAAAGGAAACCTATCGAATTGGTTTTTATAATGTTGAAAATCTGTTTGATACCATTGATAGTCCCTTGCGAAATGATGACGCATTTCTCCCAAAAACAGAGAAAAATTGGAATACGGAACGCTATCAAAAAAAGCTGAATGACCTTGCCAAAATCATCTCGGTGATGGGTACGCCTACGATTTTGGGCTTGTCGGAAGTGGAGAATCGGGCAGTGTGTCAAGACCTCGCGGGTACGGATGCGTTGCGTGATGCGGGCTATATCACCGTCCATCAGCAATCACCTGATTTTCGTGGGATTGATGTGGCTTTATTGTTTAAAAAAGATAAATTCAGATTAATCACTTCGGATTTGGTGCGGATTGATTTTCCTGCAAATATTGTAGAAGATTATACGACGCGAGACATTCTGTATGTTCGCGGTATTTTAGACGGGAAAACGGAGCTGCACATCTTCGTAAATCATTGGCCCTCAAGATACGGAGGCGTAGAGGCGAGCGAGCCTAAGCGCGTGTATGTTGCCCAACAATTAAAAAAACATACGGATAAAATTCTCGCAGAAAATCCAGATGCCAATATCATTTCAATGGGTGATTTTAATGATGAAACGGATAATCGAAGTGTCGCAGTGGAGTTTGCCGGCGGTGGTTTTCACAATTGCATGGCAGCACTCGATAAAGCGGGGAAAGGGACATATAATTATCGGGGCAATTGGAATATGCTCGACCATATATTGGTTTCAAAATCATTGCAAGAAGGCAGAGGTGGATTGAGGGCAAGCGAAGGCACAATTTTCCGGCAGGAATGGATGATGTATCAATCCAAAAAGAATGGCGCGACACCAAATCGAACCTATGGAGGTCCGAACTATTACGGCGGATTTAGCGACCATTTGCCGATTTATGTGGATTTGTATTGAGCGTGTGTTTAGAGCGTGTTCAAAATTTCTACTGCAATTTTTTCAGAAAAAAAGCACCTTTTTGTATCTTACTCCGTTAAAAAAATGATTTTCGATTGATTTAATTACAAAAAAAGGATGCTATGCGTGTTTCATCATTCACGGTAAAAGGTACTTCTGATGTTTTTGAAAGCCTTATAAATGACAAATTAGAAAAAGGTTTTCAGCCTACATTATGCCTTGCTTACACGGATTCACTATTCCCATATAAAACTGCTGCTAAGATACTGGGCGAGCACAATATTCAATTACTGGGAACGACTACTGCCGGGGAGATTTCTGATGATAAGGTTTGTGCGGATAGTTTTTCCGGTTTATTGTTGGACATTCAGCCGGATTATTACGAGGTTGTTGTTGAGCATTTTGAGAAAGGGGAAGAAGGGGAAGCTGCGGAAAGAATTGCTGCAATAGCAAATGAAAAATTCAAGAATCCGGGCGTATTGGTCTATGCGTCAGGTATAGGCACCAATGGTGATGCAGTAGTGAATGGTTTGAAAGATAATCTTCCCGAAGGTGCAGGTATATTTGGTGCGTTGAGTGCAGATTCTTTTCGATATACCAATATCTCTGTTTTTACGACGGATAAAGAAGAACTGAATGGTGTCGGTGCAGTCATTTTTGATTGTGATAAGGTACGTATGTCAGGGGATTCGTTTTCGGGTTGGGATGGACTCGGAAAGACGCATACGATTACCAAATCCGAAGGTAATATTCTCCACGAAATAGATGGTGTACCCGCATTGGAATTATTCGAATCTTACTTCGGTAATTTGGATTATGTAAAGCAGAAAGGCTCGGATACGGTTTTTCTGATTCCGGGTATTTATCCGCTAAAGATAGATGAAAACGCTAAAGAATACATGCGCTCTGTACTTCTGTACGATGATGAAAATAAATCTTTGATACTGGCAGGTGAGGTGGAAACAGGGCATACGTTCAGATTTTGTCCGACACCTGATTTTGGTACAGTAAAAAGTACAGTCAATCATTTTAAAAAAGTTGCTGATAGAATAGGAAAGGTGGATTGCGTCATCATTAATTCCTGCGCAGGAAGGAATGTGGCTTTCGGTCCGATGTTTGCAAGAGAAATCAAGCATATTTATGAGATTTGGGATGCACCCACTTCGGGAATATTAGCCTTGGGAGAGATAGGTAGTTTCCCGGATAGCGATACATACGGATTTCATAATGTGACTTGTAACCTACTTACTTTAACAGAATATAAACCTAATGCAACTGGATGAACTCAAGTATTTGTTATCCAACCACATAACTTCTGACGCTGCACTTCAACAAGCCTTAAATGCTATTGAAGAAATTGAAGAGGAAATCGACATATTGAGCTTTAAAAATGAACGGCTCACCAAAGACAAAGAGATTACTTCTCAATTTCTGAATAAGACCGTATTGGACCTTGAAAAAGTAAATAAAGACTTATCAGATTCTAATGGACAACTCAACAGGTATGTGCACATTGCCGCGCATGACTTGAAAGCACCACTGCGAACTATCGAAGGGTTTGCAAATTTATTAAATAAGTCAATGACGCGTTCTGCAAGTAGAGCAGAGTTGGATTACTTGCAATATATCAGAACGAGTTGTAAAACAATGGGAGAAATGCTCACCGACATACTCGAATATTCCTCTTCTTCCGGCGGGCGACTCAATATTGAAACCATAGAAATTACAGATCTGGTCAGTGAATGTGTCAGCCTGCTACGACACGATATTCAGAAAACAGAAACAACTATTAATTTTTCTATACCTACGGTCAAAATTGACTGCGACCCTATAAAAATCAAACAGGTATTTCTAAATCTTTTCTCTAATGCAATTAAATTTACTGCCAAAATAAGACCGCCTGTGATTAATGTGAATAGCTTCAAAGAAGAACAACTTATACAATTTTCAATAGAAGATAATGGTATTGGCATCCCAAAAGAACATCAACCTACGATATTTGAGCAATTCAATAGAGTAGATACTTCCTATGATGGTACGGGCATGGGACTCGCCATTTGTAAAGCGACGGTAGAACGACACGGAGGCAGTATTTGGTTGGAGAGCATACCGGATAAGGGAACTACTTTTTATTTCACGCTCAAGCAGTGAGTGGAAGAGGTCAGAACATTTCATTGTCAGATGTCAGACCGCTTTGCTGTCAGATTATGGATGATGTAGAGAAAATTTATGAATTTTCTCTACATCATTCCTCAATACCATTCCAATCAATCCAAAACGATAAGTTTCTCTATCCCAATGAATTGCTCATTTCTATACCATTGGACAAAATAAATTCCTGAATTCCAAGCAGTAGTATTTATGGACAACGTTTCATTCAAGATACTGCCTTCAAATATATTTTGACCTAAATTATTATAGATTACTATCCTGTTATTTTCATTGACATCGGATTCAGGCAAGCTAATCGTCACGGATTCAGATGCCGGATTCGGAAAAATCATTAACTCATCATCACCCATATTCGGATGATTAACGTTGACCATAGAACAATCAACTGCATCCGGGTTTAGTTCCAAATATTTTCCATGTCCGGAACCCAGCCAACAGTTTTCACTATCCAAAGCACTAATAGAAACCAAATTATTGCGATAGCCACAATTTTCTGTCAGCCAAGTATTTCCGCCATCTGTTGTACTCAAAACAAGACCATCTTTTCCAACAACCCAACCGGTCTGTTCATCAACAAAATGGATTCTTGTGGGTCTTCGTTCATCATTGTAAGGAATCTCCTGCCAGCTTTGACCGCCATCTTCTGTTTTGATTATAAAACCTTCGTGCAAGCCCCCGCAAAGGAAACCTTCATTTAGGTTGAAAAAATGAAAACCCGATGCCCGATAGTAAGCATCAGGCAGAAAGTTTTGCGTCCAGCTTTGACCGGAATTGTCGGAAAAAGAAATTGTTCTAACGGCATTAAATGGTGGCAATCCCTCCAAACCCATTGCCACAACTTTGTTGTTTCCAAGATACTTAAATGTACTAAGGTCTATTCCATTGACCGATAATTCGACAAAACTATCTCCCCAGTCACTGGAATAAAACACGCCATTATAAGTAGTGGCAGCAAAAACCTGCCCGTCATCGGTCATCATAGCAGAAGATGCAAAATAAGACCCCGGTATTTTTTCCTCCCAAGTCAGTCCGCCATCATTGGTGATTAAAAATGCTGCGATTGATGTGGGCGCACTATAGTTGGCAAGTGCAATGACGCCATTCATTTCATTAGCCATGTCAATAGTCACTAATTGTCGATTAATTGAGGGAGGTGGAATCGGATAGAATTGTTCTGTCCAACTCATACCACTATCTTCAGTTTTCCAGATTTGGTTTATGCTAATCGCCCAACCTACCGACTCGGTTATAAAATCAACTTCAAAGGAGCCGGTTGTCAAGTTCGGCGAGTTTACTTGCCACTCTTGTGCAATGCAAACCGGAACGGATAATTGCTGTTTAAATTTACTGTCTAAACAATCGGTACCTAATGTAAGGGTAACATTATAACAGCCCGGATTTTGGTAGGTGTGATTGGGGTGCAATTCTGTTGAGGTTTCACCATCTCCAAAATCCCAGAGTAAAGAAGTATGATTAACGGATTGATTCTCAAAATTTACTTGAAATGACTCAACATCAAAATCGAAATCGGGGTACGGAACAGGGCAAGAAATAGAATCGCATAGCTCAGCAGATTGATCGGGACTTAACCAAATCGTTTCGTCGTTTTCTTTAACACACACCAGCGAAGTATACCCTTCAAAATCAGCAATTGGAAAAAGCCCCCAAGCTAAATCCCCAATGCCATCTACCCATTCGACCATTCCAATACCATTTTTAGTTAAAAAAAGACGCTTTCGGTCTTCTCCATTGAGTAAAGTAATAGTATCTGTGTCAATAACTTCGTAACTATTGAAAGTATCTCCAACCTCCAAGTCAAAATCATAAATCAACCATTCATTGTCACATGGATAATAATCTTTCCTCCAAACCTTGCCTCCATCAATACGTAAAAAAGTCTCAACATGGAATGGGAAAAGAGGCTGATAAATCAATAAATTTTCACCACACAATAAAGTGTCTCCAATGAATTGATAGGTATTGTTACGAGTCCCCTTAAAAAAATTATGATGCTCGGAAGCTATGGTTAGCCCCGGTCTTGAGAGGTAATCATAAGTCGTTTGCGATTGAATTGGCAAGCTAAGTGCAAGTAAAATGCAGAGAGAGAATAATTTTGTTTTCATGTTAAAATTTTTGGATATGTTTTTCATTTAAATACCCAAATTTACATAAAAACCTGAATTATTTCATCAATTTTAACGCCTTATCTACCTCAGTCACAGGTAATTTACATACTTTCTTTTTACAAACATAAATACGGGTT
>JAHDEO010000677.1 GCA_020628725.1 Saprospiraceae bacterium
TCTACCGATATTCGACCTCTAACGAGGTCATATAAGGTTTTACCCAGTTAATGGATGATTCCAAACATTAATAACTTACCTCCCGCGATACTTCCTGCAACTCACTTCCCTCCTCAAATTCCGGCAATCGCTTAGGCACATACTCCTCAAAATTATCATCCGTCAAAGACCCCATAAATTTCACTAAGGCTGCTTGCTCTTCCAAATCTAAGCCCAATGAATCCGGCGCAAGCGTCTGATATTCAACATTTAAGCCCATGCCTGCACCACCGCCGTTATTATAAAACTCAACGACTTCTTCGAGTGTTTCGTATACACCATTATGCATATATGGAGGTGTGACCGCAACGTTTCGTACTGTTACCGTTTTGAAAGAATGGCGGTAATGTTCCGCAGTTTCGTGGGGGCGTCCGTTGGCGAAGCGTCCTTCGTCAGCGTCGATTGCGGTATTGGTGGTGTCGGCGGGTACACCTAAGACTTCCGTTTCATTTTCGTGGTAATCGGGCGGGACTAAGCCATTGAAAGTGGGCGCAAAATGACATGTACCACAAGCCCCTTTACCCATAAAAATATTAAATCCACGTTCTACTTGCGGATCAATTTCGGGTACTTCTCCGCGAATATATTCATCAAAAGGCGAATTAAATGAGCGAATACTTTTTACAAAAGATGCCAATGCAGTTGTGATTGTGTATTGGTCAATTTTGCTTTCACTCCAAGTAGCATATTCAAATGCTTCGTTAAAAAGTTTTTGATATTCAGGGCTTTGTGAGAGTTTCTCGCGTATTTCATCAAAATTACTACGAAATTCATCTGCATTCTGAATGACATCCATCGCCTGATTTTCAAATCTGTCAGAACGTAAATCATAAAAATGCCGCGAGGAAAAAACTGCATTGATAATTGTCGGTGAATTGCGTAGCACTGTGCCTTCGCTGTGATTGCTACGGCTCTTTTGTAGTCCGTCGGTAAAAGCTTTGTCGGGTTGGTGACAAGTCCCGCAAGACATTTTATTATTCGTGGAGAGGGCAGGTTCGAAAAAGAGATAGCCACCGAGTTTGACCATCGCCTCATTATCTTGATGGGGCTTGAGATAGGTGTAGTAATAAGGATTTAGAAAGTCATTGGAGAAAGGCATTTTAGCGTGATAATTAATGGAAAGTGTCGCTGCGCGTTCTTCCATATCTGTTCGGAACTCCATTGCTAAATGAAAATTCAGCAGCGACTCAGAAAGCGGATTCATAAAATTTCGGATGAAATACATGCGATTAAAAGTATCGAAATCCGTGTTGTTTCCCAAATAATTAATACTCGCTTCAAAGAGATTTTGCGCTTGCGCGAAATGAGATTTTGCAGTATCATTATTGTCATCTTTATACTCCAAAAAATCATCACGCATACTTTGCAAAGAGGCTTTTGCCTCCGCAATGCCATTGCCCGACCCCGGTGTATCAAAGCCTGTCAGACTCAATGCAAATACCCGCACAATCTGCGAGCGCATCGCTTCCATGATGCGTTTATTTTCCAGTGGACGACGTTTTTCGTAGGCTGCTACCTCTGCAAATGACTTTTGTAACACCATGAGTTTTCCCAAGATAGCCTCCATATCCGGTTCGTCTTCTGCGACGAGTTCATCCAAGATTTGCAAACCTTCGGGTTCTACTACACGAATGCTGTCAGGGTCTTGACGAATCACGGGTAGTGGTGCGCCGTTTAAGGAAAATTTGACATATTGCTCATCGTAGTGACCGATGATATGTTCTATTTTTTTGAAATGTAAACGGCAATTAATATGCGCTTTGTATAATGCTTCGCTATCGACAACTTTCATCTGAGCGAGAGAAAGGTAGATATCAATAGACGCTCGAAAGGCTTCCACATTTTCAGCATAATTGGCTTGGATGCGCTCGGCAGCGGTTTCAGGATTTGTTTGGAAGGAAGTGATAGCGGCTACAAAACCGACGATAAAGAGTAGACAGATATATTTTTTCATAAAAAAACTTGGTAACACGGTACTTTTGTATCAGGAATTAAATAAATGTTCTTTCTTCGCGTCGCTATTTTTTCTTTAGACGAGCCAAAT
>JAHDEO010000174.1 GCA_020628725.1 Saprospiraceae bacterium
AAACACGTCACCAAAGCTCTGTGGATGTTTCCATTATACTTGTTTGTCATCAACATATTTGTAGTGCCGATTGCTTTTGGCGGTTTGATGCAATTTCCAAATGGAGAAGTAGAAGCAGATACTTTCGTACTGAATTTGCCATTATTATACAAACAAAATACGCTTGCAATCGTCGTGTTTTTGGGTGGATTATCTGCGGCGACGAGTATGGTGATTGTCTCTACGATTGCACTGAGTATTATGTTGAGTAATAATTTGATTGTGCCGTTATTACTTCGCACAAAAGTGATTGGTAAACAAGAAAATGAAGAAATTTCCTCGCGCCTGCTCGCTACGCGACGACTGTGTATTGTGTTGGTTTTACTCTTGGCTTATAGCTATTTTAATGCGATTGGAACGGGCTATACTTTGGTGTCTATCGGACTGATTTCGTTTACGGCAGTGGCGCAATTTGCTCCTTCACTTTTGGGCGGCATGTATTGGAAAGGCGGGACGAAAAAGGGTGCTATTTGGGGCTTGTTTGTCGGATTTTTAATT
This sequence comes from Saprospiraceae bacterium, assembly GCA_020628725.1. GTDB lineage: Bacteria > Bacteroidota > Bacteroidia > Chitinophagales > Saprospiraceae > JAHDEO01. The sequence goes on from JAHDEO010000174.1 coordinate 538, forward strand.
TGGGCATTTCTGTTGCCCTTTCCGACAATGGGTAGTGTAGATTGGGTGGCGAATATCCTCGAAAATGGTGTATTTGGCTTTTCAGGATTACGTCCCAATGCCTTTTTAGGAGAGGGAAATACGGACCCGATTCCGCTGGCTTTGTTTTGGAGTTTGTTTTTTAATCTGGTGTTTTATGTTGGTGTTTCTTTGTTTACAAACCCTTCGGCGATAGAGCGTACACAAGCGGCTTTATTTGTTGATATTTATAAATATTCCAATAGCGGTGGCGAAATTGATGTTGCAAAACGCGAAGCTCCTTTTCACGATATAAAGATGATTTTGAATCGTTTTTTGGGAAAAGAGCGCGCAGAACAACTGCTGAATGAATACTTTATTTCGGAAGATATTGACCTCGAAAAATTGACCACTGCAAACGCCGACCTTGTGAATTATGCAGAAAAAAACCTTGCAGGTTCGATTGGTGCGGCATCTGCAAGGGTAATTATTACATCGGTAGCGAAGGAAGCACCTGTCAGCTTGGAAGAGTTGATGCGTGTACTCGACCAAACACAAGAAATCGTAGAATACCGCCGCGAACTCGAACAAAAATCCCGTGAACTTGAAGAAACGACACATCAACTCAAAATTGCCAATGAAGCCCTCAAAGAATTGGACGGATTGAAGAATAACTTCATAACCAATGTCACACATGAGCTGCGTACACCGATTACATCCATCAAGTCTTTTTCAAATATTTTATTCAAAAATAAAAATTTGGATAATACCCAACGTGAAGAATTTCTCGGCATCATTGTGAGTGAAAGTAATCGTATTGCGCGACTGATTAATCAAGTATTGGATATTGAAAAACTACAAACCAATCAGGTAGAATGGGATTTTCAACCTCTGGATTTGCGGGAAGTATTGGCGGATTCGATGGGTAGTGTGAAGTCACTTTGTCAAGATAAAAATATTCAATTGAGTTATAATGCACCTGATGAATCTTGTGCAGTTATTGGTGATAAAGACCGTTTGGTACAAGCTACGTTGAATTTATTATCAAATGCAGTTAAATTTTGCCCCGAAAAAAATGGATTAATTGATATTCAACTGATTCCGAAAAACGGCAATATCGAACTCTCCATTTGGGATAATGGACAGGGCATCTCGAAGGAATTCTTACCTTATCTATTTGATAGATTTACCCAAGATGCGACGCTCTCCAAGCCTGCTGGAAGTGGCTTGGGTTTGTATATTACGAAAGAAATTATTGAGCGACATCAAGGCAGAATTTCGGTAAAAAGCAAGCAGGGAAAAGGAACTAAATTCTTAGTAAAACTAAAACGCGAAGAAATAAATGGAAATTTATTTTGATTACAAACAACTCATTACCAGTTAATTGTAATTATTAACAAAATATTTAGATTTTTAAATTTAAACTTTGGTACGAACTATGCGTCAAAAGGGGCGTAAACGACAACGTGTCATTTTTCAAAATTTAGATGAATATTTAGTTGTCAGCTAATGATTTCTAAATAATCAAAATTCAGACGAAATAAATGAGAAGTATTAAATCAATTTTAGCCTTGTTTGTAGCTGTTCTTTTAATGAGTACTACAACTTATGCACAAAGACCATCTGCACCGGGTGCGGACAGAGGCAGTAAAATGGTCGAAATGATGACCAATGAGTTGGGTTTGTCTGACGCACAAATTGAGCGAATTACAGTTATCCACGACGAATTTACCGAAAAAATGCGTGCTATGCGTGGCAATGCCAACGGAGACAGAACGGCAATGCGTGATGAGATGCAAAAAGCTGCTAAAGAGAGAGAAGCTGCGATTAACAATGTGCTGACCGAAGAGCAACGTACAAAATGGACAGAGATGAAAGAGCAGAGAGGCAAGCGTCCGGGTATGGCGGAGCGTCCCACTAAGCGTCCTGATGGTAAACGTCCGGCAATGAAAGACGGAAAACGTCCTGCTATTGACGGTGGCAATCGCCCAAGAGGAGTGCGTGACAGTAGCCGTGCAAATAAATTGCAGAAAGCAATGGGTTTGTCTGATGCTCAAGCAAAAGAGTTGAAAAAACTCAACAAAGCACATCAAACGAAAGTGAAAGAATTGCAAGCAAGTGGTAAAGAGCGCAAGATTAAAAAGGTGAACAAAAAGCATCGCAAAGCAGTAGAGAAATTGCTCACGCCTGAGCAATTTGAGAAGTGGAAAGCGATGAAATCAGAAAGAAAAGTGAAAAAAGATATTCTGAAATAAACAATCTGAAAAAGAACGCAGTGAGAGAGTGCTTGTCCTTTGTGGCAAGCACTTTTTTTATACCAAAATTTGCCTTCGCGCACCTTGAAATTCCTAAAGGAAGGCTCACCCACCAAATATTTATGTTGCATATTCCCTCCCTCTATATCGCCGAATCTCCTTCGCGTGGACGTGGTGTTTTTATCGCTGAATCCCTTGATAATGAAAGTCTTATCGAAATTTGTCCATTACTGATTATTCCTTCCAAGCAAGTATCTACCATTCATCAAACTGTTATTCACGATTACTATTTTTTGCTGCCCGACTCGGATGGTGCTGCGTGTATTCCGTTGGGTTACGGTTGCTTGTATAATCATAGTGAAACACCCAATGCCGAAGTTCGTATTGATTTGGAAAATAAGCAAATTGAGATTTATGCGATAAAAAATATCCTCGCGGGTGGGGAGATTTTTATTGATTATCAGGGTGGGGATAGAGGTTTTGAGGAATTGTGGTTTGAGGTATTTTGATGCGTAGAGAAAATTCATGAATTTTCTCTACGAATCAAAAATAATTTGAATGATGATGTTAAATTTTATCCAAACGCCACCCCAATCCCACTCTTCTTCATCAAGCCCCGAATTTCATCCAACACCACCGGGTCTTCAATCGTAGAAGGCATTGCAAAGTCCTGACCATCAGCGATATATCGCATTGCTTTCCGCAAGATTTTACCCGAGCGTGTCTTAGGTAATCGTGCTGCAACCACCGCCCGTTTGAAACTCGCCACTGGTCCTACCGTATCACGCACCATTTTAATTAAATCTTGTTCAAGTTGCTCCTGCGATACCCGCACATTCGCCTTCACGACTACCAAGCCCACCGGAACTTGTCCCTTCAAATCATCCTTAATTCCCATGACGGCACACTCTGCCACCGCAGGATGCGAAGCCAAGACCTCCTCAATTTCTGCCGTCGAAAGTCGGTGTCCTGCCACATTAATCACATCATCAATACGTCCGGTGATAAAAATATAGCCGTCCTCATCCTTATAACCGCCGTCACCTGCGAGATAGTAACCCTCATACCGACTCAAATACGACTCCCGAAAACGCTTGTCATTATTCCAAAGCGTGGGCAGGCTACCCGGTGCAAGCGGCAATTTTATCGCCACAGCACCCTCAGAATTGGCGTCACAATTTTTGCCTTCCGGGTCGAGTATTTGAATGTCAAAACCCGGCACCGCTTTACACGCCGAACCCGGTTTTACGGGCAACATTTCCACGCCCATCATATTAGAAATCATCGGATAACCCGACTCCGTTTGCCACCAATGGTCAATGATCGGAACACCTAATAATCCCTTCAACCATTCCAATGTCGCTACATCGCAACGCTCACCCGCGAGGAAGATAGATTGGAGCGAAGAAGTATCATATTTTTTCCGATAAACACCTTCACTATCCTCCTTTTTAATAGCACGAAAAGCCGTTGGTGCAGTAAACAAAAGTTTCACTTTATAATCCTCAATAATCCGCCAAAACGTACCTGCGTCGGGCGTTTTGATAGGTTTTCCTTCAAATAAAATCGTCGTACAACCATGAATCAAAGGCGCGTACACAATATACGAATGACCCACAACCCAACCCACATCCGAAGCTGCCCAATACACATCACCGGGCTGCACACCATAGACGTATTCCATGCTATATTTCATTGCTACGGCATGACCGCCATTGTCGCGTACAATGCCTTTGGGTTTACCCGTTGTACCGGAAGTGTAGAGGATGTATAGCGGGTCGTGCGCGTCCACAGGTACGTAGTCTGCGGGCGTAGCTTTTGCCAACAAATCATTCCAATCATGGTCGCGCCCTGACTTCAAATTCGATGTCACAAAATCGCGTTGAAACAGCACGCAAGCCTCCGGTTGGTGAGTGGCTTCTTCAAGTGCGGCATCCACGATTGGTTTGTAGGGTACGATGCGTTCAATTTCCTTACCGCCGCTTGCTGTCAACAGCACTTTCGGTGTCGCATCATCAATCCGAATCGCCAACTCATGTGCCGCAAATCCACCAAAAACCACTGAATGTATCGCTCCTAATCGCGCACATGCCAGCATCGCCACCACTGTTTCCGGTATCATCGGCATGTAGATGATGACGCGGTCTCCTTTTTCTACACCAAGTCCTTTCAATACGCCTGCAAATTGAGCCACTTTATCGCGTAACTCGCTGTATGTCAGCTTCAATTTCGTATCTGTTACAGGCGAATCATAGATGATTGCAGTTTGTTCGCCGCGTCCGTTTTCGATGTGATAGTCGAGCGCGAGATAGGAGGTATTCAACTTCCCGCCTTCGTACCAACGGTAAAATCCCTGTGCGTTTTGTGTCAATATTTTATCGGGAAAATCAAACCAACGAACTGCCCACGCTTGTTTGCGCCAGAAAAATTCGCGGTCATTGAGGCTTTCGTTATAAAAGTCTTGGTATTTCATAGTGTATATTCTCGTACAGGCGACTTCAGTCGCCATGTGTTAATGCAATTGTTATTCATAATTATTTAAAAACAAATAAAATACACGTTGTAATTATATTTGACATGGCGAATGAATTCGCCTGTACCTGTTGCAAAAATATAAACATCTATATATTTCAATGTATTTTTTAGGAAGAAAAAAATCAAAACAATATTTTTGTTTATAAAGAATAATCGTAATTTTATGAAAATTTAATAAGAATCACACAAATAAAGTTCCCTATGCTTTATTCATCAAATAAGCGTGTCCTTATCGTAGATGATGAGCCTAATATTGTGAAAGCGGTAGATTTTCTATTGACACAACAGGGCTTTACGACTGCAAAAGCATATAATGGCTTGGAAGCACTGCAAAAAGTAGGTGCATTTCAACCGGATTTGGTGGTATTGGATGTGATGATGCCTGAAATGGACGGCTTTCAAGTTGCCCGACAAATCCGTGCGAATCCGGCTAATGCGGATGTGCTGATTATCTTTTTGACAGCAAAAGGAACAAGTCAAGATAAAGTGACGGGCTATGGATTGGGTGGTGATATTTACATCACTAAGCCATTTGATAATGAGGAACTTATACAAGCCGTTAGTGAGACTTTAGCTTACGGTTAAATTGGAATCGATAATAAGTCGTTTTTGATTTTCATAATTAGAAAATGAAAAACGACTTCATTTTTTTGTAATAAATCTAACTATCTATATATTTACATAAATTAAAAGCCACTTAAAAAATACATGTTCATTGACAGCTTGGGTAAGCCTATTCGACTGCGAAATTTGCTATTGGTGGATTTCGTTTGTATTTTTGAATAGAAACGAACTTGTGACGAGCGAATTTTGTTTGTATTTTTACAAAAAATCAGAAAAAATTATGGTCGAATACATAGAAAATATAACGGAGGCAGAACGCGAAATGGCACAATCTGCCATTAAGTCACTTGCAAAACATACACATGATTTGAATGGAAACGATGCTGAAAGTGTCGAAATTCCAACCATACAAATTCCTGTGAAAGTCTTTGCGTTCCTCAAATCTATTCTGGGTAATATGGCAGAAGGTAAGGCAAGTACATTTCTACCATTTGATGCGGAAATGAGCGTAAAGCAAGTAGCAAATCTGTTGCATTTTCCAATCGCCGATGTTAATAGCACTTTGGATAAAGGTCAAATTCCTTATCGTGTGATTAACTCGGAGCGCAAAATGCTTTTAAGTGACGTGTTGAAATATGACAAAGCGTTACGGGAGATGCAAGACAGAGAGTTGGATTTATTGACTGAAGAAGCCCAAAAATTAAATCTCGGCTACTAAAATCATGGATGAGAAAACCACTCTGATTGTCGTTTTGGATGCTTGTGTGCTTTATCCTGCATCCATGCGTGACATCCTTTTGCGCCTTGCTCGTATGGGATTGTACGCACCAAAATGGTCAGACGAAATTAACGCAGAATGGATGCGTAACCTGCTGAAAAACAGAGATGATCTGAAAAAAGAAACCTTAGAAAGAACATTGGGCAGGATGAATACCGTTTTTGACAAAGCCAACGTTACCGACTTCGACCACCATATTCCTATCATTCAACTCCCCGACCTTGACGGCAGACATGTAGTAGCTTGTGCTATTGAATGTGAAGCTGAAATCATAGTTACCAAAAATCTAAAAGACTTTCTGAAAGAAGAATTGGAAAAATTCAACATTACGGCTCAATACCCTGACGATTTTATATGTGATTTATTTGAATCGGATAAAGAAGCCGCAATAATAGCCTTCAAAAAGCAACTCGAATCTCTCAAAAATCCACCTCAAACAAAAGAAGAATTATTACAAACTTTCAAAAGAAATGACTTACCCAAAGCGGCAGAATTATTTAAATAAACCGTACAGGCGACTTCAGCCGCCATGTCAATCGCTACACATGGCGATTGAAATCGCCTGTACATTTTAATAAGCATAACTATGACAACACGAATAAAAACCTTCGCCGACTACCAAGACGTTTACAAACGCAGCGTAGCCGACCCCGAAGCATTTTGGGCATCCCAAGCCGAGACTTTTCATTGGCAAAAAAAGTGGGACAAGACCCTCGAATGGGATTTCCGAAAGCCCGATGTCAAGTGGTTTATCGGCGGTAAATTGAACATCACCGAAAACTGCCTTGACCGTCATTTGGAGACTCGCGGCGACCAAGTCGCGCTACTATGGGAGCCGAATGATCCCAACGGCGAAGTCAAAACCTACACCTACCGCGAACTCCACGCCGAAGTTTGCAAAGTCGCCAATGCGCTGAAAGCCAACGGAATAGGCAAAGGTGACAGAGTTTGTTTCTACATGCCAATGGTGCCGGAATTGGGCATCGCGGTACTCGCCTGTGCGCGGGTGGGGGCGATACATTCGGTGGTCTTTGCGGGCTTCTCTGCTAATGCACTTGCTGACCGTATCAAGGACGCGACTTGCAAAATGGTCATCTGTTCGGACTACAATAATCGCGGGGCGAAAGTCATTCCCGTCAAAAAAGTCGTGGACGATGCGTTGGCAATGGGCTGCGATAGTATCGAGACCGTTTTGGTGCATAAAAACACCGGCGGCGAGGTCACAATGGGTGCGAAAGACAAGTGGTGGCACACCGAAGTGGACGGGCAATCTACCGACTGCGCGGCAGAGGTCATGGATGCCGAAGATATGTTGTTTATCCTTTATACGTCAGGCTCTACGGGCAAGCCCAAAGGCGTGGTGCATACCTGCGGCGGTTACATGGTCTATGCCGAATTTAGCTTCCGCAATGTGTTCCAATACGACGACGGCGATGTCTATTGGTGTACGGCGGATATTGGTTGGATTACCGGACATTCGTACATTATTTACGGACCGCTTTTGGCGGGTGCGACTACGATTATGTTTGAAGGTGTACCGACCTATCCCGATGCCGGACGCTTCTGGCACATGGTCGAAAAGCACAAAATAAACCAATTCTACACCGCACCGACTGCCATACGCGCACTCATGGCAAAAGGCGACGAACACGCCACAAAATACGACCTTTCTTCACTCAAAATACTCGGCACAGTCGGCGAGCCTATCAATGAAGAAGCATGGAAATGGTACAATGAAGTCATCGGTAAAAAGAACTGTCCGATAGTCGATACGTGGTGGCAAACCGAGACGGGCGGGATTATGATTACGCCGCTACCGGGCATCACCGAGCCACTCAAACCGTGCTTTGCGATGCAGCCCATGCCGGGCATCCAACCCTGCCTTGTGGATAAGGACGGCAACGAAATTCACGAAAATGATGTAGAGGGTTTGCTCTGTATCAAATTCCCTTGGCCCTCCATGATTCGCACGACTTATGGCGACCATGAGCGTTGCCGCAACGTCTATTTTTCGGCTTTTGAGGACAAATATTTTACGGGCGACGGCTGCCGCCGCGATGCCGACGGACACTATCGCATCATTGGTCGCGTGGATGATGTCATCAACGTTTCCGGTCACCGACTCGGTACGGCGGAGGTCGAAAATGCCATCAATCAGCACCCCGATGTGGTCGAATCCGCAGTGGTCGGCTACCCGCACAATATCAAGGGACAGGGCATTTACGCCTACGTCATCGCTAAGGGCGCACTCGCTGAGGAGGAGTTCCGCAAGTCGCTACTCGATGTCGTGACCCGCGAAATCGGTCCTATCGCCAAGCCCGACCTCATCCAAGTCGTACCCGGATTGCCCAAGACGCGCTCCGGTAAAATCATGAGACGTATCCTCCGCAAAATCGCTTCGGGCGATACCTCGAACCTCGGTGATGTCTCTACTTTGCTGAATCCGGAAATTGTGGAGGCAGTGAAGGACGGGGCTTTGGTGTAACGTAACGCGACACTTCCAGTTCGCGCACGTATGGAACGCGGATTGTATGAACGTAGCATAAGCTTCCAGCTTGTGTATGCGATAGGAATGCGGATTGTACGGATTAAACGGATGACGCAGATTTTTTTTGAGGAAAATATTAAAGCCGGACTTGTGTCCGGCTTTTTTGTCTCACTTACGTTTTTTTCTGACCACGAAGGTCAAAATAAACGTCAGGACAGCTACAAGTGCGGTAACGATGACCGCTACATTGGATATAAATTCCATTGTCTTGATTTGTGCAAGACTTCACTTACCGTCGCTAAACAAATTACATTAAATTTCAATGTTATTTTTTTTGCAAAATATTTGCATTATAAAGTTTTTTGTATTTATTTTGCAAATAATAATTATTTGACTTTAATTGCTAGTTAAAGTTAAATGGATGGTAAGTTATGTCTTGCCATGAAAAAATAAAAGTAGGATAACTTTCTCGTCGAAAAGGAATGTTATCCTCTTTTTTTGTTCCTACAAAGATACAATAATTTTGATTTATTTTTTTTCTAATAAAACACAAATAAATTCTTTTATTAAAAACCAAAAACAAAACCCTCACAAAAAGTAAAACAAAACCCTCACAATCTGCCACAAACTCTCACAAACTGCCACATTTTAGTGTTTTTTTTGCGTTTTATGCAAACATATTGCTAATTAAGTTAATTTGCTATTAGTTTTAATGACGAAAAAATGACATACCTATTTACCGTAAAATACTTTTGAAGGGGTTTTGAAGACCCTAAATCTATTTGTCTGTGACTTGCAGATATATACAAACACACCTTTCCATTCTGGACAATTTCAAAAATAGGTGATTTTAGATTATTTTCCAATAAAAAAGCCGGACGAGTTACGCCCGGCTTATTATTTTTTGCAAATATCAAGAAAGATAAGAACAATTCGGTTTGCTGCAAGTCACAGGAGTTGAGAATAACTTTTGATAGAGTTCTTCTTTGACTTCTTGCAAATGTGCATCTACGGCTTCTTGACTTCCAAAATCTTCGAGTGACATGTTGTTTCCTCGTTGAATATCGTGTTCTAATTCACGTAATTCATAAAGATTGGATATACCTTTTTCAGTCTTTGAAATATTTTTTAATTTTAGTTCTTGCATTGTAAATAAGCGTTTTTATTGCTCCTTCTGATGAAGTCATTGCTTCGGCTATCTCTTTAATTGTGAAGCCTTCACTTTTCATCTTTACCGCAATTGCTTGTCTTTTGGGAATGCTTTTTAGGGCATTTTCCATATCCATTTTGGAAAAAGAATTTGGCTGATACCCCTTATCTTTGAGTTGGTATTCTGAAATATCTTCCAATATTTTTTTCTTTTTGACGTAAGTAATGCAGTAATATCGGGCAATGCCTAATAAATACGGTTCAATGTAATCCGCGTGGGGTTTGAGTTTGTTGATATCTAACCCAAATATCTTCAAGAAAATATCGTGAGTTAAATCTTTCGCATCTGTCTTGGAATAGCTATAAGCTATCTTGTAAATTTTGTCATGTAAAATCTCATAGCATAACTCATGAAATTTTTGAGTTTGCCGACAACAAGCCGAGTTCAGTGCTTGGCTTAGTGTAGTTTTTAGCATCATAAATTATTAATTTTTTTAATTTAGTAGTTTTGGGTGTAGTAGAGCGTAAAAGTCTCATGGTAAAAATAAATTTGAACACGAGCCGACGGCATTGATTATAAATTACTAAAGTTTTTAACTGATTCTGGCTAATTGAAATGTGTAATGATTGCTAAGCAGTATTAGCGTTAAGTGAAAAATTAAATATGTCGTCGGCCCGTATTGGGCATAAATAAAATTATAAACTTTAGATTATACATTGATAACTACTTTTGGTCGTAAAAAGTCACGTTTGCATTATCAAAAAAATCAAAAAAAAGATAATTGCCACGAAAAACAAGACACCAAGAATGGTGCTTGCGCTGTAATTTTGCACCTTGATTTCGTTTTTAAAAATCTTTTTATCTCTTTGATACTCAAATGAAACATTGAAAAGTTTTGGTTTGTTGTGTTTATTCATATTTGTAAATTTTAGTGGATGATGTGTACTACTCTATAAAGTGAATTTTGGGCTAAAAAGTCACGTTGCGTCTCCAAATAAGGTGAGTTTCTGTGTTGATTTGTGGTTAAAATATTTCCCTACAGATACAAAATAAAAGAGGGATAAGCATGTGCTACTTATCCCTCGTATTCATTAAGTTAGTGGTATTTTGACTATTCGTATTTAACAATAAATACATCAGTATTCCCTTCGCCGACGACAATATTTTCTCCAAAAAGAGCAATACCTTTCAGATGCCCCGTTACATATATATCGCCATTAGAGTCTCTGACAACTCCTGTACCTTTATCTTGAGTGCCCTCATTTCCGGCGCGTTGTACCCATTCCAAATTTCCGCTACTATCAGCTTTAGCGATAAAAGCATCAGAATATCCCGATGAACCTTCCAAATTAATACCATTACCAAAAACAGAAAGCCCAAGGAAGTATCCCGTTAAATAGATGTCTCCATTGGCAGCCGTAGCAACATCTAATGCTTCATCATTCGAGCCTCCGCCTCCGAGTCCTTTAGCCCACATCAAACTACCCTGATTGTCATATGCAGCGATGAAGATATCTCTTTCTCCGATTGCCTGTTGTAGTTGTGTACCGTCAAAATCAACTTGTTCGGAATATGAACCTACTACATATATATTCCCAGCATCATCAAGTGTAATGCCTTTACCCCGATCATCTCCATTTCCTCCGGCACGTTTTACCCATTGTTCATTTCCATTGGTATCGTATTTTGCTATAAAAATATCCTTATTTCCTGCACTGGAAACAGTTAAAGTCCCAAACGAAGCCGTTCCCTGAAATCTTCCTGTCAGATATATATCACCTACATCATCTACTACCAAATCATTGCTGACATCATAAGAGGTACCACCGACACTTTTTGCCCATAGTAGTGTACCTGTACTGCTGTATTTGACAATGAAAATATCGGCAGATGATTCACCATATGCAGTCAAGGTAGTACCATCACTGAAGGTCAATGTATTGGTGAAGGCACCGGTTACATATACATCTCCATTTGAATCGACATCAATAGCACGTCTTTCAAAATAACTTTCAGAATCGGTACCTGTGGTTTGTTCCATCCACTGGAGCGTTCCTGAATTATTATATTTCGCTACAAAAACATTTATCGCCAATTCATAATAGTCTCCAATAGATCCTGCCACATAAATATCGCCATTTGGACTTACGGTAATTGAATAACCCAGGCTATAACCTTCGATGTCGGTATTTATTATTTCTTCTGCCCACACGACTGCTCCGGAACTATCATATTTGACAATGAACACGCTATTATAGTTACTACCCGGTAAGGTGGTATTTCCAAATACTGTTGTTCCATCATAATTACCGACCACATAAACATTACCTGCTGCGTCGGCTGCAATGTCGTATGCGTATTGAGAACCTGCGCCTCCAAGCATGGATATACTTTGTTGCCCCCTGAAAAGTCCAAGTTTTTGATAAAGGCAGTCCCAACTGGTGCCATTGAATATCCGCAAGCAGTGGCTATCGGTGTCATAAGCCATCAAGCCTTCTGCGGGGGAAGATATAGCTCTAATTTGTTCGTAAGTCATCCGGGGGACCAATACACCTTTTTTGGAGCTTTGGATATCCAGCATAGCACTATTGTCCGGTGGTATACCGTTTTTACTAATAGCAGTTGGTAACTCTGAGATATTGTGTTGAGCAAAAGCTCCAAAACTGATAAAAAGACAGACTAAAATAATCGAAAGATTAGTTTGCATAGGACTAATTTATTGTGTTAATAATAAAATAATTGTATCCGAATGGATAATTGAAATACAGAAGGGCAAACGCATGAAATTTTATTGTGGCAAATATTGAGTACCTAACGGCA
>JAHDEO010000175.1 GCA_020628725.1 Saprospiraceae bacterium
ACTATATGTTCGACGAGTGTAATTGCCCAAGTTTGTCTAAACGGATTATCATTTCCTAAGACAATTCAATTTTGCACTGACTGCCAGCGCACAAACCCAAAACAGTCTAAACGGATTATCAGTTCCTAAGACACTTCAACATTATGTTTAGATTTAAGTTTTTTTTAACATATCTAAACGGATTATCATTTCCTAAGCCACTTCAACAAGAGTACAGAAATAGAAATAAACGGAAGAAGTCTAAACGGATTATCATTTCCTAAGCCACTTCAATTACACTGGCAATTTTGAAGACTTGGAAGTTTGGTCTAAACGGATTATCAGTTCCTAAGCCACTTCAATGACTACATTCAACACATAAAAGAACACACGAGAGTCTAAACGGATTATCAGTTCCTAAGCCACTTCAATAATGCACTTGGCAGGCATCGTATAATCTAAAAGGTCTAAACGGATTATCATTTCCTAAGTCACTTTGACGCCGACTCCCTCATGCAGCGCACCTTCGACCAAATGTCTAAACGGATTATCAGTTCCTAATCCACTTCAATGTGAACTATTTAAACCTTGCTGACGAAGCTTTGGTCTAAACGGATTATCATTTCCTAAGCCACTTCAATCATCCGAAACAAAGACTTCCGTGACTTTTTCAAGTCTAAACGGATTATCATTTCCTAAAAAAATAAATAAAAAAATTGTCCGCGATGTCAAAGTACTTTTTGCTTTGGGATTTGGAATTAGTTGCTTGAGATTTGCCGGGACTTATATCATGGTGACTTGCGTGATTCTGCCGTCTTTTGCCATTTCTTTAATCACGACTTTCACGAAAGTATCGGTATCGGGAATGGCGAATCCGCGTTTTTTATCGACGTGTAGCGCGATGTTGTCTCGTTGGAGGTCATTGAGGACGAAGCTGACCCGTTTTTTGCCCGTCACGAGTACGCGCGGGAGGATTTGCCCGACCTCAATACGCTCCAAGCGGTGGGCGGGCAGGGCGATGACGGGCTTGGGCGGCGCGGCGATTTTGACCCAACCCAACATGCGGTCATGCGCCGTCAGGCTGCGGCTGCGTGGCACGATGCGCCGTTCGCTATCCACGCGGCGGCTGATGATTTGCATAAACGTATCGCGCTTTGCCCTATCGCCTATCAATGCCGCAATGGTCTGATAATGAAGGCTTTTGCCCTGTCCGAGCCTTGCAATAGCGTATTCATTATCCGATTGGCGGATGCGGTCGCGGTAGTCCGTCAGCCTTTCGATAAGGCTTGATTTGAGTTGCGGCACGGCACTCGTCACCTCCAGCAATCCGATGTCAATCTCAATCAGTCGCAGGGAGTGGGCATTGAGTATCTTGAAGAGATTTTGGCGGACATTGCCCCTCAGCAAATCGTCGCCCACGCGGTCAGACTGATAGACCGTCAACTGCATCGCCACCTCCGCCTCCGGCGCGATACACTCGCACAACCAATCCAAACCCGCCGTATTTTCCCCATAAAAATTCTGCCGGACGACCTGCTCCACCACCACTTCCGAATCCGCCACCGCCGGGCTGTCGCTCACGCGCAGGAAGTCAGGCAATTGCTTGTAAGGCGTGGCAAACCGGCGTTCGAATTCCGCCCAATTTCGCGCAATCGGACGCTCGCTTTTTTCGCGGATACAGTCGTCAATATATTCGTCAAACCGGCGCATTTCCGGGCGGTCAGCTCTTAGTCGTTCTGCCACCACCGCCGTCCGAATCATGCCCTTGACACTACTGCCCGGAATGTAGGCATTGCCGCGCGTCCGCACACATCGTCGCATGATGTCATTGGCACCGGCGCGGTAAAGGTCGCCGCTATTGAATCGGAGTTCGTGTCGGGCAAACTCGGCTTTGAGTCGTCCGCGCATCGTCTGTACATCGGTGGCAAACAGTTCGGCGAGTTCGCTGTCGAAGTTGAGTTGGTTGCCCGCCGCGTCAATGCGCCCGATATAGTCGCGCAACAAGCCCTCCTGCGCCAAATGCCGCATGAGGGCATCGTTGTCGAGCAAATAGACGCTGCTGTCATCCGCAAAATATTCGCCCGTCGAAGTCAACTCCTCGCCACTGCCAATGTGCAAAGGACTCAATGGCTGTATGCGAAGGTCGTAGCTGTGGTGTTGGTGTTTTGTCATTGTCTTTGCTTTTCCGTATTCCGTACAGGCGAATTTATTCGCCATGTTGCATATATTTTTAATTTGTTTTTTTGGTGAAATTTGCAAATAAAAAAACTCAAAACTCAACCGTCATTCCGCACCCCGATGCGGAATCTGTTACATCTTGGCACGATGCCGAACATGTAGAGCAAATTCATGAATTTGCTCTACATGTTCAAAATGGTGTTAAAAGCCGGGCAGATTCCGCGTCGCAGCGCGGAATGACGGTTCTTTTTTTAGGTTTTTGAGGGGGAAATTATTTTGATACATTTGTCAAAATCGCTCCCTGTACCGACGACTTTAGCCGTCGCAAGACAGCAAGACACCTGACGGCTAAAGTCGTCAGTACAGGGTTTTCATTCAGTTATCAAATATTTTTATTCTTTTTATGGGAAAAACGGCTGCTCTAACCCTTTTCGCACAAAACAAAACCATACATCACCAACCAACCATTTTGGCATTACCGCCTTATTTTCCCAATCAAAAAAACATTCAACATCCGTATTTTCAATTCAAGTGACTTCACCTATCGCCCTGCTTTCTCGCTAAATAAGGTCTAAACATCGAATGTTGATTGACCCGTCCCCGTACCGACGACTTCAGCCGTCGCGGAACAACGAGACACTTGACGGCTAAAGTCGTCAGTACGGTGTCTTACAAGGAATCAACAAAGGTTTCCCCAATCTCAAAATATCACGTCCATTATTATCCGTTCCCAATCTTGGGATTTGCCCTTTGATGTCATTGGTTTGGATAAGCGCACACTCGCGTATCATACGCACCACGCGGACGGCTTCCTCATTCGATATGCGCCTGCCACCGCGCAAGGTCGTTTGATAATATTCGACTTGTGCAAACTCCGCCGCATCTGCCGGACACAGCAAAGAAGCATTGCAATACTGCGCTGCATCGGGCAAGTCATCTATCGTAATGGCTTCGGGGTCTTTTTCGGGCGTGCGTCCGGTATTCGTGATTTCGCCGCCGATGCCTGTGTATGCCATGATATTTGTGGCGATGTGGAGGTCGGTTTCGGCTTGTCCTTCGGCTTCGTAGATGTAGTACCAACCGATTTCAAAATCATCCTTCGCTCCCGTACCTGTGTGCGTAGGTTTGGCGGCAATCTGTATATCGGCTTGGTAATAAATCGCGGCATTATCGTCGGCACGTTGCGGACTTTTGGGCGTGGTGACAATGGAGAAGATTTTGAGTCGGTTTTTATCGCTTTCCTCTAAGCCCAATGCCTCAAATTCAGCTTGGGTCATCACCATTTTTTTATCAATCAACACATATTCGTCACCCGTCAACCACTTTGCCGATTCCAAACCCTTCCGCCACACGCCATGCGACACATAAGCGATTTTATTACGGATTTTATGTTGTCCGTCTTTGGCATCGTAAATGCTCAAATGCACGGGTTTGGGCAAAAAATAAACCGTCTCACCGCCATTGGTCAGATAATAAAACAGCGAGGAAATTTTGATTTTATCCTGTTTGAAATAATTCACAAAATCCTCTGCATCCTCCTTTTGTGTATGGCGTGCATGGGCATGTACCAATGCCGAAAACAAGGTATCCGAATGAGCATATTCCGCCGTATCGGTCAGGGCGAGGTCATGGTCAATTTTCAACTCGCCGAAGTGCGCCCGCGTGTATGGGCGCAAGGGAATTTTTATGATTTTCATGCGGTGGCTGTTGATTTTATACCTTCAAAGTCAAATTCATAAATGTTTCCATTTTCGTCCTTGTAATTTTCAATATTTACATTCCCATGTTTGTCAAATTGAATTTCCTTAACCGAATTCATTTTTAAAGAAACCTGACCATAACCGCGTGTACCACTTCCCCCCAAATAATCCCTTTGGAGAAGTTGGAAGCCAAGACGGAGTGTATTGAGTAAATTAGTAGCATTGTCTTCTTCCCATGCTATTTCGCTGCCTCTCTTGGATTCATCTTTTTTACGTTTGTAAACATCCATTATGATGTCAACTCCAAATTCGCCACCTTCGGTAACACGTTCTAAGTGACGCGGATTTGCCCCTCCTGATTCTCTTGTGATGACGTTTTCAGCTTTATCCTCTAAAAATTCTTTATACTTTTCATTGAGCATGTAAGCATCTCTGAATATAAGGCGAGACGGAATAGAAGATTTCACCAATCTATCCCTTTTATCTCTCTTTCTTTCGGCTTTATAATCTTCAAAACGGTCAGTTTTTTTGTTCTTGCCATTAAAAACTGCCAAATTACCCTCAAAAAGCGATTCAGTCTCGTCTCTATCATCATTCTTGGAAGTATATCCTTTGCTACGCGCAATAAGATTTCTCAATTTACCTTTTAATGAGCTTCCGGGAATGTAGGGGATTCTTTCCCCGTTGCGTCTGGCTTTAATAACGGAGGAATCAATACCTCCTATATCAAGTTCAGCTTCCGAACCGCCGATATGCATACCAGTTTCTACTTTGAGTATGCCTGTGATGTGTAGTTTATATACTAATTTTGCCATGATATTTATTTTTTATCCGTGAACTTTATGATATGCCACGAAGGTGTTAATAATTTCCTCGAAGGCTTTATATTCGTTATTACTTTTTACTTCAAATGCCAACTCACGTACAAAGGCAATAATAGCTTCACCACCTTTTTCTTTTTGTGGACGACCTTCCATGTATGCCAGTTTTGGAATGGCACGAAGCAATCCGGTATAATCCTGCTCAAATTCTTTTTTCTTTACATTAGCAAGAACATTTCGCAATTGGGTGTAGGTAATTTTCTGAGCGTGTTTTTTCATCATTTTATCAGTTCCGCCTACAATCAATCTTACCAGCAATTCATCTGCTTTTTCGTTTGAATCTTTTGGGGGAAGTTTGAGCAAATCATTGAGTGGTTTTCCTTCAAAAAAATCATTTCTTAGGCTTTCTGCTGTAATGATTTCTTCTTGTTTTTTATAATTCTCTTGTCCCATAAATTATTGATTTATTTTCGGTTATCTAATTCCGCCAAACGTGCGGCAATCGGAAAAATAAGTTTATAATTACGTGCTGTAAATTCATCTGGGGCGTTTGATGCTTGGTTGAGATGATTTCTGTATTTTGCCAGTGTTTTCTGTCCGTCTTTTCCGTAATTTCTCATAAAATAGCTCAACTCCCAATAGTGGGAAAGACGCAAACCGTCACCTTCTATCACATCCAAAGTTTTGAACCGCGCCTTTGCCAATAGACCGCCGGAAATAGCTTGTACTTTTTCCTGATTTCTTCGTCCATTATAGTTGACGGGCTGCAATTCTCTTCGAATCTCACTAATCTCATTTTCAAGAAATCTCCATTTGATGACTTCTCCAAAAATGCTGACATTGCCACGAGAATCAGGATGATCCTGTTTAGCGGATTTCAAGGCATCATCCACCATTTGCGCGAAACGTATAACGGGAAATTTTGGATGTACAATGGTGACAGCCGCAGAAATAGTGAGGTCTTTGTTCTTTTTCTCAAGAACTTCACTACGCTCTTTTGCAAATTCTTTGTGAAATGCTCGTTTCAAATCAATGGCAAGGTCAATCATTGTATTCCACTTTCCCACAAAATAACTGTCGTCGCCTCCTGCGGTTACGGTATAGACTTCGTTTTTATATGATTTATTGATAAGGTCGCGGATTTGAATATTGAAAAAATGACTTAACTTTTTATCCAATTCGCGGTGTTCTTCCAAGTCCTCAATTTCCTCTACCAATGCACCAAGATTATCCACGTCCATTGCTAATACGGCAAGTTTTCTGATACCGTAGCCGTTTTTTGTAAGGTTTTCAAAGCTGATAATATCTTTCTTATGGTCTAATGGAAAGAGTTTTTCCAAATGGTTTTCCAAATCAATTCCCTCACCTTTCCGATTAAATCGAACTTCATATCCGGCAAATCGAATGATGTGATTTTTAATATCAAATTCGTGAATGAGTGCATCATTCCATTTTTTCTGAATACTAACATGCTTGTTTTCTTTCAGCGCATTCGTCAAATCCGACCAATTATTCTTCTTCTTTTCACCTCCACGCTCATTATAAAATGCAAGGATTTTTTCTTTTTCAAAATCTGTAAACGTTGAAAAATCGTCTTGCCAAAGCTGATACTTACGCTCACGTATGGCACGACTAAGACGTTCTTTACTTTCCTTAAAATCGTCGGTGGCTGCTACGGCACAAAGCATCATATTGAGTCCGGTGAGTTGGAGCGATTTGGTGAGTACCTTTTGTATTTCGTTGATTTTGTGGTCGTCAGGCAATTCTAATTTCAAAATAAAATTACCGCCGGATGTGGAAACCTTTGCCGCTTCACGTTCAGCATCAGGTACATCGTAGCTATCAAACACCAAGCGCATCCCCACCTCCAGCAAAATCTTCAAAAAGAAAGACCGCCCTTTGAGCGAACGCGCCGCCCCGTCGGATTTGACATTAAAAATAAAGCCTTGTATGCCGGAAATATCGCCTTTGATAAGATATGTACCAATGGAGTCCGTGTTGTTTTGAAGGTCATTTGTAGTTGATGCTTCTGTGGGCATAAGCAATTGATTTAATATTTAAATTCCACTAAAAAAAGAAAAGAGAAATATTGTGTAAGGACAATAAGGCACAAGCCTCACTATGAAATTAAGGTTATCACAGGAGTTGACCAAATCAATGAATCTCTTTGACAGAAATGATGGGAGCAATGAGATATTGATTCCGCAAATATATGTAGTGCTTAGGGTTTTTCCAAATTTTATATGGGAATATTTTATGATTGACTTAGCAGTTTTTACCTAATTCTTACATTACGATATTTTCTTGAATCACCGACGAGTTATTTAGGACTAAAAATAAACTGACTTGCTTTCTAAAACCAGATGTTTTTCTTTTTTGAAAATTGCAGCTTTTTAAAGAAATTAAATCAACTCTCAAGCAAAGGTAGCTTCGCAAAAAGTAGTGTAAAGGGTATATAAACAAGTTGCTTTACACACAAGGCTTTCCCACAAACTCGCCCTTGACACTACTTTTTGCTTTCGCGGGGAGCTGCTTACGAGTTGAATTAATGCCTTGTTCTATTTACTTTTGGTGAGTGATTTTAGGGAAATAAAAAGGCAATACCAACGGTACTACCTTGCAGAATCTGCTTTTGTTTATTTGAGTTATTTTAGTTTTTTGATGCTCGAATTTTTGAGTAATGAAGTCATTTGGGTAATCGCAATTTGATTAAGTTGTTCGATACGTTCCTGTGAGGTCAATCCTTGTCGAATAAGAACAGCGTTGATGCTTTCGAGATTCGAAAGGACAACGAGTTGTTCCAAAGTAGCATCGTCTCTCATGTTGCCTTTGGCTTCGGGATTTGCACTACGCCATTGGGCAGCCGTTTTTCCAAACAATGCAACATTGAGCATATCCGCTTCGGTAGCATAGACCATTGCTTTTTGTTGGGCAGTAAGTTCCGGTGGAATCAGGCGTTCTTTAATCGCGTCGGTGTGAATGGTGTAATTGACTTTAGTGAGGGTACGTTGGAGATTCCAGTCGAGTTGAAGGCGGTCATTTTCTTCGGCTTTGAGTCGCTGAAATTCTTTGATGAGATAAAGTTTGAATTCTACCGACATCCAAGAGGCAAATTCAAAGGCAATATCCTGATGAGCATACGTACCGCCATATCTGCCTGATTTTGAGATAATACCGATAGCTCCTGTTTGTTCTATCCACTTTTTAGGACTCAAAACAAAACTGTTTAAACCGGCTTGCTTTCTAAACCCGTCGAATTCGACGGGTTTAAAATCCGGATTGTGTAAGGATTCCCAAAGCCCTAATAACTCAATAGTATTCCTGTTACGTAGCCAATTTCTTATCACGTCATTAGTATGTTGCGTTTCTTGGTAGCGGGCTATATCAGTGAGCGAAATGTAATCCGTCTCCTGCATTAAATTGATTTTAACCTCAATTCCTTTGACCATAATTTTTCTATTTTTTGCCATAATTTTGATTTTCAATTAGTCAAATTGCAAGTGTATTATTGCATAGACGAGGTGAGTTGTCCAATTTTAATTTTACCGAATTCGGTATAACTGAAATGGCTTGCGAACTCGTCTAATTCGCTTTAATAATACACGGTGAATTCACTGAAAATCTCTTGTTTTATTCATGTCTTTTATGGTAGGATGAATCTAAGAAGAACAGCACATACATCTTTTGGCAGGTATTGAATCAGTGCAAAGGCTAACAACAAAAATTGGATAATCAGGACAGTCAAGTGGCATCAAAGGAATTATTCATTTCCTAATTTTCCTTCCCTTTTTCAATGCTTCAAAATTTTCGTAATCAGGTCTTTAACAAGGATGTGTTAGAGGTTTTGCGTTCTCTTCCCGATGATTGTTTGGATATGGTTTATGGCGACCCCGACTATGGTGTAGGCATAAATTATTCCGGCAGAAAGTACCTTACAAAATGGAATGAGTATATCGAATGGTATATCGAACTAACGCGGGAATGTATGCGCGTATTGAAACCTACGGGCAATTTATTTATGATAAATTACCCGAAGCAAAACGCACATTTACGAGTGAGATATTTAGAGGAAAACGCTTACGATGTGAATGATTATGTTTGGGTGTATAATACAAATATCGGTCATAGTCCACGCAAATTTACACGGGCGCACCGTAGCATTCTTCATGCTACCAAATCCAAAGACAATCATTTCTACAAAGACAATGTTGCCCTTCCCTACAAAAAATTGAATGACAAACGTATCAAAAAACTGATTGCCGAAGGTCGTAAGGGACGTATGCCATACAGTTGGTTTTACTTTAATCTGGTGAAAAACATGTCAAAAGACAAGACTAAACATCCCTGTCAAATACCGCTCGGTTTAGCTGAAATGCTTATCAAATCCTGCACACAGCCCGATGATGATTGCTTTATTTTATTCGGTGGAAGTGGTAAGGAATTGACACTTTGCAGAGATTTGAAACGCAATTTTATTTCCTGTGAAATTCATCCTGAATACTATCAGATGATAACTGAAAGTCTTGAAAAACAAAAAGATACCACGACAACTTGATCTTCATTTCAATCAAATTCTTTCCACAATTCAATTTATAATTATGAGAATATTACTGAAAAATCTGTTTGGTATCGGCATATTAGATTTGCAACGTTGCAGTGAAATTTTATCCGAATGTGATGTCAACACAAACGACTTCGCAGACTTCATCAAATCACAAGCGGAAAGTCAGAGTATTGACCCGTTCAACATGGATGTTATCGGACTCGCGTATGATTACATTCTCAAAGTCGCCAAGCGCGAAATTGAAGAACATACCGGAACAACACTTGCAAGTTCGGTCTGTGTTTCAGCGAATAGCTTAGTGACTGACTTTGATTATTTGCCCACAGATGCCGATGCTATACAGACACAATTAGAGATGATACCCGAAGAACAACGCAGTCACTTATTGAGTTATTTTATATCACAAGTGATGTGATATTGCCCTGAGTTTTCGCATTAGCGTTCGGTAAAATTTAACATATATAATTTTTCATAGAAGTTTTTGATTTTCTTTCGCTTCTCATATGTGCAGTGCTTTGCGATGAGTTTGACCCAAAAATCAGTATTACGTTTTTGAGTGAAGTCACTCATCAACTCTACAAAATGGTCTTTGAAAAATTGGGCAAATTTTAAAATACTTAACCACTTCCCGGTGCGCTCATAAACTTTTATGAGCATATAGTTGAACACAGGGATAAAGAACATTATAATCCATAACATGACCAAGTATATAGTTATCCATGCTCTAGGTGGACTTATACTTTGTTTTTTCTCAAAGAGTCGCTGAAGGTTTAACTTGGATTTCCATGCTTTAAATACAATTTCAATGCGCCAACGGAATCCATATACTTCCAGCATTTGCTGCGGTGTCCAGACATCCTCCTCCACATTGGTGAGGAATATTGTCCAGTCCAAAAGTTCCATGTAAGCTTGGGAATGATTCTGTCTTTGGTCTCTATTCTTTTTAGCTTTTCTACGTCTCTCATTAGCAACTTTAGCTGGTGCTTTAATGGCAACTAAACGCAATGGTAAACGTTCTTTTGCACCTACCAAAACATTGATTTTGATCACTTTAATATTTTTTTGGTCTGCATTTTTTAAATGCTCATTAAGGTCAATATGTGCCTGTGTATCTGCATCATATAAATTAGTACCAAAACGCAGACGAGTCAGCAAGAAGGCTTCCCGTTTAATGATGCCCCTAAAGACCTTCAATGACCAGTATCCTAAATCCCTGATGACCAAATCTCCGGGTTTTAAATCCTCTAAAATATCTGCTGAAAACTTAGCATCATTATCCCGAAAAGATTGGACTTCAAGACGGTGGGTGGAGCCGTCTTTAATATCCATTCGATACTGAATGCGTGCTGTGGCAGCTTGTCCAGTCTTGCTATGTGCACCGGGAAAAATCTCATGTAATACTTTAGGAAGACTTATACATACACTATCTTCTACTAACACACGCTCAAAATGCTTCAATAAATGACTGTTCAAACTTTTATGCTGTGCGCCGAGTATTTTTTTAGCTAAAACATCTTCCAATAGGCTTTTGGTAAAATCTACCTGTGGATATTGTATTTTATTAGATAATCCACTTCGAGAAATTACTTCACCAAGTGCATAACTTAACTCGCTTGCCCAGCAGCCTATGGTATTTTGTCCCTTGGATAACATCACAAAAAAGCCATTTAGATAAGCTGAAGCTGTGATTTTGACATCACTCTGCTTACTAAATTTATGCGCTAAAGCAACTTGTTGTATTGGAAGCCTGCTAAGTTTTACCGAAATTTGAGTACTATTAATCATAAGTAGCTGCTTGGATAATTGGTCAGAAAATTAATCTAAGCAGCTTTTTTAGTAAAGTACCCTATGATTTGCCCTTATTTTCAATGAACTACAAATTAGTTAAATTTTACCGAACGTAAATGTGAGTTTTCGGGGCTTTTTGTTTGAAGATTATTCGCTTTGAAGTCTTTCGATATACTCCACAAATTCTCTGTCATGAAACTCTTTGATTTCCTCCCAAACTGCGGCTTGCAGTGGAAAATTTAAAAATCTTCTGATATCGTTTTCTATCCCTTCAAAGGAGTCAAACTGACCTAATTTCGTGGCAATATACACCGAGTACATTTGCATAATGACCTGTTGAATGTAGTTGCGTTCAATGGTCGTGATTTTTGAAGCGTCTTTTTTGGTGTTGAAAATAGAGGCGAGTTCGGGCTTTTCGATAAGTGTTTCTTTGATTTTACGATAGCTTTCACCCAATTGTAGAAGATGCCCTACTTGCCGCGAACGGTCATCATCCTGATATGATTTTGCTGCCAAATAGAATCCAAGTACAAGGAAAATAGTTTGGATGATATCAAATAAATGCTGTTGGAGTAGTTGCCAGAACATACTCCAACAGTATAGCAATTTTCGCGATAGTCTCAACCCTCATAATCGGGAATATCCCGCTTGGCATTGGCAAGTACATAACGAGGCACATATACAATTTCCTCATCCGAGCCACATCCGGCAGATTCAGGGAGGTTGGTTTTGAGCGCACTCGTTACACGCACACCGATGATTGCGAAGTCTCCGTTTTCCAATTCAAAGACATCCGGGCAACCGTCGGCAGCAATGCTTTTCTTGCCTTCGGGCAATGTGTGAGGGTCTTTCCCACAGCGTTTTTTAATTTTCAAATTATCCATAATGAAATGATTTTTTATGTACAAAAAGAGAATATCGGTCAAATGTAGGGATAAAGTTTGAAAAATAACCACTTTAAAGTTACATATTTTATAGTAGTACCTTGAAATTAGTGTTTTATCTTTATTTACCCCATGAGAAAGCTACATAATGAGTACACAAAAAAGCAATTGGAAAATCTCGGCAAGCGAATCAAAGCACTGCGTAAAGAGCGCGAGTCAAGCTATGAACAATTTGCCTTCAAACATGAGATTCATCGTGTTCAATATGGACGTTATGAGAATGGCGGTGATATGAAATTTAGTAGTCTGATGCGTGTGTTGCAGGCATTGGATATTTCGCCGAAGGAGTTTTTTTCGGAGGGGTTTGATGACATTGAAAAAGAAGATTGACCCCCTTTAACCGCCAAGGGGTTTCAGGGGATTTTCCCCTGACAAGATGCATGTGAAGCTGAAAACTTTGGAGCGAAGCGGAAAAGTTTACAGGGAACATGCAATCTTGCTCTCTCACCACTTTACTTCAATCACGTTACCAACGTCGAATACCACTACATTTTTACACCTGCACAAAGCCCATAGTCATCGTCACATTATTACCACCAAAAATCCGACATAATCCCTACACTCCAAATACTGATAAGTCATTTTCTACTACCACAAAACCCCGTAATACCACCTTCAAAAATGACGTATTTTTAAAATTCAACTGCCGTGACGATGACGTTTTTTATAAGACAAAGGGCTGTCTTTTACACCAAAAAATGTCCCTGACCACACCATTCTAAAGGACACACCCTCCCCTTTAACCGTCCTCTCCGGTATCATTATCAAGGTCAAAATCGTCAGTAGGAAAGCTGTCTTCTACGGGTTGATCGAATGACTCATACGGATTTTCAAAGCTGTGAAAATGCTCTATTTCGGCACTGCGTCCTTGGGCATTTTGTCTGATAGCGTCTATTTCGTCCAATAGGTTTTGTTGTTCATTCAGTGCTTCAATTTGCGGCGAAAATCCCAATGTAGAAAAGCGATAATTGCGCCCGTCCACCGTCACGCCATAGACCGAACCACCGCGCACATAGGTAGGCATATTGGCAGTTTCGAGGGCTTCGAGAAGTTCGTCAAAGGTGTGAGTTTGGGTGAGAATTGCCT
>JAHDEO010000678.1 GCA_020628725.1 Saprospiraceae bacterium
TTTTCTATAAATATTCCACCGACTTCGCGGTGAACCAATAAATGGATAATTCCGTTAAAAAAAATTGTTATCCCTTCAAATGTTTCGCTAAAAAACGCTCCATGGCGTCATAAAATTCAAAGCGATTTTCTTCATTGTGGAAGCCATGCCCCTCATTTTCCTTCAAAATATACTCTACATCAATACCGCGATTGCGAAGTGCTTCGACCATTTGGTCGGATTCGGCTTGTACTACACGCGGGTCTTTTGCGCCCTGTGCGATGAGTAACGGAGCTTTGATTTTATCAACATGATAGACAGGTGAAGTCGCGCGAAGTCGCTTATAGTCAGCTTCATTGTCGGGATCACCCACCATCTCTTTGAGCATTTCGAGATACGGTTTCCAATATGGCGGGATAGTTTCCATGAAAGTAAAAAGATTGGACACACCAACGTAATCCACCGCACAAGCATAAAGTTCGGGCGTAAATGTAATCCCCGCCAAGGTTGCATAGCCGCCATAACTACCACCATAAATGGCAACTCGATTAGGGTCTGCAATGCCTTCATTCACCAACCAGTGTACGCCGTCGGAGATGTCGTCCTGCATTTTGAGTCCCCACTCGTTGAAGGAGGCTTCCCAAAATTTGCGTCCATAACCTGTACTGCCTCTAAAATTCATTTGCAAAACAGCATAACCGCGATTAGCGAGAAATTGAACTTCAGGATTGAAGGTCCAAGCATCCCGCGCCCACGGTCCGCCGTGCGGATTGACGACTACGGGGAGATTTTCGTGAGGGACATCTTTGGGCAAGGTGAGGTAGCCGTTGATTTTAAGTCCATCTCGTGATGTGTAGCTGATCGGCTTCATTTCCGAAAGGTCATTTTCATCAAGCCACGGACTGACATCGGTGATTTTTTCGAGCTTATCAGTATTTTTATCGTAGAAAAAATACGCTCCCAGCGACCTGTCGCTATATGTACGAATCAGAAATTTATCTTCTGCCTTGCTGCTGCTAACTATTACGACTTCGTACTGTTTTCCGATTTTGTTTTCGAGTTGATTTTGTAAATCTTCCCGTTCTTTATCCAAAAATTCATACTGCCGCTTCCAATCTACGTACGAAATGAGGGTCAATTTTTTACGCTTACGCGAATACGTGAGATCGGCTACGTCTACTTGGTCGTTTTCATATA
Organism: Saprospiraceae bacterium; assembly: GCA_020628725.1. Taxonomy (GTDB): domain Bacteria; phylum Bacteroidota; class Bacteroidia; order Chitinophagales; family Saprospiraceae; genus JAHDEO01. The sequence goes on from JAHDEO010000678.1 coordinate 1,177, forward strand.
GCACTTTGATTTCTTTTCCATTGGCAATATCAAATTCAACAATCGCAGTTTTATCCCGCCCTAAATTTGACGATGCATAAATGTGTTGATTATCAAAAGTGAAGAACAAAGGCGCAAGCGTTTGTCGGAAATTTGTGGTAATGACGACTTTAAATTCATCACTTTCTGTCGGGCGATACAAAAGACTGCCATTGACGCCATCGGTGGATGCTGCCAAACGCAATTTACCGTCATGGTCGGTCATCCAACTGGTAATATTGCCCGGATTTTCGGCAATCATTTCTAATTCGCCGGTATTGATATTGAGTCGATATGGGTCAAAAATCTGTGGATTACGCTTATTTAAACCAACAATGATATGTTCCTCGTCATCCTTCAAATCATCAATGATTTGTGCCAATACACCGTCGAAAGGTGTCAAATCTTTATCATTACCTCCGTTAATATCTACACCGAATACGTGAAAATTTTCATCTCCACCAAAATCACGTACGTAGAGTATGCGGTCGTTAGTTGCCCAGAAATATCCCGCTAAATCACGGTCATCTACTCCTGTCAGTCTGCGTACCTCATCGCTACCTATTTGTTGTACATGGATGTTCATCCGGTTTTTATATGGAGCGAGGTAGGCAAGGTATTCCCCGTTGGGCGACAAGGTATAACGAGTCTTTTCCGGATTTTTGAAAAAATCTTTTAATGGAATCGTTTTAATTGTCGTTGTATTCATTGTTTGTTAATTGTATGGTGTGCTTGATAGCGAATAGCAAGAAAGAATGCAAGGTACAAGATCAAGTTCCAAGTTCCAAATCCCAAAATCCAAAATCCAAATCCCAAATTGTAACATTTTGCGTTGGTAACGTGTTTTCCTCCCCCCGCCCCCTCCAAAG
>JAHDEO010000176.1 GCA_020628725.1 Saprospiraceae bacterium
CAATAAAGTGTGCGGCGGTTTCGTGTATCGTAGCGGCTATGGGTAAGAATTGGAACCCGATAGCTTCACGGATTTTAGTGTTATCGAAATAAAAAGTATGTGTGGTGCTTTGTACTGATTCGCGGGTCAAGATAGGTTTTGCTCCAAACAAACGACTACGCAACCATTCCAATCGCCAAAAAACCTCCAAAGGCAAGCCCTTTATCAATTGAGTTGGCGGAGCAACTTGTAATTGCGTAGCAGTCAAGGTCATAAAATCGCGCCATGTCATATTTTCGCTATTCAAAATAAAACGCTCACCGGAAATATTGCTGTTCATCAGTTCCATTGATGCCCGTGCCACATCGCGTACATCCACAAAGCCGGTGGCTCCTGCCGGATGGAATCTCATTCCCTTCCCTATCGTCTTAAATAATGCCGTTGAACCCTTATCCCAAAAACCGCTTCCTATAATTACCGAGGGATTCACGACTACCACATCCAAGCCCTCTGCCATACCACGCCACACTTCGCATTCTGCTTTAAATTTGCTGATAGCATAATTGGAGTTGAGCGCACTTTCCGACCATTTTGCCGTTTCATCTACATGTTGCACATCCGCTTCACGTCCCAATGCTGCAATACTACTTATGTGTAGCAATCGCCTGACATTCAGTGACAAACACTGATTCACCAGATTCGCTGTGCCTTCGATATTCACCTTCATCATCTGCTTGCGGTCGCGTGGGTCGAAGGAAATCATAGCGGCACAATGATATACATTATCCACACCCTGCATCGCTGTTTCGAGTGAAGGCACATCCAAAATATCGCCTTCCACCCATTCGACTTTATCTGCAATATCTTCCACCAAATCCATCGGACTATCTGCACGCCGCAAGGCACGTACACGCACACCACCTCGCACGAGATAGCGCAATAAATATGCGCCGACAAAGCCCGTCCCACCTGTTACGAATGTTATTTTTTCCATAATGTAACACAGGCTTCCAGCCTGCTTCGCGTTAGTTTAGTTTTAGGTAACACAGGCTTCCAGCCTGTCTACATTAGCTTAGTTTGCAATATCATCATGCAGGCTGGAAGCCTGTGCTACATACACCGCCCCTCCTACTGTATCCATCTCCGCCCCCGTCACCGAGCTAAAGCAATTTGGCAAACCTTCCATCCTTAATACGCCCATCAATCCCATCAAAATAGCTTCTTTGTATTCAATGATTTCCCTTTCAGGCAATACAATTTCTACATTAAAAGACTTGCACTCCGCTTGTATTTGCTCCATCAAAAATTGATTAAATGCCCCACCGCCGGTTACAAACATACGATACCTCCTATCGCCTGAGATATCCAAGATGTCCGCCGACTTAATTCCGGAACTATGTCCTGACTCATCGGACGCTTTTAATAAAGTCTCAAACAAGACTATTGAATCTTGTTCAAATATACGCTTGACGCTTTCTTTAATTTGAATGGCAATAAAGCGCGTATACGTATGCAGTTTATCCGCAATTTCCGAATTATTATTTTGTATAATGGGGAAAATATGTTGCCGTATCCAATTATTATCCAGTGATTTAGGATATTTTTTATGAAAATAATCAACCGCGTTCAATTCATCTGTTAACTCCTGAATCATGCGACCGCTACGTGCTATCTCTCCATTCAAATCAAAGGGCATTTGCATCTGATTTGCCAATAAATTTAAAACCTGATTAGCGGGAGAAGTATCGAAAGCGATATATTTTTCACCTAAATTACAAGTGATATTTGCAATCCCGCCAATATTCAAATAGAAATCATAACCGGGAAATAGATAGCGGTCGGCTGCCGGAGCGATGGGAGTTCCTTCACCTGCAAGTGCAATATCTTGTGTACGAAAATCACAAACCGTCGTAATGCCTGTCAATGCAGCGAGCGCAGCACCATCTCCGATTTGAGTGGTAAAATAACGTTCCGGTTCATGAAAAATCGTATGACCATGTGAGGCAATCAAGTCAGGAGCGATATTATTTTTTTGGATAAAATTATTCACCAACTCCGCCATATATCTGCCAAAGTAGGTGTGCGTTTGAGCAAGTGTTCGTGCGTTTTGTACGGGCAGATGCGCGAGTCGTGCCGTCCATTTCGGGTCAAATTTAATCGTCTCTGCTTCAAGGAGTTGCCAAGCGACTACATCATCATTCACCTCGAAATTACAATACGCAATATCCAATCCATCCAGCGAACTGCCAGACATCAAACCAATCACTTTATAGCTGTTTTGCATCATTATTTTCAAGTAAAGCGGTCTGTAGACCGCACCCATTTTTTGCGTAGCAAAAAATAAATCACAGTCTACAGACTGTGCTACTATTTTCGTAATGTTTCGATGTATTCTGCGACCTCTTTGATTTCATTTTCCTTCAAAATACTCTTGTAAGGCGTCATTGTATTTCTGCCATTTGTAATGACATTGATACGCTCCTCCAACGTCAATTTGGAAGTCGTCAAATCGAATGAGCCGTTCAAGCCCATATTGCCCTTTGCACCATGACACAGCACGCAATTTTTCTTGTAAACTAACTTCCCAAGCGGGACATCTGAAAGTTTGGGAACGGTATTTTTCTCCATTTTGGGAGTTTCACCACCACAGGCCGACAACATCAACATGACAGATAGCAGCGCAAATATTTTTCTCATATCAAGACGTAAAAGTAACAGTTTTCAGATGAAACGTATCATGTTTATACAATGAATCGAACCATAAAAAGTTCACACCCAATTCACAAGAAAAAAGAACATATACCTATGAAAAAGAAACAAGGAACATTTTAACAAAAAAACTTTGGAAACTTTTGAACCAAAAATTGTTTCCTACGTTTTATTGACATATTTTTGCCCTCCATTTACAAAAAAATAATGTCAATAGATACACAAAATAAAACAATTCAATACATTAAAAAGGCGAGCGATATTTTTCTTCGTTACGGATTTAAAAGCGTGACAATGAATGACATAGCACGCGAATTGGGCATTTCCAAAAAAACACTTTATCAATTCGTCGATAATAAAAACGACTTGATATTGCGTTGTATAGCAATGGCAATGAAAGAAGAGCAGGAGTTTATTGTTTCTGTGAGACAGCAACAAAAAAACGCGATTGAAGAGATGTTGGACATTGCTGTTCATGTGAATCAAACACTTAAAAAAATCAATCCTGCCGCTTTATACGATTTACAAAAATATTATCCTGATGGATGGAAAATTATTGAAGGATATTCACATGAATTTATTTTTGCACATATCATAGAAAATCTCGAACGAGGAAAGAAAGAGGGCGTATATCGTCAGGATATACGCGAGGATATTATTGCACGCTTATTCATCGGAAAAGCCCAATTGCTACTCAATAATACACTTTTCCCTTATCCACAATACAAAACTTCCGAATTGCACACTGCACATGTCATGTATCACATGCGCGGAGTAGCTTCGGATAAAGGTTTGAAAATATTAGAACAACATATTCAAGATGCTGAAAATTAATACATTGCAAGGAAACCTTACCTTGCTTTTCGCGCTGTTTTTATCGGTCAATGTGATGGCACAGGAGCCATTCACGCTCGCACAGGCGATTGATTATGGTATAAAGAACAGTACCGCCATGCGAAATATCGAACTCGACCAAGCTGATGCCGAGTTCCAAATCAAAGAAACCGCAGCTATCGGCTACCCTCAACTTGGCGGACAAATTGGCTTACAACGCTTCCTTCAACTTCCCGCCAATATCGTAGATGTGACGGCTTTCGGACCTGTGATTGACCCTGTTACGATGATGCCTATTCCGCCCGAAGAAATCCCTGATGACGAACGTTATCAGAAATTGACATTTGGTCTAAAAAATAGCTTATCAGGGCAATTGGATTTAAGTATGTTGCTTTTTGACAGGTCGTATTTGATTGGTTTGCAAGCAGCAAGACAGTTGCGAGTATTGGTAAATAGCCGAGTAGCTGCTACAGAAGTCGAAATTACGAATAACATCCGTCAAGCATATGTAGCGACTTTGATTATTGATGAAACCAAACAAACGCTGCTCAATAATATCACAAGTCTCGATAAAACACTCGCCGAAACCCGTGCCTTGTATGATGCGGGATTTGTAGAAAATCTGGATGTAGAACGACTCGAATTGTCGCGTTCCAATCTTGATGTAGAGTTGGATAAATTGGAAGACCAACGCGGTTTGTTGTACAATGTTTTAAAATACCAAATGAGCTATCCGGTGGAGAAAGATATTATTCTGACAGATAATGTGAATACCCTCCTTTTGGATGCCCTCGAAGTGGATATTAGCCAACCAATTGATATAACACAACGCCCTGAATTTCAGATATTTCAAGAACGCTACAAGATTAATGAATTTAATTTGAAGCGATTAGAAGCGGGATATTATCCAAGTGTTGCAGGTTTTGCGTCGTATGGAGTGAATTATAATGCGGACAGATTATTTCAGGATAATGGTGTGGGATGGATACCGAGTTTCTTGGTCGGCTTGCAGGTGAATGTACCAATATTTGATGGTTTTAGAACTAAAAATAGTATCGAACGGGCAAAAATTTCGGTGGATAAAATCAAAAACGAAGAAGTAGAACTCAAACGTGCGCTCGAACTCCAAGCACACAATTCTAAAATCGAATACAAGACCGCTTTACAAAGCATTTCCACTGCCAAGAAAAATCTTGAATTGGCACAGAAAATATACGATACCACCTTAATCAAATACCGCGAAGGCATCGGCAGCAGCATCGAAACCATTCAAGCAGAACGCGATGTATACGAAGCACAAGCCAATTATAATAATGCGATTTATAACCTTGTAGTTGCCAAATCAGGCTTGGATAATGCGGTTGGAAAAAGATAAAAAAAATTCAAGCGCAAGTTCAAGAATCAAGTTCAAGTTTTGAATTTGGCTGCGCCAAATTTTCATTTTGAACTTGTACTTGACACTTGAACTTGCGCTTTAAATGAAATTTTAATGAAAAAGATATTATTACCCTTAATCGTCCTAATATTTGTCGCTTGTGGTGGTGGAGAACAAGAACTCAACATCGCCGAAACCGATGATGTACAAACCCTCAAAACCGAATTATCCAAACAGAAAAAAGCATTACGCGAGACAGAAAAGAAGATAGAAGAATTGACGGATCGCATTGGTATACTCGACCCGGCTTCTAAAGTCAAAAAACGTCGCTTGGTCAATGCCGCACCTTTGCAACGCAAAGATTTTGAGCGTTTTATAGAAATGCAAGGCAATGTCGAAATTGATAAAACAGGCTATGCCAGTAGTGAAATGGGCGGGCGCATCACCCAACTCACCGTGCGCGAAGGCGACTTCATCACCGAAGGTCAACTGATTGCCGTTACTGATGGAGAGACGATGAACCGCAACATCGACGAGATACGCAAAGCCCTCGAACTTGCCACGACCGTCTATCAAAAACGCGAGCGATTGTGGCGACAAAATATCGGTACAGAAATCGAATATCTTGCTGCGAAAAATGAGATGGAACGCTTAGAAAAATCCATTCTTTCTGCACAATCACAACTTGGAAAAGTCAATGTGTATTCGCCAATGTCGGGTATCGTAGACAGGGTGATGGTCAATCAAGGCGAAGTGACGGGACCGGGCACGCCTATCATTCAAATCCTAAAAACCGGACGTGTAAAAGTGGTCGCTGACTTACCTGAAATCTACATGCGCTCGGTCAAAGTAGGCGATAGAGTGGAGATTGAATTTCCGGCATTGGGTATCACACGCACTGCACCAATCTCGTCTTTCGGACGTAGTATCAATGCCAATAATCGGACTTTTCAGGCGGAAGTTTACCTGAATAATTCGAGCGGTTTACTCAAGCCAAATCTCATGGCTTTGATGCTGATTAAGGAATTTGAGGCGAGAGATGCCATCGTATTGCCTACCGAACTTATCCAACAGGACGTCAGTGGTAAGGATTACATTTATGTGAAATCTATCTGCGGTAATGATGGCGATTGTGCTAAAAAAGTATTCATCGAAACAGGCGAAAATTACGAAGCGGAAACACAAATCACCGCCGGATTGGACGGGTCGGAGATGATTATCACGGCTGGTGCGCGAAGTTTGTCGGACGGGGAATTGATTAAGATTATTGAGGCGAAAGAAGGATAGAATGTAGTGCATTTTTGTAGATAAAATTCATGAATTTTATCTACAAAAATGTTGTGTCTCTCCATCCATCGTGAGAACGATTTGTAAAATCGTTTTACGTTTATAAAAAATCCATTCATACGAATATAACTATGGATAACAACAATACAAATAATCAACAACAACTCCACCGCGAATTTAGCCTCACTACCTTCGCGGTAGATAATGCAACAAGTATTTTCTTGTTGACATTCATGATATTATTGTTCGGTACGCGGTCGTATATCAATATGCCGAAGGAGGCATTTCCTGAGATTGTGATTCCGACGATTTCGGTATTTACGGTATATCCGGGTAACTCGGCGGTGGATATGGAAAATCTGGTCACACGTCCGATTGAAAAGGAGATTAAGTCCATTTCGGGTGTGAAGGATTTTACGTCAACTTCACAACAGGATTTTGCCAATATCATTGTCGAATTTAATACCGACATGAATATCGACAAGGCATTGCAAGAGGTAAAAGATGCAGTGGACAAAGCCGACCTGCCCAATGACTTGCCAAGCGACCCGGAGGTTTCGGATATTAATTTCTCTGAAATACCGATTATGACAGTCAATATTTCGGGAGATTTGAGCGTGGATGAATTACGGAATTATGCGGAATATTTGCAGGATGAGATCGAGGCATTGCCCGAAATTTCGGAAGCAAAAATCAAGGGCGCACTCGAACGCGAGGTGCAAATTGACGTAGATTTACCCAAAATGCAAGCCCTTAAATTGAGTTTCCGCGACATCGAAAATGCGATTGCACAAGAAAATATCACCATGTCAGGCGGTGAATTGCAGACCGGGGATTTGCGCCGTGCCTTGCGTATCGTAGGCGAGTTTAAAGAGGTCAGCGAGATTGAAAATATTATCATTAAAAGTGAGCGTATGCAGCCCGTTTATCTGCGTGATTTTGCAAAGGTACGTATGGGATTTGAAGAAAGAACGAGCTATGCACGTTCTGACGGATTACCTGTCGTTTCGTTGGATGTAATTAAGCGGGCAGGGGAAAATTTGTTGGCAGCTTCCGACGAAATCAAGGAAATTGTAGCGACTGCAACGAAGAATAAATTCCCTGAAGAACTCAAGGTCAGTCTTTTTAACGACCTCTCCATCCAAACCCGCGACCAAGTCGATAATCTCCAAAATAGTATCATTTCCGGGGTAATTTTGGTGGTCGTGGTTTTATTGTTTTTCTTGGGATTCCGGAACTCACTTTTTGTGGGTATCGCCATTCCTTTGTCGATGTTGATGGGTATTTTGATTCTCAATTCGATTGGCTATACCTTGAATATGGTGGTGCTGTTTTCGCTGATTTTGGCACTTGGTATGTTGGTGGATAATGCGATTGTGGTCGTCGAAAATATCTACCGATATAGGCAGGACGGCTATTCCGGCGCAGAGGCAGCAAAGAAAGGAACAGGTGAGGTGGCTTGGCCTATCATCGCTTCTACGGCGACGACTTTGGCGGCTTTTGTGCCCTTGGCATTTTGGCCCGGTATCATGGGAAGCTTTATGAGTTATCTGCCGATTACGCTGATTATTGTGCTGAGTTCTTCACTCTTTGTGGCATTGGTAATTAATCCGGTATTGACATCCGTATTGATGCGGGTGGATGAAAAAGCAGATGATAGAAGGGCAAGACGCCGCAAAATTATCAACATATTGGTATTTACATTGGGCGCAATCGTATTGGCAACTATCATGCATTTTGCGGGAGTAATGTGGGCGCGAAACTTACTGGGCATCATAGCGATTATTACGGTGGTGAATTTCTTTTTACTGCGTCCCGCAAGTTTCTTTTTTCAAAATAAAATACTACCCATTCTGGAGCGTGGTTATGACAAATTCATACGGGCGGCATTATACAAAATCGCGCCGCATTTTACGCTGCTCGGTACGTTTGTGCTGCTTGTAGGCGCAATTGGAATGTTGGGCGTTTCACCGCCTAAAGTCGAATTTTTCCCTATTGCCGATCCGCTTTATGTCAATGTTTTTGTAGAAACTCCAATTGGCAGCGATATAGAAACGACCAATAAAATTGTCAGAGAAATCGAACAAAAAGTTACTGAAACGGTAGAGCCTTACGGAGAAATTGTAGAAGCCGTACTCACCCAAATCGGTGAAGGAACATCCGACCCCGCAGCACCACCCGAACCGGGAGCTTCGCCACACAAAGCGCGTATTACAACGGCATTTGTAGTAGCACAAAAACGCGGTGATATATCCACGATAGAGGTCATGGAAGAAATTCGTGAGAGTTTGCAGGGTTATGCGGGGCTATCGGTAGTTGTAGACCAAAATCAAGATGGACCGCCTACGGGCAAGCCTATTAATCTTGAAATTTCGGGCGATGATATGGTGGAATTATCGAAAATTTCGGCGGATGTATTGCGTTATTTGAATGATGTAAATGTACCCGGCGTAGAAGAACTTCGCGCTGATGTGGTCTTGGGTAAACCCGAACTGACAATTAGTGTCAATCGAGATGCAGCACGGCGTTATGAAGTATCTACGCAGCAAGTCGCGGGGGCGATTCGTACCTCTGTTTTTGGTCGGGAAGTCTCCAAATTTAAGGCGGGAGAAGATGAATATCCGATTCAATTGCGGGTAGATGAAAAATATCGAAATGACATCAATGCTCTCCTCGGACAACGGGTAACTTTCCGCAGTCAGGCAACGGGTAGTGTGCACCAAGTTCCAATTTCGGCGGTGGCAGACGTGCGTTATTCTTCGACATATAGTTCTGTCAAACGGAAGGATATGAAGCGTGTTATTTCCATTTATTCTAATGTGATTAAGGGGTATAATGCCAACGAGATTATCGAAGAATTGGAGTACGCAATGGATGACTACGAGATGGCACAGGGTTACGACTACGTATTTACAGGCGAACAAGAAGAACAGGCAGAAGCGATGTCGTTTTTGTCAACCGCATTTATGGTCGCGCTGTTTATGATTTTTATCATTTTGGTGACGCAGTTCAATTCAGTGGCATTGCCGATCATTATCTTGCTGTCCATTTTGTTTAGTACAATTGGGGTCTTTTTGGGCTATATTTTTACGGGTATGGATTTGATTGTGATTATGTTTGGTGTCGGGACAATCTCGCTTGCGGGAATTGTGGTAAATAATGCCATCGTACTTATTGATTATATCGAACTCACCCGAAAACGGAAACGCGAAGAACTCGGTTTGGCGGACAATGAGGAATTACCTAACAATATGGTAAAAGCCTGTATCGTACATGGTGGAAAAACTCGTTTGCGTCCCGTATTGCTGACGGCGATTACGACGGTATTGGGTTTAATTCCGCTGGCTATCGGCTTCAATTTCAATTTCTTTAGCTTCGTATCACGCCTCGATCCGCAGATTTTTATCGGTGGAGATAATGCTGTTTTCTGGGGACCGATGGCTTGGACAGTGATTTACGGTTTGACTTTTGCGACCTTCCTGACGCTGGTAGTGGTACCTGTTATGTATTGGTTGTCATTCTTATTGACTCGTTGGGTACAGAGGGTATTCAATTTTGGACCAAAGACATGGAACAAAGAAAATGTACCTTTTGAAGATCGGCAGTTTGGAGATGAGGAATATTGGTTGGCGTAGCGAATGTATTTGTTTTTTTGTATCTTGTGAAAAAGGAAAATTATGGCATACAGTAATTTCACATTCAAAGACTTAAAAGCTGATTTTGATGTTGAAAATAAAGTAGAAAAACTTTTTTCCGGTATCAGGGAAATACAAGCATCAGATAGGTTATTAGAAGATTTAGAAATTGCCAAAACACAACCCGTAAGAAGTGAAAAAGCAAAATCAGAATTCATAGTCAAACCGATATTAGTTGAGCTGCTGAAACTCAATGATAGGTTCTTCAGTATCCATTCGGGCGACCAGCTCAATGCTGATAAAGAACGTGGTTTGGTGGGTGAATGTGATTTTATTTTGGCACGAAATGCAGGTACTTATGATATTCACACGCCTATCATCACGATAGTCGAAGCAAAAAAACATGACCTTGAGGCAGGTACTTCACAATGCGCTGCACAACTCATCGGTGCAAGAGAATACAATAAAATCTATGACAATCCTGTGCATGTGCTTTATGGCTGTGTCACCAATGGTAAATTATGGCAATTTCTAAAACTTGAAAATAATATCATTTGGGTGGATGAAGAAGAATATACTTTAGAATTGCTTCCAAAATTGCTTGGTACTTTCCAAAATATCGTGGATTACTACAAAGAACATTTAAATTGACGATAAGCAAATACATCAACCTAAAAACAGGCTTTGCCGGTGGTGTCTTTTTGGGCAGCGTAGTGTACTGGATAAATGCTGATTTTGGTTGGCAATTAGCTGGTATTGCGGCATTGAAGCAGGGAATATATACTTGGTTTTTCGGTGGAGCTATCGTCAAATTATGCGAAACCATCAGCCAACGCGGTCAGTACAAATGGCGAAGCATTTTAGCGGGAGCAGCAGCGGCAAGTGCAATTGCAATTACTGCGATTTTGATTGTTCATCATTTTAAAGGAACGCCGCGACCGTTTTACAGTAGCTTGCCTGTGATGACACTTGCTCCGTTGAGTTTTATGGTTATCGGGTATCGCGCACGCCGGAAACTCAAATTTCAAAATCCATCCTCGATAGTTATCGGGACAAATTCCAATGAAATATAATGTAATAAGTTGCGGATTATAGGTTTCGGGTTTAAGAATGATAATATTTGTTCAACTCGTAACTCGTAACTCGTAACTCGCAACTATGAAGTCTTTCTTAATTATACAAACCGCCTTTATTGGCGATGTTATTTTGGCGACTCCAATTATCGAAAAACTACATCAACATTATCCTAATGCTGCTATAGATTTTTTGGTGAGAAAAGGAAATGAAAGTCCTCTGGAAGGACACCCAAAACTCAACGAAGTTCTAATTTGGAATAAAAAAGAAAACAAATACGGAAATCTGCTTCAACTCGCCCGAAAAATTCAACGACGAAAATATAATGCAGTTATCAATACTCATCGCTTCGTTACTTCCGGATTTTTAACGGGATTTAGTAAAGCAAATGAACGTATTGGTTTCGATAAAAATCCTTTTTCTTTTTTTTACAGTAAGAAAATAAAACACCAATTAAGAAACGGCACTCACGAAGTGAGCCGCAACCTTCAATTGATTGAGCACCTTACGAATGATGAGTTTGTTCGTCCGGCACTTTATCCGTCTAATGATGACTTTGAATCGGTAAGCCCTTACCAATCAGATGATTATATTTGCATAGCTCCTGCATCAATATGGCTTACCAAGCAACTGCCCGCCGAAAAATGGATTCAACTCACAGAAGCCTTGCCGCTTGACATGAATATCTTTCTCATTGGCAGCCCTGCTGACGGTTGCACATGCGAGATGATAAAAACCACCTCACATCATCCCGGTATTTATAATCTTGCGGGCAAACTCTCCTTACTCCAATCAGCAGCCCTCATACGTGATGCCCGGATGACTTACACCAACGATTCTGCCCCCATGCACTTGGCATCCGCGATGAATGCACCCATAACGGCAGTTTATTGTTCCACTGTGCCTGATTTTGGTTTTGGACCCCTTTCAGACGAATCACATATTATTCAAACCAATGAAAATCTCGCTTGCCGTCCTTGTGGATTACACGGCAAAAAAGCCTGTCCCAAAGAACATTTCAACTGCGCCAAAACAATTGACATAGAAGAAATGGCAAACTTATTCCCCAAAAATAACCCGCAACTCGTAACCCGTAACCCGTAACTACTTCTTATCCGACCTCGTTCTTTTTTTAGCTGCTTTTGACTCCTTTTTACTCATACGTTCTGATGTAGGAATAGCCGCAGCTTTCATATCTTCATCTTTGATAAATTGTCCTGAAATCTTTTCGATTGCTTTGGCATAACCCAAATCGGCAGACATGTCAAGATGCTGACGTGCTCTTGCTTCATTACCCTTTTGAGTGTAGGCGGCTGCCAACATGTAGTGTGTTGAGCCATCCTGTGGTTGATGGTCCAAATAACTATTAAATGCCTCGATAGCATCATCATAACGCTCCGCGTAATACGCTGATTTGCCTGCAAATTCTATCAATTCATAATCATTTTCATCCAAATCCGATGCACGGCTAAAATGCTTGTACGCCTCCCAATAATCTGATTTATTAAAATGCAATAATCCTAATCGAATGTAAGCATCCAAATAGGTATTGTCAAAACCAACCGCTTTAAAATGCTCCTCAATTGCCGCATCCTTATCCTGCAATTTTTCATAACAAATACCACGCATATAAAATACCTTCGCATTTACATCCGACGGGCGAATTTTGTGTGATGCATCAATCGCTTTCTGATACATGCCTTGCTCGTACAAGTCTACAACAGTGTACAAACGCACCGCTTCATCATTTTTTTCACCGGGGTAAGCATCAGCGTCTGTTTGAACGTCAAGCGATGCCAATTGCTTTAAAGGCTTTTTATAATTCGGGGATAAAGCAACAGATTTTTGAAAAGCTTGTATGGCTTTATCTTTTTGATTATCAGAAAGATAAAGCAATCCAAGATTGTATAGCGCTTTCTCGTCGTCTTTCTCTGCGATTACTTTTTTATAATTTTTAATGGCTTTTTTGACATCGCCTTGTTCATCATAACAGACAGCAAGCATGTGATAAGCATCCGTAAAATCAGGCGAAGCCTCTATAGCTTCATTTAGGTAGGGAATGGCAGCGTCATATTTTTCGGCTTTATATTGATTCAACGCTTGTTCGTAAGAACGCCATGCTTCGGGAGATTGGGCAACTGTGACGGATACACAGC
>JAHDEO010000177.1:0-3353 GCA_020628725.1 Saprospiraceae bacterium
GCGTGGTGATTGGGATTACGGTGTTGTTGTCCTTGAAGACTTTGTATGGGCTTTTTGGGTAAAATATCACGCGACTTCTGCTTCTGCTTCCTCATATAAATGCTTGGTGATTTGGTAGAAGAATTTTCTCAGTTGATGCATTATTTTTTCTGGAGGTTCGCCCGCCAAACCATGAGCGAATAACTTTTCTGCTTCACGATATTTTTTGCAATTCATGGCAAGGCTACCCGCACTTCTGAACAACGTACTTCGAGTGGGTTCATTGTCAAAATCCATTCGTAAGGAAAGTGCAGCTTGCTTTTCGAGTTCAAAAGCCTTCTCAAATAATTTATGGGCAGTTTCTTCCTCGTCATATCCTCGTGCAACGAACGCACGTTGCGTCATTAATGATGCCTCTTGATGTAGTTGTTCCGTATTCATATCAGCAAAATGTATAATGGTTTAGTAACGAGGTTTTATCGTTTTTGCAAGTTAATACAAAAACAATTGAATCACAAGTTATGCTTGCGCTTTGTTATATTTGTCGTGCTAAAATAAAATTCAAAACAGATGCAAAAAACCAACAACACAATCGCCATAATCGGTGCAGGAATTGCCGGAATAGCCACCGCGTATTATTTGCTGAAAAAACAAAGCAACCTCAAGGTCATTTTAGTGGATAAAAACCAACCCTTATCCTACACTACAAGCAAGTCAGGCGAAAATTTCAGGGATTTTTGGCCCCAAAAACCAATGACGGAGTTTTCGAGTCACAGCATTGAGTTGATGAAAGATTTGAAACGTGAGTATGGCGAAGATGCGTTCAGTATGAATTTTTCGGGTTACGATTTTGTGAGTTTTGATGTGGATAAACCAATTTTTCCGACCAATTCGCAGGAAGTATTTGATAATGTGATGGAGGAAATTACCGATGCCGAAACCATTCGCAGTGAGCGTCCTTATTTTAGCGAGAAAGTACGAAAAATAGTTCGCATAAAAAACGCGGGAAATATTGATGTGTACGGAATGGGCATGTTGATGTTGAGCAAGGCGAGAGATTTGGGTTTGCAGTTTTTAACGGGAGAGGTCAGCGATATTTTCAAAAATAAATCTGGTTTTCAAATCAAATTAAACACGAATGAAATCATAAATGTAGATAAAATCGTCATCGCTGCGGGACCATTTATCGGGCATATCGCCAAGATGCTCGGTATGAAACTTCCCATAGAAAATATCCTCCAACAAAAATTTATGGTATCTGACCCACAGAAAATTATCCCGACCAATATGCCATTTACCATTTATGCGGATGGACAGGTGTTGGATTGGTCGGAGGAAGAACGCACCTTCTTTGCATCGGATGAGAAATACAAATGGCTCTTAGATGAATTTCCCGGCGGCTTGCACATCAAACCCGAATCGGGGAAAATAAAATTGGGCTGGGCGTTCAATACGACTGCTGCACAACCTATGTGGGAGCCTTCTACGTTGGAACTATTTCCGCAAGTGGTACTGAAAGGCGCGAGTCGTTTTATTCCACAATTAGCCGATTATCAAAATAATATTCCGGGTCCTATCATACAATACGCGGGTTACTACACGCGCACAAAAGAAAATTTTCCGCTTATCGGAGCTACACAAATGCCGGATGTTTTTGTGGTGGGCGCACTTGCCGGATATGGTACGATGAGTGCTTGTGCTACGGGAGAACTTTGTGCAAAATACGTATTGAGCGAAACGAAATTGCCGGATTATGCGCGTTATTTTCATCCTTTGAGATATGAAGATAGTGCGTTGATGAATGAAATTAATGATTCGATGAGTGATGGGCAGTTGTAAAAAATTATATGTATTTTTGGGTAAGTCATTGGTTATCAAATTGAATATCATGCCATACAACAAAAAACGAAAATCATATAAAAAAGGGCGAGGCAGATACTACCGTCGCTCATCATCATTGGAAAATATGTTGAAAATATTAATACCTATTGTATTCTTGGTGAATGTAGGGATGTTCGTTGCGGTGAATTTGGAATCGTTGCCATTTACCATAAATAAAAACCAATTGAATGAAGAAATTGAAAAAGAAACCAACACGAAAACAGAGGAAATGACTACCATAGAATCTGACGAAAAAATATACCAATCGGTTGATGAAAAACCGGCTTTTCCGGGCTGTGAAGATATCGAGCATGAGGATAAAAAATGGCATTGCTCAGTAAATAAAGCAAGAAGTTTTATCTACGATAATCTCGAATATCCGGCAGCATATATCGGTAAGGGAGGAGGTATGGTGCATGTTCGTTTTGTGGTAGATAAGGATGGTAATGTGGTAAATCCCGAAATTTATAAAGACCCGAACGGTTTGGGTGATATTGTACTAAAGACATTTCCAATGATGCCTCATTGGATACCCGGCAAACGTGCAGGTGTTGCGGTAAACACCGAAATGTTTTTAACCATAGATGTTGACGAAAGACAGTATATAGTTTCTGATAAATATGAACCACTAAAGTCCGGTGACGGTAACTTGATAACCCCCAAAGAAATGGCTTATTTTGTAGCATGTGAAGGCATGACAAACGGTGAGAAAGAGATGTGTAATAAGCGGCACATTGTCAAAAGACGTAGTATCTTTGCAAACGATCATGTCTCACTCTCCAGAAATTATTATATGTCGGCAGACTACAATACGCTCACATTTGTAGTGACTAAAGAAGGAAAAATCACTAACATTGAAGCCGGATGTTTTAAGGAAGATTATAATATATTCCTCGAAAATAGACTTAAAAACATGCAGTGGATTCCTGCCCGATATAAGGGCGAACCTGTCAATGTAGAATTGTTTTTCCCATGTGGCTCAAGTGCAGGATATTAATTCCTTCCATTCATCAAAACAAACATCATGACATACAATAAAAAACATAAATCATACAAAAAAGAAAAAAGCACAGCTCGTCGTCGCTCATTATTTGATGGGAATTTGTTGAGTGCCTTGCCGACCCTTATATTTTTGGTGAGTGGAGGACTGGTTGTTGCAGCGAATTTGGGTTTAGGGTCGTTTTTATTTACTCAAAATAAGACAGAATTGAAGGAGAATATGGCGGAAGAAATCAACGAGGTTATCGAAATAGAAGAGGATGAAATTATTGAAATAGAGGAAGAAATTGAGATGGCGGAGGAGATAGAATTTGATGAAAAACAATACATAGTATCTGACGAATCAGCACCTTTGCTATCTGACAACGGAAATTTTATACGCCCTGAAAAAATAGCTTATTTTACAGCATGTGAAGGAATGACGAATGGAGAAAAGTATGTCTGCAATAAGCAATACATTAATCAACGTGTCAATAGTAGAATCTATGGAGGCA
>JAHDEO010000177.1:3363-13038 GCA_020628725.1 Saprospiraceae bacterium
TAGTCAGGAACGATGCTACGAAAATCTATTCTACATACCTCAGATTTCAGATAAACAAAGAAGGAAATATTACTAATATCAAAGCCCAATGCGGAGGAGAAATTGAAAATAAATTAGTTAAACGTAAACTTGAAGATATGTCACAGTGGATTCCTGCTCAATATAATGGTGAGTCGGTTAATGTAGAATTGGTTTTTCCGTGTTCTAAAAGCGTAGGTCCGGGATATTGACGCGAGGCGATTGAAATCGCCTTTACAGGTCTTCCAAGTCCCGAATCACCGATTTCACCATATTCATTTTAGAAAGATTTCCATGCGAGAGCAATTTTATATATTGGTTTTCTTTAAAATTTAATTCCTTAAAAATCTGCTTGGCGGTATAACCTTTTTCGTATAATTCGGATACCTGCGCGTAGAAATTTTCAAAGAAAAACAACTTCTTTTCCAATAAATTTTTCACATCCACAAATTGCGGATGGTGTGCACAGAATAGCACTTCAACATCCAATTCGAGTACCCGCTTTATCGACTCAATTTGCTGGTTCATGCTTTCATTTTTCATAAAATATTTGATGTAATGATGCACATATAGGTCAGCAGAAAAGAGCCATTTTTTATTGGGTTCGTAGAGTGCGACCATATCGGAGGCATGTCCGGGAATGGGGATGATTTGGAACGTATAATTATCGGTACTAATGGATTCGCCGCATGGAATGAGTTGGTGATTCGGCGGACGATTGCCCCAAAATACATTTTGAACGAAGCTGATTTTGGGTGGTTTTTTCATCAATTCACAGCAGGTTTCAGAGGCGTAGGCGGGGCAGTTGAAATGTTTTTGTAACGGACGCAAATTGCCACTGTGGTCTTCGTGGTGATGCGTGATGAATATTTCTCGTACATCTAATTCCGTAATGTGTCGTAGCACTTCCCGCGACATACGGCTTTGCCCCGTATCAATCAGCAAGCCGTCGATGTAGTATACATGGACGTTTAATTTGGGTTTTCCGAATGGGTTGTAGCCAAATTTGTATGCTTTGACGGCTTCGTGTTGGAAGGTGTGCGTAACAGTCATTTTTTATTTTTTCGCTGCAAAGTAAATCAAAATTTGTGTTAATTTGTTACCCATAAATTAAGATAATTTGAGTCTGCATAGTATCACTCGATAACTCGTAACTCGCAACTGGTAAAATGAATAAACAACAAGTACGCAGAAGTTTGATTATTGTCCCCACGATTGCTTTGCTCGTCGCGTTGGCGGGTTCGCACAATGGTCAGCAAGTTAATGGCATTCCAATTTTTATGATTTGTGTGGGTTTGGCGTTTCTGATAAATTGGCTGGCTTTTATTCCGGCTTATCGTAATCAGACGGAGAAATACTACGATTTGACGGGGACTTTCACTTATATTTCCGTGACGATTACTGCGCTTATATTGAGTAAAAATACCGATACGCGGTCTGTGATGTTGGTGGCTTTGGTGATGGTTTGGGCGATTCGATTGGGGACGTTTCTCTACCGTCGCATACAGCAATCGGGCAAAGATGACCGCTTTGATAAGATAAAACCTGACTTTTTTCGCTTCCTCAATGCTTGGGGCATTCAAGCCCTTTGGGTGACGCTGACTTCTGCCCCTGCCATCATTGCCATTACTGCGATGAAACGTGTGGATATAGGAATTTTTGCCATCATCGGTTTTATTGTGTGGATAATTGGCTTCTCTATTGAGGTAATGGCAGATTATCAGAAAAGTCAATTTCGTAAAAATCCTGCGAATCAAGGGAAGTTTATCCAAACGGGTTTGTGGTCGCGCTCGCGGCATCCGAATTATTTCGGAGAGATTTTGCTGTGGGTTGGCGTGACGATTATCGCGGTGTCTGTGTTGCAAGGTTGGCAATGGGTGGCTTTGATTTCACCGGTGTTCGTAACGCTGTTGCTAACGCGGGTGAGTGGTGTGCCGATGCTCGAAGCGAAAGCTGAGAAGAAGTGGGGTGGGCAGGCGGATTATGAGGCGTATAAGGCGGAGACGCCTGTGTTGGTGCCGAAGATTTGATGGTTTCGTACATGTAGCGTATGACCGCATAAGGAGCATAACTATTATATCCAATGTAAGGGCTGGTGTTGTTCATGTTTATCTATTTCCTTTTGCTTTGTTATGTGTTTTACATAGCATCTCACAGTTTTTTATATCTGTTGCACCTCCTTTGCTCCATGCGGTTACATGGTCAGCATCCATATCTTTGATTGCCCAAATCTTACTTTTATTTGCAGAATGACCTAAAGCACAATGTGGACAGTTAGAGATATTTTTCGCTTTTGCTTCTTTCGTTTGTTTGGCATAAACAGCTCTTTTGGTCGCTTCATCAAATACACGTATATCTAGTAACTTAAAATCAGTTGAACCACCAAGAATAAATTCAAAGACCCCCTTTCTCTTCTTGACAAAAGGGTCGCCATATAGTCTATGGACTTCTTCACTTACTTTATTCGGGGCATAAGCATTTTTGTAATAAGTTTCGTAAAGTCGCCCCCATTCCAAGCCACACATTTCTTTTTCAACATCAATAAATACTCCACTTACCCAATCAAGAACAGTATTGAAATATGTCTTTAATTCATTGATATTATCATCCCTACGGTGTTTACTCATATAGTCCACAATATTTCCTTTACTAACCCAGTCTAGTGCACATTTTAGAAAATCCTGCCTGTTAGCACTACCCTTAACATAAGCACTCCATTTTTGGATATTTGCATTCTGGCTATTGCTGAACTCTGCTTTTGCATGCGTTACAAATGGACCGGAAAAAATGGCATTATTGACTTCTTGGTCATTTAAAGGAATACCTGCTATATTAATGGTACGAAACCAGTTTTTTATTTCACTTTCTTCGCCCTCGCATTCGTAAATAGTAAGTTTTGTCTCTAGGATTTTATTTTTTCTGTCGGTGGCAATGCCACTAAAATATTGTTCCATGCCATTTTCATCTTTGAAAGGGAACTTGTTGGTAACATATCGCCCGAAGCTGGTAATACGCTGTTGCCCATCCAAAATTTCAAACTCATCATCACTTACTTTGACAAAATAAATTAATCCGAGGGGATATCCTTTGAGTAGAGAGTCTATTACTGCAACATCTTTTTTACCATCAGCATAGATATAATTGCGCTGATATTCAGGTTGTATGGTTAGCTTTCCTGAAAGCCCGAAAAGCCCCTTTCCTTCAAGCTCGTTATAAACGAAACCTTCACAAATATCTTTTACAGAGATGTCTGTTCTTAATGTTGTTTTCATTTTACATTTTTTTATGTTTAATTAGTACGCGTTGATATACCTTTACTAATAAGCCATCTCGAATCACTACACCACTCGCATTTAAATCATATGTTCCTTTTTTACCAAACTTATCAAAATATGCCTTTTTACACTCTGCGGTAGTGTATACCTTAGTCTTTAGGTTATACAAATCTTCATTCTCGCACATTCCCATGATTTCAAACTGTTCGGGATTATACTTATCCAGAAAAGTAATAGGTACTCCCATTACACCATCATAATCGCCTGGAATTGAATCAGTATACGGTACCTCAAGTGCATCATAGTTGTCATATTTAGCATACTCTTTTCCTTTAATATTTTTATGAGAGCTGAACTTTATATTATCGCTCATTGTCATAAGCGGTAATGGTTGGTGTCTCTTTCCGTGGTCTAAATTGGTAAACCAAAGACAATTATTAGTAGCAACTATTCTATTACCATCTTCATCAATTCGGGCTTCAGTTCCATACAATTCATATGACTGCGGCACTATAAAACCAGAAATCCATCTTCCCATTCCTGTACCTAACCATATCTTATTTTCTTTAATAAGAGGGAAAACTTCTTTGTAAGTGATAGCATTAATATTGGCGATAATTAGGAATTTTTTGTCGTAGTCAACAAGTTGTCTTATATACTCACGAAATAGACTAAATGGTGGATTAGTAATTACATAGTCAGATTGTTCCAATAGTGACAAGGATTCATCACTGCGAAAGTCACCATCGCCTTGTAGTGGTGTCCATTCATTTTGCTTATTTTGTTTTAATTGTAATGCAACATCTTTCAAGCTAAATTCTCCATCTCCATCTATGTCACCAACTTCATTAATGATAAACTTATTCGCAGTTACTTTTGGACGACCTTTGGATTTTGTTAGAGTTTCATCATTTCCAAACAATTGAAGTTGCGTATTGGCAACAGGTGAGGGCTTGTAACTTGTAGTAATAAGCTGTTTCAAACCAATTCTGTCAAAGTTCAAAACGAAATAGCGAAAAAAATTACTCTCAAATGGGTCATCGCAATTACAATAAACAACCTTACCTCGAAATACGTCAGGATTGTATTCTAAATAGGCTTCAACCTCTTTTTGAATATCAATAAATTGGGTGTAGAATTCATCACTTTTTGATTTTTTAGCTTTATGTAGTAATTTGTTTGTTGCATTTCTTGCCATATTTTTCTATTTCATTTTTCAAGTTATATAGGTACAAATTAAATTCATTTGCACTGCCGTCCTCTATTTTACTTGCCCCTAACTCGAACATACAAGCATTCCGTATCCTTTTCTTTCAGACACTCAAATTTACATTAAAAGTCTGAAAATAAAAGGAGTGTCCAGAAGTATTATCCGCTTTAAGCACTTAAAGCATTACCCCTTATAATAGTTTTTCATTTTTTCTGAGTGGTTAATAAAAATTTCTCCGCCGGAATTTCCATCACATGAATCGCTATATCCTGCATTTCTCTATATCTGTCTTTTTCAGTTTCATCGGGTCGTACAAAATTAAAATTCATAAATCGCCAAAAAGCCGTAGCCGTAGCAGCGTAAGCGGTGAATGCTTGTAGTGCGTTTTTTTCTTTTTCGGTTAATGTATTTTTAGCTTGATAAGCGCGTATTAAATGTTGTGCTTTTTCAAGATTCAATTGCCTGTCAAAAGTACAAGTTCCCACGAGTGTCATGCCTATATCATACACGCGATGGTAGTATGTTGCTTCTTCAAAATCCATTATCGTGACTTGTCCGGTTTCCTGATTTGTGATGATATTATTGTAGAAAAGGTCGCTGTGAATTAATGCTTTTGGCAAATCATCTTGGATGAAAGATTGGATGTAATCAGTAGTTGGTTTCAGCCATTTAGCGAATGACGAATCGGGCGCGTTTGCCTGTACTTCCGCGAAACGTTCTATGCCATAACCCAAGCGTCGGGGAACAAATTCGGGGGCTTCAATGCCATGTAAAGTGGCTAAGTCGCTTCCCAATTTTTCCATTTGTTGATCGGTAAAATCAGATGTGATAATTCCTTTAATGTATGTTTTTAACAAAATTGGCTTGCCCTCAAAATCGCCACTCCATATTCCTTTTTTAGTTGGGATGATTTGAGAGGTATCAAATTCATTTTTATTTAAATGAGCTAATAAACGTGCAAGATTGGTCGCTTCTGTTGTGGATTTTTGTTCGCAAATGGTTAGGATGTATTCATCTTTGGAGGTTTTTATTCGGTAATTGGTGTTTTCAGAACCGCCACTTAATAATTTGTATTCCAATATTTTACCGACATCATATTGGTCAAAAATATCTTTTACAGATGTATCATTTAAAATGGTGTAATGCGTCATAATTCAACTATTCGCTTTGATGAAATTTCTTTCAAATATCAAAATTTCATTTTTACAAAACCTTGATTTTCTTCTGCAACTTCTAAATAATTCTTTCGTTTAACAGGATACAATCCATCATCTGTATAACGATAATATTCTATGAATAAGAGTTATTTCCTTTTCGTCTGCACTTTTGTTTTTGTTATATTTTTTCAACAAGCTCAATCCCAATCTGCTTCTTTTTCTGAAGATACTTTCACAGAACAAACAAGTCCACAAGATAAGTTTGGGATGTATCTCGATTCGATTGATAAATATTTATATCGCAATGTACGTATTACTGAGTCTGCTTTTGAAGAATGTAGAAAAATAATTGAACAGGAAATTCCGCTTGCCGATTCTCTTTTATTTCAACACCATCTATTCAGAGTCAATTATTTATTGAATAAGCAAAAACCCTTAGATGCTTATCAATTAATCGTAGATAGCGAACCATTTACAAAGAAAGACAACGCTTTGAAGAAACACATTAGCTCGTTCAATTATTATAAAGCCTACACCTACATGGTACTTGGCGACCTTGAAGCTGCTCAAAAGGCTTATTATACCAATTTGGAAAATGCGGAAATGGAAAAAGATACACATTCGATGATGAGCAGTCTTTATTCTTTGGGGCAACTGTATAGTGATGAGGATGACTACGATTCAGCGATAAAGTGTTTCTCAAAAATAATAGAATATGATGCGAATTATGACTCACCACCAATGACCATCGCCTTAACTAATTTGGAGTTGAGTGAGACATATTACAATAAAAAAGAACACAAGAAAGCCCTTAAAATAGTCAATAATATTTTTCCTTTTTTAGAAGAACAAGACTTAAATCTTTTCCTCTCTGATTTCCTGTTTTTTAAAGGGATGAATCATTTGGCAATCAATGAAATTGATTCGGCGCAGTATATCAGTGAACAATTCTTAGAATTGGATGAAAGTATAAAGGATGAATATGCGAAAAGCATACACTTAAAATTTCTTGGAAAATTATATAAGTCTCAAAAAATGTATGGTAAAGCACTCGACATCTATAAAAATAAACTTGAGCAAGTTGACTCTATCGACTTTGTGGAGAAGCGGACTGCATATTCTAATGCACACGAAATCTGCAAAGAGATGGGAGACTTTGAAGATGCATATAATTATCTTTTAGCTTATAACGACGTAAAAAAACAAATGGATGAAGATGAAAAAAAACAAAAAACCGATTACCTAAAAATCAAATTCGACTCAGAACAAAAGGAAAGAGACAACGCCATTCTCGCCGCAGAAATCGCCAAAAAACAAACACAGCAAAAACTCCTGTATGCTTTTATGGCAATTTTTGGTTTGTGTTTTTTGGGGCTTTTTGGAGCATTTTATCAGAAAGCGAGGTATAATAAAAAACTGGAGGCACAGGTCATCAAACGCACTCAAAATCTCAAAGAATCAAATGATAAACTTGTTGTATTGAATAAAGAACTGGATGAATTTAATCGGATTTTGTCGCATGATTTGCGGGAGCCATTGAGAGATGTTGTTGGTTTTGGGCAAATGGCAATGAAGGAAGTTGCGGACGATTCTAAAGCGAAAGAATACATGCAATTTGTCGTGACAGGTGGCAAACAACTGGGACAATTGATTAATGATGTCAATAATTTTCAAAGACAAAGTAAGATTGTCGTTGAGGAAAACATTCCTATAGATTTTGAAGCATTCATTGAAAAAATCACCTACGCCATCAAGCAAAAATATCCCGACAAAAGCATCCAACTTGTAGATAGCAATCTTAATGAGATTCCAAAAATCGTCACTGACCCACAGGTCTTAACACCCGTTTTTCAGCATATTATTGATAATGCCGCCAAATTTAATGCGAATAAAAATGTTCATATAAAAATCAATTACGCCCCAAAGGATGAAGCACATTGCTTTGAAATTGAAGATAATGGCATTGGCATCAAACCTGAGTATTATGGCAAAGTTTTCAACATGTTTGCACGATTGAATAATAAGCTGAATTATTCGGGTTCGGGTTTGGGCTTGAGTTTGGCTAAAAAAATGATTGAGAAAATTAACGGTAGTATTTCCGTGCTTCGTTCGCAGGTGAATCAGGGGACGACTTTTATGATTCAATTTGATAAAGTAAATTAGTCCATAGTCCATAGTCCATAGTCGGTGGTCGATAGTCCATAGTAGCATGTCAATCTGACTAATGCGGCGCGGACTGGGAGTGCCGCGCTACGTTTTCCATTGCGTGCATCAAGGCTTCTTCCAGATGTTCATGGTCGCACAAATATACTCTTTCGCAACGCCTTTTGGCGAGTTCGATGCTGTGGTGTCGGGCTTGTTCGGGCAGGTCTTCGGTGTTGAGTGCCTTTTTGATGATGTCGGGAAATTTGGCGGGATGCGCCGTTGCGAGGCAAATCAATTTTTTATCGCCTAATTTATCCGCCAATTTATTTGCTGTACAAACGGCTACTGCCGAATGTGGGTCGAGCAAATAATTTTCTTTTTCGTAAATGTCTTTTATCGTTTGTAGGGTTTCATCATCATTAATTGAAGTGGAGAGGAAACCGCTTGCATAGGCTTGATAAGTTGCTTCGTCAAATTGAAGATTGCCCGTCTGTTCGAAGGTGTTTATCCAAGCCTTCATTTGCGTTGGATTTTTCCCCGTAACAAAATACAAATATCGCCAAAAATTCAAGGGAATCAAAATATCAATCGCATTGGAAGCCGTCTCGTAAATCGGTGCTTTGGAGAATTTTCCTTCCGAAAAAATCCTATGCAAACAAGCATTTTTATTATTTCCGACAATCAATACATCAATCGGCAAACACATTAATCGCGCCAACGAACCCGCACCAAGATTTCCAAATCCGCCCGACGGTACGCAGAAATCAATCGGTTCGCCTACCTCATCCGCGAGTTGCAAATAACCGTAAAAATAATGAACAGTTTGCACCATTATTCTGCCCCAATTGATAGAGTTGACACTGGTGAGATTGAGTTTTTCTTTGAAGGCTTTGTTGGCGTACATGGCTTTGATGACGGCATCCAAATCGTCGCCACCTTCCGGGCAGCCCGATACGCCTACGGCGTGAATATTCGGATGTGGGAGCGTGGTCATTTGGCGTTCTTGTTCGGGCGTAATCATGCCTTTTGGGTAGAGTGTCCATGCTTCGAGGTTGGATTTTCCGGCGGCGTAATAGGCGGCGGCAGGTCCGGTGTCGCCTGTGGTAGCGACGACTACGGTTTGGCGTTCTCCTTTTCTTTGCAGGAAATAATTGACCGTATTTACGAGAAAAGCCAAGCCTACATCTTTGAAGGAAAGTGTTGGTCCGTAGAACAATTCCATGACGTAGGTGCGCGACCGGGTTTTCATCGGGTAGAGTGGAATGGTGCTGTCTTTTTCAAAGGTATCGTAAGCGGTTTTGATAATTTCCCTCAAATCATTCGGCGGAATAATCGTTTCAGAAATAAACAAAGACACGATTTCAAATACCAACTCGCGGTAAGATAGGTTTTTCCATTTGCGAAGCGTTTCCAATGAAATTTGCGGGAGTGATTCGGGCACATACAAGCCACCGTCAGGTGCAAAGCCATTTAGAATGGCTGCTTCAAAATTTACTTTGGGGGAATCTCCTTTTACACTTACAAATTGCATGGTGTGAAGGTACGGAAATTTGGATTTTTTGGGATTAAGTGCGAGCATTTAGTAGCATGGATGTCATACACTTTGTTGGTGGCAATGTTTCTATTTAATTTTAATTCCTTGGGCAATTGCTACTAATGGCTTCATAATTTTTTTTCTGATAAGTTTTTTTTGTCGTTTTAATTCTATTGCAGCTTGTTTTGATTGTTCTAAATTCCACATATCCTCTTTTTCAAGATAAGAGTGAAAATCCTCTTTCTTGATTTTTCTGTGTTCGTCAAGCTTACTTATAAGTGCTTTGATAAGTTTGACACAAGATTCACTTTTATCTATAATCTGATTTTCTGTAAA